>CAMHDS010000167.1 GCA_946183925.1 uncultured Fibrobacter sp. | reverse complement strand
GACGGTCTTTTTTGCAGGCGACTGTGCCCTTGAGACTCGGATTATTTACGGGGGTTTTAGGGGCGCATGCCCCTAGGAGAGGGGGTAGGCAAAGACTTGCCCTATTGCTTAATGGTGATGCTGGTTAGGGTCGGAGATGCCCGTGATTCTATCGCTTCGCTCCAGAATGACAGCGGGCATGACAATGGTTGGGCAAGGCTTTGACGAGGGGGAGGCATCCCCCTTTGTATTTCAAGTGTTTTTAGTCATTAATCACTGCTTAAAAAGTGATTAATCAGTTTCTCTTTTTTGCTTCAATGGCGAAATTAGTTTGAAATCGCTGTTTTTGTTATTGGCACGCTTTTTGCGGCATATCGGGCGAAAGAGGATTGCGAAAGGTGTTGACTGTGGCGAGATGTTTATGTATATTTGAAGTGAACGGTTTCACGGGTTCCGTAAAAAATCCGTGTAATGACGGTTCTCAAACTCCCCGTAAAAGAGTGCCTAATGACGGTTTTCCAGGTTCCGTAAAAACCTGCTTAATTTCTTATTCCTAGATGTGATGAATTATTCATCACATCTATTTTTTTTGGAGGGAAAATGCAGTGGTATCTGCTAGACAAGGCGTATCTTGATTATCTCAGAGAGTTTGACCCCTTTGTTCCTTCATTGGACGGTTATGGGGGTAAATTTAAGCCCTTCTTCGGTAAATTGTTTACGGTCAATCAGGTTGATTATTATGCCCCAATATCATCGGGTAAACAAAAACACATTGATTTCCAAGAAACGAACCTATTTTACAAGGTGTATTTACACAATGAAACCGATGAGGAAAAGCGGAAAAAGAAACCGGCTGCAGTCATAGACTTGAAACACATAGTGCCTGTTCCCGTAGCCCAGGCTACGCCGCTAGACGTAACTTCAATTCTAAATAATGATGCCTACGGAAGTGCATCAGAAAAAAGTAAATATCTCGTGTTATTGAGACAGGAACTTGCCTGGGTCAATAGGAACGAAGAAAGAATTGTTGAAAATGCAAGGATTTTAAGAGGCAAGTGCTTTGCTTCGGAGACATACCATATCCATAAGAGATGTCTGAATTTGAAGCTTTTGGAAACTAAAGCCGAAGAGTTTGTCCAGAGAATTTGACTCTACCCGAAAGTCTCGTACATGGCGTCCCGTTCGACGGGGTATTGGGGAGGCTTCCCCCCCCCTTTATCCCATCAAGAGCCCCTTGGGACTTTGTAAACTTTTTTCTATATTTGCGTCCCTACGGAACGCATTTAGTACGGCTCGGCAATGCCAACACAAGTGTTGGCGCTGCACTCGCCTTTTACTAAATTTGGCGCCGAAAATTGAAGTTCCGCGGGGTTGATCCGACGGAAAGGAGTCAAGATGAGTAAAGATTTGAAGGAACAGGCGCTGGAATACCATTCCATGGGCAAGCCCGGCAAGATTGAGATTGTGCCGACCAAGCCCCATAGCACCCAGACGGACCTGGGCCTCGCCTACACTCCGGGCGTGGCTGTACCCTGCCTCGAAATCGAGAGGGACAACAACCTGGCCTACGAATACACCGGCAAGGGCAACCTGGTGGCGGTAATCAGTAACGGTACCGCAGTACTCGGACTGGGCGACATTGGCGCCCTCGCGGGCAAGCCGGTGATGGAAGGAAAGGCCCTGCTTTTCAAGATTTACGCGGGCATCGACGTCTTTGACATCGAAATCAACGAGAAGGACCCGAAGAAGTTCATCGAAATCGTGAAGGGAATCGCCCCAACGTTTGGCGGCATCAACCTGGAAGATATCAAGGCTCCGGAATGTTTCGAAATCGAGGACACCCTCAAGGCGGAGCTAGACATTCCCGTGATGCACGACGACCAACACGGCACAGCCATCATTTCTTCGGCGGGCCTGCTGAACGCTATCGAGGTGGCGGGCAAAAGCATCCGCGACGTGAAGATGGTGGTGAATGGAGCCGGCGCTGCCGCCTGCGCCTGCACCCGCTTGTACCTGTCGCTGGGTCTCAAGAAAGAGAACCTGGTAATGTGCGACAGCAAGGGCGTCATCCGCAAGGACCGCAAGGGCCTCACCGAGGCAAAGGCCTTCTTTGCTACCGACCGCACCGACATCGAGACTCTTGAAGATGCCATGAAGGGTGCCGACGTGTTCGTGGGGCTTTCGAAAGGCAACATTTTGACTCGCGAGATGGTCCGCAGCATGGCCGACCAGCCCATCGTCTTTGCGCTGGCGAACCCCACTCCCGAAATCAGCTACGAAGAGGCCATGGCCAGCCGTGGTGACCTGATTTTTGCGACGGGCCGTAGCGATTACCCCAACCAGGTGAACAACGTTATCGGCTTCCCCTACATTTTCCGCGGTGCCCTGGACGTGCGAGCCACCTGCATCAACGAACACATGAAGCATGCGGCGGTGCGTGCCATTGCAAAGCTTGCCCACGAGCCCGTGCCCGACGTGGTGAACATCGCCTACAACGCCCAGCGCTTTACCTTCGGCAAGGAATACCTG
>CAMHDS010000166.1 GCA_946183925.1 uncultured Fibrobacter sp. | reverse complement strand
CGATTATCCGCCCGATTCCGGAAGACTTGAGCAGAAAAACCTGTCCAGAGATGTCTTTTAGTGTACAAGCGAGACTAACGCGATTTGTACAGCACTCCGTCCGCGGTGCCGGACATTTATAAGCGCGGTTTCTGGACGATGCTCACGACGATGGCGACCATGTCGATGATGGCGCCGTAGATGAGGGGAATCAGGGTGATTTTCAGACCGCCCAGGAGAATGCGGGGGGCGGTCAGGTCAAAGAGACCGGTGACACCTTCTCCTTTTTCGACGGCAACGCTTTGCAAGTACGACAATACTTGCTGCTGCCCCAGAATCATCCCCAGGAAGCCGAGCAGCAAAGCCAGGGCTCCGATTTCCTTCACCCAGCGGGGCGCTTTCCAGGCGGCGAAGAAAAGGGCGACGAGAAGAACGGTGAGGATGGACATGAAGACAGGACCGCCTTCAACGAACCAGGTTAACAATTTGGTCATAAGGCAAATGGATTTGGGGTTAAACTTTCTGCGGCAAAAGTAAAGGAAAGCACGACGGCCCGCAAGCCGAAACCCCGAGCCGGCCGGTTAAATCCCCAATTTCCCCTTTTGGATGGACAACGAAACAGTTTTTTGTTACATTTGCAACTGCAATGAAACGACTGCTGGTCATATCTTACTGGGTGCTGTCCATCCTCGTGGTGTCGATCATCGTCACCAGCCTGGGATACAGTTTCGCGGAAGCCCTGCTCATCGGCACCATGTTCCTGCCCGGCGCCCTGGCAGCCCGGTATTTTTTCCCGAAGGTCCATTTCAAGAACAAATGGGCGGGGATCAAGGATTCCGCCTGCATCGTCCTGGGCATCCTGATTGCGGAGATCATGCTGTTCTTCCTTGCCGACCGCTACATCGGGTTTCTCCGGGATTACCCGCCGACGAGCGCCATCCCGCTCATCCTGACGAATCCGCTCTTCATCACGCTGATCCTGACCATCCTGGCGACGGGCGGCTATTTCTTCGAATCCTGGCTGGGCAAGAAACGTCCGACTCCTCCTGTTCCCATCACGTTCACCTCGGGCCGGAAGCCGATAACCCTCCCTGTCGAGGAGATTCTGTACGTGGAATCCAACGATGACGCCACCGTCGTTTACGCGACCGAAGGCCGGTGCTTCCGGAACATCACCCCCATCTCCCGCTGGGAAGCCATCCTGAAGCCCCATTTCATCCGGATTCACCGGTCCTACCTGGTGAACAAGGCCGTAGTTACCGGCGTTGACGTGGATCTCCTTTCCATCGGCGAAACCCAACTCCCCATCTCCCGGAAATACCGGGAGGAGGTGCTGGGTCTTTTTTCTTCGTGATTTCTTCGTAAACCGATTTTATCGGTCGTTTCCATTTGAAGAGAGACTTGTCTCTTTTTATGTACCTTTGTGCAAGAAATCTCCGTCACAGACCACACGACCCATACCGTGCAGTTTGCCGCGCCCATGCGTTTTGAAGACGCGCACGCCTTTGGAGACGCCATCCCTTTCCTGGAAGGAGTCCGGCTCGTCCTTCTCTGCAACGACGGAAACGGCAAAACCGACTTTGTGACCATCAACACGTCCCGAATCCATTACTGAATCCATGCTCAGCATGACTACGGGCGTCCTTCCTGAGGGTTTCACTCGAGAAGGAAATCGACCTGGCCACCGGATGGCCCACGCAGTGGTGGAGCAGACGCCGGGTCACAATCACCATGGACGAAGGAGAGATGCAGACCATCGGAGAGAAAGCGGTGACCATTACGGACGAATGACAATCCTCATTGATGGCCGTACATGTGCGCCGGCTGGTTTGCGCTGCTCGGCTCGTGTACATGTCTCGCTTGTACAGGAAAACATCGACAGAATGACGATTCCATGTACAAGTCTCGTGGATTTGGTCGATTATCCGCCCGATTCCGGAAGACTTGAGCAGAAAACCCCAGCCAGAGATGCATTTTGGTGCACAAGCGAGACTTGTACAACGCATCTTCGACCTTGCCTGACAGATACACCTCGAAGAAACCGGACTTGCTTCGATTCCGGGGGTCGATGAATATAAGATTGTGAAGTAACGCTATTGGAAAAGGGACTAGTGCCCTTTTTCTTTTCGGCTGATTGTCTTATCTTTACATCGATAAACCGTAATTCTGGATGATTAAACGTTTTATGTTCATATCCATTGGCTTGATTGCTTGCACTTTTCTGTCTGCCCAGCCTGCCCGGTTGATTCTGAGCCAGGAAGAAGGTCGCATTACGTTCGCCGTTGATGAAGTGGACCTTCCAAACAATCATTGTGGTTGGAAAACGACAGGATCCAAGTTGGCCCTCGACCTTAACAAGAGTATTGACAACGATTTCTCTTCAGACTGGGAAACTGAAATCCTGACCAACAGCTTTGCCGATGTGGACAACCTATACGATATCGGAGAGGACGTTTTATTTCAGATGCTGCTGAAGGCTTGGTGCCAGCATCGTCCCGTTGTCTTGACGCCGGATGCCATCTGGTTGATTATCTGCCAGCAGTTCAGCCATATCGTGAATGAGAACC
>CAMHDS010000165.1 GCA_946183925.1 uncultured Fibrobacter sp. | reverse complement strand
ACACGCCTCACTCTCGCAACCGCCCCCAGTTAATACTGGGGACTTGTTGCTCACGGTAACGACCGTTCGGCGTCCTCATTTGGTATTGTCCCTCCGGACACGCCTCACTCTCGCAACCGCCCCCAGTTAATACTGGGGACTTGTTGCTCACGACGACCGTTCGGCGTCCTCATTTGGTACTGTCCCTCCGGACACGCCTCAAACCCCTAAATCCTAGATCCTAGCCCCTAACCCCTTTACTATATTAATATACACTATGAGCGAAAACTGCCTTTTCTGTAAAATCATCAAGGGAGAAATCCCTTCCAAGAAAATCTACGAAGACGACGACGTGTTCGCCTTCTACGACGTGGCACCCCAGGCCCCCGTCCACTTTCTGGTGGTCCCCAAGCGCCATATCGCCTCCCTCATGGACATGAAGCCCGAAGACGCCGAGCTGGTGGGCAAGCTGCTCTACCGCGGCCAGCAAATCGCCAAGGACCTGGGCCTCGAGGAGTCCGGCGCCCGTTTCGTGTTCAACTGCAAGGAAGATGCGGGCCAGACCGTTTTCCACATCCACCTGCACGTGGTAGGCGGACAGAAGTTCGGCTGGCCTCCGTTCCCGGTGAAATAGGTCACAGGTTGTAGGTTATAGGTTTTAGGCGAAGTATCATGCGCTCCACGCATCTTTGTAGGGCGGCATGGCCGCGATTATATCCCTAAAACCTAAGACCTAACCCCTAATACCTGACATGATCAAATCCAAGTCCATAGTCCTCCACCGTTACCCCTACAGCGATTCCAGCTGGATCGTGAAGGCCCTGACGGAGGAATGCGGGATCGTGTCCTTCATCGTGAAGGGCGGAAAGCGGAAGGAGTCGCCTTTCAGGGGCGCCCTGGACCCGCTCGCTCTTGCGGAGGTGGTGTTCAAGCACAACCCGAATGCCGAACTGCAGTTCGTCAAGGAGGCCACGCTTCTCCGCTGGCACGAATCCATGCGGGGCGACCTGCTGCACCTGGCACAGGCCCAGGTGATGGCGGAAATGATCCTGCGTTACGCCCCCCAGGGCGTGCCCCTGGACGAGGAATTCCAGCATCTGGAAGCATCGCTTGCGGAACTGGACAGCAGAGACCTTGCCGACGGCGCCTTCGCCCGCTGGCTCCTTGCCACCTGCGAAATGTGGGGCTACCATCTGGAACTTGGCGCCTGCGGGCGCTGCGAAAAGCCCCTGACGGAACCGGCGGCGGATTTTTCACCGGAATCGGGGACGTTCCTGTGCAAGGACTGCCTGGGAGTCGCCTCCCCCCGCGCCAAGAAGGAAACCCTGGACGGATTCTGGGCACTCCACAGGAACTTGCCCTTTCAAGATTTCCAATATACCGAGAACGCCTTAATTTCCTATCTTAGGAACCACATCGGCTTCTTGAAGGAAATACATTCCCTCCAATGGCTACAGGAGATTCGAAAACTATGCTCAACCCCAAAGACATAACCGAAAAGAAAGCCAAGGGTGAAAAAATTTCCATGGTCACCGCCTACGACTACGCCTTCGCCCAAATGGCGGAGGCCGCAGGCATCGACCAGATTCTGGTAGGCGACAGCCTCGCCAACACCATGCTGGGCTACAAGACCACCCGCGACGTGGGCATGACCGAGATGCTCATCTTCGTGGGAGCGGTATGCCGGGGCGCCCCCAACACCCACGTGGTGGCCGACATGCCCTACCTGAGCGACAAGGACCCGCAGACGGCCTACGATAACGCCCGCCGGTTTCTGGACCTGGGTGCTGCCAGCGTCAAGCTGGAAGGAACTCCCCAGGGAGTGCTGGAATTCCTCTGCGGTCACGACATTCCCGTGTGCGCTCACCTGGGACTGCTCCCCCAGACGGCGGAAAACTTCAAGCAGAAGGGAAAGACGGAAGAAGAAGCACGCGCCATCGAGCAGGCCGCCCGCTTTGTCGACAACCTGGGCTGTTTCGAGCTGGTGCTGGAACACATTCCCGAAGAACTGGGCACAAAAATCACCCGGGAGGTGAAGGCCGCCACCATCGGCATCGGCGGCGGGCGCTATACCGACGGCCAGGTGCTGGTGATGCACGACGCCCTGGGCATGCACCAGAAAAAGATTCCGCCCTTCGCCACCAAGTTCGTGAACATGTTCGACCTGGGCGTAGAAGGATTCAAGAAATACATCGACAGCGTGAAAAATCCCGCGCTATAATTCCAGCTGCAAGAAATTTTCCTCTTGCAAATAAATTTTTTGCGTCCGACGAGTCTTTCGACGGACGTTTTTTGTTTTTCGGCAGAAGTTTTTGCTCGCTCCGAAAAATTTTTTCAAAAAATTTTCAAAAAAATTTTCCGACAAAAATCTTTTCGCCTTGTATCAAAATGAAAAATTTTTCCGACAACAGAACTATAACGTTCTTATCAAAAACTTTTATCAAAACTTTGATTATCATTAAGTTATGAAATCAAAAAACGACCCGTTTTCACAGACAAAGTAACAAGCGAAGGTCGCACGCGTATAATGACAGATTTTTTCCTTGTCAATACCTTTTTGAAAAAAAAAGAAAAAAATTTCAAAAAAGT
>CAMHDS010000164.1 GCA_946183925.1 uncultured Fibrobacter sp. | reverse complement strand
AAAGGCGGGCATCTGGAAGGCAGCAGGGCAGACGACTACCTGTACGATGGCAAAGAGGGAACCTGGCTGCCCGGCACCCGTATCCAGACCCAGCATACCCACGGTACCGGCTGCACACTGTCCAGCGCTTTAGCATCGAGCCTGGCAAAAGGCATGCGCCTTGCAGAAGCCGTAAAAGCAGCCAAAGACTATGTAACCACCGCCATCCGGCATGGCATCGCCTTAGGGAAAGGCCACGGGCCTACCCATCACTTTGTCGAATTGTGGAAAAAAGCAGGAACAGGGGAGTAGTGAACGGAATACCTGGTAACTGTATAATCTGTTAATAAACAAAAAAACTGCCGTGCATTATTGCACGGCAGTTTTGCTTTTATTCAGGGGTTACAATCTTTACCGCTTATTCCGCTTCTTTCTTTCTCTCTTCGATAATCTTTTCCGCCATCTTGGCCGGAACGTCTTCGTAATGGTCAAACTTCATTTCGAAGGTGCCCATGCCCTGGGTCAGAGCCCGCAGGTCAACGGCGTATTCCATGATCTCCGCATAAGGAACCTGGGCTTCTACACGGCTGATGCCTTCTTCCACGCTCTGCATGCCGAGGATACGGCCGCGCTTGGAGTTCAGGTCACCGATAACGTCGCCCATCATGCTCTCGGCGCAGAGAACATACAGGTTGTAGTAGGGTTCCATCAGAACGGGTTTGGATTCTTCCATCGCCTTCTTGAAAGCGATGCTGGAAGCGGTCTTGAAGGCCATTTCCGAAGAGTCAACCGGATGGTAGGAACCGTCTACCAGGGTGATGCGCACGTCCACAACCGGGTAACCGGCCAGGATGCCGTGCTGCATGCATTCCTGCATGCCTTTTTCCACAGCGGGGATGTACTGACGGGGTACCGCGCCGCCGAAGATCTTGTCTACGAACTCAAAACCGCTTCCCGGCGGCAGGGGTTCCATATCGATCACAACGTCGCCGTACTGGCCGTGGCCGCCGGACTGTTTCTTATGTTTGCCCTGTACATGGGCTTTGCCGCGGATGGTCTCACGGTATTCAACCTGAGGCGCACGCAGGTCGGCTTCCACGCCGAATTTCCGTTTCATGCGCTCCATGATGATTTCGATGTGCTGGTCGCCCATACCGCTTACCAGCATTTCCTTGGTCACCGGGTTGCGGCTCATGATGATGGTGGGATCTTCGTCCATGAGACGGGTCAGGGCGTTGGAGATCTTGTCTTCTTCGCCTTTCTTCTTGGCAAAGATCGCACGGGTGTACATGGGCAGCGGGAAGGCGATGGGAGCGAAGAGAACCGGGTTGGCCTTATCGCTGAGGGTATCGCCGGTTACCGTGAACTGTAATTTAGAGGTTACGCCGATATCGCCGGCGGTGATTTCTTTCATGGCGATCTGGTTCTTGCCGCGCATGGTGAATACGTTGGCAATGCGTTCGTCTTTTTCACGGCTGGAGTTGTAAACCACGCTGTCGGCTTTGATGGAGCCGGAGAACACGCGGATGAAGCTCAGACGGCCTACGAACGGGTCAGAGGTGGTCTTGAACACCAGGGCAGCCATGGGGGCGCCTGCGTCGCGGGTCACTTCTTCGCCGGTGGCAATGTCTTTTACCTTGTAATCGTTCAGGATGGCAGGGTAGGTGTAGTCGATGATGGCGTTCATGGTCCGGCCCAGGCCGATGTTCTTGGTGGCGCTGCAGCAGATCATGGGGAAGATGTGGGCCTGACGGATACCCATGATCAGGCATTTCTTGATTTCCTCATCGGAAATAGTTTCGCCTTCCAGATAGCGCATCATGCACTCGTCGTCGGCTTCCACAGCGGCTTCTACCATCTTTTCATGCATGTCTTCCGCATAGGCTTTCAGGTCGTCCGGAATCTCGATCTCATCGGAACCGTTGCCGTTCTTGCGGTAGGCTTTCATCTTTACGCAGTCGATGACGCCTTCGAATTTATCTTCTTTGCCCAGAGGCAGTTCCAGGGGCAGCACTTTCTTGCCGAATTTATGGCGCAGGTTCTCTAGGATGCTGTCGAAGTCCGCGTTTTCGCGGTCCATCTTGTTTACCAGCAGGATGCGGGGCAGACCGGCTTCTTCCGCCAGCTTCCAGCACTGCTCGGTGCCAACCTGTACGCCTGCGGTGGCGTTGATTACGATCAGGGCGCTGTCTACAGCCCGGAAAGCGCCTTTCACTTCGGCTACGAAGTCAGCGAAGCCCGGGGTGTCGATGAAGTTGATCTTGCTGTCGCGCCATTCTACCGGCGCCAAGGTGGCGTTAACGGATACGCCGCGTTTGATTTCTTCCGGTTCATAGTCCGTGGTGGTGGTCCCATCCTCGACCTTGCACATACGGTCGATGGCGCCTGCGCGATAGAGCAGGGCTTCCGTAACGGATGTGGTTCCGGCCCCACCATGACCTACAATGGCCACGTTTCTGATTTTGTCGCCTGTATAAGCTTTCATGAATTAATCCCCCTTTGAGTTTAATTATGCATGCATATATTATACAATAAAATGCGGAATACGTAAACTGAATTTAAGCTGAATGTTTGCAAACGAAAATCCAGGCTGCGCTGTTTTTAATTTAATATAGAATTATTCTTTTATAAATG
>CAMHDS010000163.1 GCA_946183925.1 uncultured Fibrobacter sp. | reverse complement strand
ACGAGTTCATTGTCGTCGGCCTTCTTGTCGGTGGTCTTTACAAAGTCATTTTCATTGAGTTCTACGATCTTGCCGTCGGCGTACAGACGATCTAGTGCAATCTCGTTACGCTTTTCTTCTTCGAACAGGTGAACCATCAGGTCGAGGCCTGCGTCAAACACGGCCCAACGCACGCCTTCCTTGTATTCCACGCCAACAGACGGGAGCTTGTTGGCCTTGAATTCCTTGCGGAGTTCGTTCAGAATGGCCTGCATCTGGGCTTCGCTTTCGCAGGTGGCTACAAGGAAAAAGTCGGTCACGTCCTTGATGCCACGCAGGTCTATCAGTTGCACGTTCTGGGCACGCAGCTCAAATAAAATGCTGGCACCGATTTTTACGGACTCTGGAAGTTCTTGCTTATTGGTTGTCATCTGTTTCTCCCTGGTCGGGTTTTATTATTTGTTCAAAATCTTTTCCGATATAAATGGATGCGTCCACTACGGCACGCTTGCTAAAGACGGTCATCACGTTTTCGGTCTTGAGGGCACGGGCCAGCGCCTTGGCACCTTCCCATTCGGGGTTGCGAAGCACCAAGATGGTTTCATCGTAGTTTTGCAAGCGGTCGTTTCGGTAACTCACCACGTCAAATCCATTTTCGCGCAGGTAGGCTCGCATCTTGGCGGCGGCCCCTTGCATGCCGCAACTGTTCAACACCTCAATATCACCCTTGTAGTGGCGCACGGGTTGCTTTTCTTCTACGACTTTCTCCTCTTTGCATCCACAAAGGCATAACAAGGTTGCAACGATTGCAACTGTAGCAAAGATGGGAAAAGGAGCGCGGAAAAACATTATCCCAAATCTAGAAATAATTCGGGCACAAGTGCTAGCCTATCTGCAATAATACGGGTCGCTCCAGACGCGGCAACGTCCGTAGTGATAACGCCATGGACCGTAAGCCTTGACGGCGTCGTTTTCGTTGATAAGCATCAGCCGGAAGGTGGTGTTATTAGTGGGCTTGTATTCCAATTCCACACCTGGCATGACGAACTGAACGTTTCCCTGTTGTACGTCTTCACGTGCGATAGACTTTGGTCCATTCCAATGTACATATAATGGCATCCAAAGACCCAAATCGGCATACAGGCGAAGTTCTGGCGTGAATTCGTAGGCGAGGTGGGCCAGGTAACTTTGTTGGCTAAAACTGCCCCAAGGGCTCGAAAAAAAACTGAGAGAATAGGTGTAGGCCACACTCAGTGCTGGGTCAAATGATTCGTGCCGTAGCAGGCGGTTCGGATCAAAGTATTCGTTGTTCCAAGGAATGCCGCTACCCATGCTTACGTAGACCGTGTCGTAGATGGTGTCGGCTACGGACCCAACTGTGGGTTTGTTTACTGTGTCGGGCTTTGCTGCGACTACCTTTGACGAGTCGTCTCCCTTTGCAGGGGTACCCGCAAAGGCAAACGCCATGAAGGCAATAATCAGCAGCAAAAATCGCATGCAAGGAATATAGATAATTCAGGCTAAACGATTTCGTTTTTGCCGTTCACGTGGATAACGGTGGGTTTCCACGTCTTGGCTTCGGCTTCGCTCATGGTGGCGTAGGCCACGATAATCACCAAGTCACCGGGCTGCACGAGGCGGGCTGCAGCCCCGTTCAGGCAGATGACTCCGGAACCGGCCGGGCCTTCGATGACGTAGGTGTCGAGGCGGCTGCCGTTGTTCACATCCAATACTCCCACCTTTTCGTAGGGGAGGATGTTTGCGGCATCCATCAGGTCGCGAGCAATAGTGATGGAACCCTCGTAGTTGAGGTTTGCATCGGTAACGGTGGCACGATGGATTTTGCTTTTGAGTAATTCCAGCTGCATGATGCGCTTAGAACTTCATCAGGAGGGCGCCGGCCACACCTTTGTCCGGTGTGGGGAGAATGCCGAAACTGAACCTGTTGGCGTCGGGGTTGCTGTCCCACTGGGTGTCGAAGAACGCATCGGCAAAGGACCAGATGTGTGCTCCGACTACGGGGAGCAGGAAGTAGAACCAGTTGGAACTGCCGTCCATGGCCATATAAACTGTAGCGCCGACACCGCCGACCCAGAGGGCATCCATCCAGATGGCTTTCATGGTCTTGTCAGTCTTCCACTGGTAAAAACTGGGGAGGAATAGGGAAACGTAGGCGTAGGCCTGGTCGCCGGAATGGTTGCGGTAAGAACGGTCAATGTCAGCATCTTCCATGCCTGCAGAGCGTTCGTCCAGCCATTGTTCTTCGGAAACACCGAGTTTTTCCCAGGGACGTTGTAGGTATTCGGAAAGGCGCACGCCCAGCTCAACCAGATGTGTCAGTTTTTCGCGGGAAATGCCTTCTTCTTTTGCCTGCTGGAATTCCCACTGGGTAAGTCCCATTTCTTCGTATTTGAAACCTTCCCACTGGTCGCCGCTTGCGGTAGCGCTGCCGACGGAATCATCGGATTCATCGTCCGCAGACTCATCTGCTGAATAGCTAGATTCGTCGCTGGCATCGCTGGACTCGTCATCGTCAAACTGAGCGAAGGCCATAGAGCCCGCTAACAGTATCATCGACACAACTTTCCACCACTTTGCCATTCTGACCTCTTAATTCCATTCCTTTTATGCCGGGGGAGGGAATCGAACCCTCACACTCTCGCGAGTACCGGATTTTGAGTC
>CAMHDS010000162.1 GCA_946183925.1 uncultured Fibrobacter sp. | reverse complement strand
CAATGCCGTTTTGAGCTTGTCGTCCATGTTTGCAAAGTCCAGTGTATAGTCGGTCTTGTCGCCAAGGAATTCCTCAAACACAACCTTTCCGTCAATGTCGCGGATAGAGAATTTGTAGTCGTTGGCAGTCTTTACCGGCTTCCACTTAAAGTCTATAGCTCGCTTGTTCTTCTTTTTCTTAAGGTACTCCCTGTTAAATGCTTCGGGAGATGTCCTAAGCCCCTCGGGATCTTCAAGAGGTGGAACTGGAAGGACAGTAAAGCGTCCCTTGTATTTTTCGTCGGTGCTGGAAACGTCAATTCCGTCCATGGTCTCTGCATAGACTATGATTTCGTAGGTTCCGCTGTGAAGACCTTCTTCAGGAGCAAGGCGAACAGCAAACGGTGCCACGCGGTTACCGGCTGCCATCTGCGCATCAGAGGGAACCTTCATTATTTCTACCGGCGGGTCAACATCCGTCCGCAGAAGCACGAGCTGGGCGTATGAGTTCTGGTCTACGCTTTCCCACTTTGCGTAGGGCGGGCTCATGAGGGCTTCAAGACCGTCTATCTCGCTGCCTTTAAGTGGGGCTACAACCGCAACAGGGTGCAGCTTTGCAAGAAGGAAGGATGCCCTGAGCAAGCGTCCTGTACGGCGGCTGACTATGCCGGGTATTGCGTTGCTAAAGGCCTGAATTTCAACATTGTAGTTGGAGCGGTCAACGAAGCCGGGGCCAGAATACATGTTAAGATCAAGCTGGGTTCCGTAAACTACGTCGCGGAATATGCTTTCGCCGGTCGTCTGGCTGAAAATTTCAACCTTGTAGTAATCTGCATGCTCAACAGGTGCCCATTTTACGGTGTAAAGCTTGCCTTCGCGGGCTACAGCCTTTCCTCCGTTCTGGGGGTCAATCATGAAGGATTCATCAAGGCTGTCCAAAACTTCAAACATGCGCGGCTGGGTCGTCATCGTGTTGCCGCCACCGCTGGAAGAAAGGCGCCAGTAATACTTTCCAAGGGCAAGGTTTGTAACCTGCAGGACATTGCTTGCAGACTGCCCCCTGTAGGCAAGGGTAGAGAAATTTATGTCTGGCGAAATCTGAACTTCCGTTACGTAGTTGTCCGGGAGGTTCCTCTTCCACGTAAAGTTCATGTCGGGAAGAAGGTTCTGCGCAATTCCGTAGTTGTTTGCAGGCTCAACAACGTGCTGCTCGCGCTTTCCCTCCATTGCAAACAGTGTGCGGACGTCTGAAAGCGGCGACTCTGCCCCCTCCTGGTCCTTGACCTTTACAGCCCAGTACCACTTGCCGTCGTCAAGCTTCTGCTCCTTTGGCAGGAGGTGGAAATTCTTTTCTACCGTTATAGTCCTTGCGTCCTGGGTAAGGGATTCGTTCCTTGCAAGTATGAGAGTATACTGGGAGGCTTCCCTGTTGGCCTTCCAAGAGAAGCTTACTTTTGAGGCACCGTCGCCGTTGTCAATGATTGCGCCTTCTGAAGGAACAAGCAAAAGAGGCTTTTCAAGGGCACCGCTGCGGTCTATCTTGAAGGTCTTTACCTCGCTTGGGGATGCAAGGCCAATGCGGTTTATTGAATAGAATGGCGTTACGCGCCAGTACCAAGTTCCCTCGCCAATAGTCGTGATTTGCGCGGAATTCAATGAAGTCCTTGTGTCTATTTCGTGGGTAGAGAAATTCCTGTCGGAGGAAACCTCCAGCCGGTAAGATGCAGCGTGGGCAGATTCCTTCCAGATAAACCTGACGGCGGGAAGCTTTGTGCGGAAGGTGTACGAAGTCTCATCAGCAGGTGAAAGAAGCTGGGGAGCAAGCGAGTGTGCAAAGAGGAAGCGGTTCTGAACATAGACCTTGCCCTTTGCGTCCGCAATGCGCCAGTAGTAGATTCCGTCTGCAAGAGCCACGTTTGAAGAGCCGGAAAGCCCGGCAGATGGAATGGAAGAGCAGTCGATTTTTTCCTCGTATGCCGGGGATGAAAAATTCCTGTCGGCAGCAACCTGCAGCATAAGGGAAGTTCCCCCGTTCACCTCTTCGGAAACAGAGCCTGCCATCTTCCACGCAAAAAGCACTTCCCTGTCTTCCGGCGTAAAATAAAGTATTTTCGAGGAAGGGCGCGGGCTTGAAACCATAACGTGCAGGTCATCCCCGCTGTTCTTTAGCGCAAGGGAATTTCCCTCCGAGACAGTCACAAGCTGGCCGTCGCTCGTAACGACAACGTTGCCCTGCAAAACCTGAACGCCGTCCATGCCAGCTGCAACGGAACTTCCGCTTTCTATAAAGACATCGGTTCCGTCTGCAAAGAGCCGCATACCGTTCTTGGAGTCCATGCTGTCCACCGATGCTGAACCCTGGGCAAGCTCTGCCGAAACGGAGTCGTCATCGTTCACGAATACCTGGACCATGGTGTCTTCCGCAAGCTCCATTATGTTGCCGTCGGTAAAGTTAATCGTGGCTTCGCTCAAGTGCTCGGTACGGATTATGTCCCCATTGTAAAGGGGAGAAGTCTGCCTTAGACGATCCCAGACCATGCGGTCCATGAATTTACGCTCGGCAGTTTTGTATTTAAACGTAATGGTGGCGATGGGTGCCTCGTTCATCTTTGTAAGCGAACGGTTTACGCTGTTGTAGAAAAAATAGAAGTTTAAGGCTGCCCCGGCGCAACAAACAAGAATGGCCAGAATGAAGGGCAATAAAAGGCTA
>CAMHDS010000161.1 GCA_946183925.1 uncultured Fibrobacter sp. | reverse complement strand
CCTTCTCCATGATGAACTCGTGGGCGTTGGCAATCTTGGCGGCGGCGATGACCTGCTCTTCGGTGGCTCCTTCCACACCGAAGGCTATGTTGTTGAAAATGGTGTCGTTAAAGAGGATAGGATCCTGGTTCACGTTGCCCATCAGGGAGCGGAGGTCTTTCACGGCCACCTCCCGGATGTCTTTTCCGTCGATGGTGATGCTGCCTTCCGTGACGTCCCAGAAACGGGGAATCAGGTCTACCAGGGTGGTTTTCCCGGCGCCGGACTCTCCCACGATGGCGATCATCTTGCCGCGGGGGATTTCCAGGTTGATGTCTTTCAGGACGGGCCGGCCGTCTTCGTAGCGGAAGCTTACGTGATGCAGGCCGATGCTCCCCTGGAACTCTTTGAGCGGCAGCGGGTTCTGCGGGTCTTTGATGGGGTTGTCGGCCTCCAGTACCTTGTTGATGCGCTCCATGGAGGCCATGCCTTTGGGGATGCTGTAGGTGGCGCGGGAGAGCTCTTTGATGGGCTCGATCACCGAATACAGCACCACCATGAAGAAGATGAACTGGGAGGCGTCCATGAACTTGCCGCCCAGGAAACTCTCCCCGCGGATGATCATGGCACCGCCCACGAACAGCACGATCAAGATCATGATGGTGCCCAGGAATTCGCTCACGGGATGGGCGGTGGCCTGGCGGATGCTCACGCGGGCAATCTTGGCGCGCATGTTGTCCGTGATCCTTTCAAAGCGGCCGGACATCTTTTTCTCTGCGTTGAAGGCTTTGACAACGCGCAGTCCGCCAAGGGTTTCATCGACCTGGGACATGGTGTCTGACCACAGGGTCTGGGCTTCCAGGGAGTTTCGTTTGAGCTGCTTGCCGATTACGCCCATCACCCACACGAACGCCGGGGCGAACACGATGGTGAAGGCCATCATTTCCGGGCTCAGGAACGTGAGGAAGGCGAAGTACAGGATGATCAGGATGGGGTCTTTGATGAGCAGGGAGATGGTGGCCACCACGGAATTCTCCACCTCCGAGACGTCTCCGCTGATGCGGGCGATGATGTCTCCCTTGCGCTCTTCCGTGAAAAAGCCGATGGGAAGGTCCAGGATCTTGTTGTAGATGCGGTTGCGGATGTCCTTGACGATGCCTGTGGAGATGGGGACCATCACGGCGTTGGCGCCGAAGTAGCAGGAGGTTTTGAGGGCGGTGAAGAAGATCATGACCCCGCCCAGCAGCAGGAGGGTATTCATGGGCCCGTGCGCCGCGATGTACTGGGATACGTAGTAGTAGAAGTTGTTCATCAGGGTGTCCTTGAAGCCGGACCAGCCCTGGAGACTGCCCCAGGGGATGAACGTGTAGGTAGTGGTATCTACCTTGAACAAGATGTTCAGCAGGGGTACCAGCACGGCGAAGGAGAAGATGTTGAACACCACTGACAGGATATTCAGCACCACCGCTCCGGCGAGGTATCCTTTATAGGGCGAGGCGTACTGCCTCATCATTTTCACGAAGTCACGCATCCGTTATGGCTTTATTCTACAAATATACTCAGAATTTGGCGGGTTTGCAAGACGCTTTGTGGTTGCGGCAGCCTTTTGCCTGATACTCAATGGCTTTTGTGTTTATTGGTGCAAATTTTTGTGCACCAATATATGTGGAAGTAGCTGAGAATTAGCCTGATGGGTGCTGAAGGTGCAGAAAGCGGGCGATGTGTTTGTCGCTGGCGCCGGTCCTGCTTTTCAGGATGCGGGCAATATCGGCCTTTTTCTTCAGCGGGGCCGATACAATGCAGTGGGGGTTATCGGCATAAGAAGAGTGGGAGAGGATTTTTTCCATGGCGGCGTAGTCGCAGTGCGATTCCGGGTCGTATTCCTCGTCCACCTCGTATTCGCTGCCCGTGTTTGAGTTGATGGCCAGGACCATGTCGCCGACGCTTTTGTAGTAACTGAGCACTTCCTCTCTGTCGATGGGGAGATAAAGGACGATGATGTAGTCCATCAGCTGCTGGTATTCTTTCTCGTCCAGGTTTCGGAAGAGTCTTCGGACAGTGCTGTAGTTCAGGAAGTTGTTGCTTCGGAAATGACTGTCCGCTTCCTTCATCGAGCGGAGCAGTTTCCGGGAGGCGTGCCGGGGTTTTATCGGCTCGGAAAAAGGATGGTCTGACAGGAGGTAGGCAAGCAGATTCCAGCGGTCGTCCTCTGCTTTCCCGAACAGTTTTTTCTCGACGGAATTGTTGAAAATGTAGGCGATGCAGGTGCGGATTTTCTTTGCCCCTGTTTTGGTGGCGTTTCCGTAGGCTTTCCTAAACAGCGGGCCCTTCCTGCCCGTATCGTTGTTGAACAGTTTGGCGTACATGCCTGTCATCGTGCCGACAAATAGCGCCAGGATCTCTTTTGTTGCGGCTTTCACCAGGCCGTGGAAATGGTCGAACATCAAGGCGACGGCAAGAATTGTTATGCCGAACTTCTGTTTATAGACATACATGAGGGTGAGGAAGACCAGGCGGTCGGCGTCGGAAAAAAACAAGACACCCTGGTCGATGGCTCTTTGGAAGATGTGTTGGAAAGTGTTGGGGAAGATTTTTCTTTTTCGGCCTCTCATAAGAACTTATGTTAGGCCACAATAATATGCAAATTAAACCGGAAACTCCAGCATCGGTTGAAAAATAAAGTCTTTTTTTCTGTTTTAACCGATTTTTGTCT
>CAMHDS010000160.1 GCA_946183925.1 uncultured Fibrobacter sp. | reverse complement strand
GACCGCCCATGCCCCTCGTCACCGCCCTTCCGGGGTTCCGCCCTCCGGCTCCATTCCTTCGGAACGGGCTAACGCCCGCCCCTCCACGGCGGCGTAGGTCGCATAAAAAAATCCATGGCTCGTTACTGCTTTGCAAGAAAGATAAAAATCCCGTTCCCCTGAGCACAGCCGAACTATGGTTGGTGAGCCTGTCGAACCACGGTTGGAGACAGTGCAGTTGGGCAGCTTTCCTTATTTTGCAGAAAAATTCTGCCCTTGCGCTCCGTTCTTTCGCGCCCCTTAGGGCGCTCTTTACACGGAGCGTAATTTTTTCTTATTCAGACCTGGAACTAACGACACGAAAACCGTAGTTGAAGCTGCGGCCGCTCGGGTTGTCGCCGCCCCGGTTGGAGACAGTGCAGCTGCAGCCGGACGCATCGCTGCTCCAGCCGCCACCGCGTAGGACGCGGAGAGAACCCGACGCGGCATCAGTGGGCGGTGTGCTCGTGCTTATGGAGTCGTACCAGTCCCAGCACCATTCCCATACGTTCCCGCTCATGTCGTATAGGTCCAGGCTGTTCTTTGTCTTTTTCTTTACCTCGTGCGTCTTGGACCCGCTGTTAGTGGTATACCACGCGAGGTTTCCTATGTCACCGGTTCCGCTGTAGGTGGTCTGATTGGTATTGGTAAGGTTCCCTCCGCGCGCAAGGTATTCCCACTCAGCTTCCGTGGGCAGGCGGTAGCCGTTTGCGTTAAAGTCGCAGGTTATGCTCCCGCTTATGCTGTTGCCCGCGTGAGGGGTATAGCCCCACTGGTTTGTGTCCGCATTTCCGTTTACCTTATAACAAGGAGTCTTGCCCTCACCATCACTCCTCCTGTTGCAGTACATGATGGCATCGTACCAGCTTACGTACTCCACAGGCCGGTTTGCCTGAGTCTCTCCGCTTGCAGGGTTGTCCTGGAAATTACTCGGGTTGCTTTCCATAACAGACTGGTATTCTGCCTGCGTTACCTCGTGGTCGCATACCATAAGGTTTGGTATGGTAATCGTGCGTCCTGAAATGAATACACTGGAGCCAGTTATGGCGGTTGTTCCGTCGAATGTAGCCCCGGGAACTGCCACCAAACCTGTGCTGTCTGAGCTGCCGCTTTCTGCTGCGGGGGTATCATCGTCATCGGAGCCACCTCCTCCTCCACCGCCGCAGCCTGTGGCAACAAGTGCAAGGCTTAGCCCAAGGACAGCTGTCAAGGCAAACAAAACTTTTTTCATATTTTCCTCCATTTTTATTGTTTTAAAAAACAAAAAACCGGCCACTTCCGCAAAGGAAATGCTCCGAGCCTATTTAAAATTTAAATACGGACGTACTACGCCACGACACGCAAGAATTTTGCACGACGCTAAAATTACTATCAAGATGGAGTCGCTTAATATCTTTCACACTTTTTATCATAAAAATTCTCTTCCGTATTTCTAAGTATAAGGGCATACATGTAATACGTCAAGCAAAAGAATAGCCGTACAACGCAGCCCGTCACCCTGAACTTGCTTCAGGGTCTGTCCTAAAAGGCCTTCTTCCACAAATTCCACTTCGCAACGCGATAGCCGTTATTGTTTCAACAGCCACCGCGTTTGCGCTCCGTTCTTTCGCGCCCTAAGGGCGCTCTTTACACGGAGCGTAAATTTTCTTTATTCAGATCTGGAACACACAACACGGAAGCCGAGGAGGCGCGGTAGCTCGGGTAGCTGAAGGCCCCGGTAGGAGACCGCGCAGAGGGACACATCGCTGCTCCAGCTGCCACCTCGTAAGACGCGGCGAGAACCCGACGCGGCACCAGCGGAAGGAGTGCTCGTGCTTATGGAGCCGTCCCCCCAGTCCCAACACCACTCCCACACGTTCCCGCTCATGTCGTAAAGGGTCTTTCCGTTTGGATTCTTTGTCTTTACATGATGCGTTCCGTAGTTCGGGTTGCTTTCGTCAACGCTATAAGAGTTGACTTTATACCATGCAACACTTTCTATGTCGTCATCGCTTCCGCTGTAGGTTGTCTGCCCATTGTTGGTAAGGTTCCCCCCGCGTGCAAGGTATTCCCATTCAGCCTCCGTGGGCAGGCGGTAGCCGTTTGCGGCAAAGTCGCATGTTATGCTTCCGCTTATGCTGTTGCCCGCGTGAGGGGTATAGCCCCACTGGCTTGTGTCCGCATTTCCGTTTACCTTATAACAAGAAGTCCTGCCCTCACCATCACTCCTCCTGTTGCAGTACATTATGGCATCGTACCAGCTTACACACTCCACCGGCTTGTTTGTACCGGAAAAGTGGCTTGGGTTCGCTCCCATAACAGACTGGTATTCTGCCTGCGTTACCTCGTGGTCACAAACAAGAAGGTTTGGTATGGTAATAGTGCGTCCTTCAATGAACACCTGGGAATCTGGTACGGTTATTGCGCCGTTGAATGTGGCCCCCTGAACAAGGACAAAACCTTCGGGTACGCTTGGGTTCGTGCTTCCGCCGCCAGCACCTGAGCCGGAAGAAGTGCTTCCAGAACCAGACTCAGAAGAGCCACTTCCAGTGCCTGTGCTGCCGCTTTCTGCTACTGGTGTTACGTCGTCATCATCGGAACCACCGCCACCTCCTCCGCAGCCTGTGGCAAGCAGGGCTATAGTGGCAAGGGCTAAAAATGCCAGCCTAAACTTTTTCATATTACTACTCCGTATTTTTTCGCAAGTATATGCCTTTCGTTTTTGCTTCGAATATCATTGACTTGCATAAAT
>CAMHDS010000159.1 GCA_946183925.1 uncultured Fibrobacter sp. | reverse complement strand
GACCTTCAGTACACTTTCCGGCCCCATTCTTTGCGCCAAGGTCCACGCTCTGGACCTTCGGTACTCTTTCCGGCCCCATTCTTTGCGCGAAGGTCCACACTCTGGACCTTCAGTACACTTTCCGGCCCCATTCCTTGCGCGAAGGTCCACACTCTGGACCTTCGGGTTGGTATTTTGCAGAATAGTGAGTATCTTTATGCAAACTATCAAAGCATGGAAATAATGGAATCGGACCGGATTTTACTCCGGGAATGGAGAGAGAGTGATGCGGACGCGCTGTTCAAGTGGGCATCAGACCCGTTGATTGGCTCCAGGGCCGGATGGCCGCCCCACCAAAGCCGGGAAGAAAGCCTGGAGATCATTCGGACCCTTTTTCACAATGACACCACCTGGGCCATCGTGTGGAAAGAGACTGGAGAAGCCATCGGCGCCATGGGGTATGGCCCCTCCTGCGACTGCAATCTTCCGGCACGGGCCGATGAGCCTATTGCGGGTTATTGGATAGCAAAACCCTATTGGAACAGAGGTATTTGCACGGAGGCACTTACACTAATGATTGAACATATCCGTCAGACCACGGAAATCAAATCTCTCATCAGCGGACACTTTGTAGATAACCCGGCCAGTGGTCGCGTGATGGAGAAATGTGGTTTTATCCCTACAGGAGAAACTGTTGTGGACGAATCACAATATGCGGGAAAAGATCGTCCCATCCGTGTTCTGCGTCTGGAGCTCTAACTACGCACAATCCAACATCTTTGCCACATCTTCGTAGGACAGTCCTGTTGTTCGGCTAAGTTGCTCGATGTTGCAGGAGAACCTGTAACGAAGTTGTTTCAGGAGTTCCGTCTGCTCCTCAAAACTCAAATGAGAAATGCTGGACTTCTGAAACAGACTGTTGGCTAAATCCGGGATAGCAGAAATAATGATTTGATCCTTGAAAGACGGCATAGCGGCATCATCGACACTTAATTTCTTTTTTGCCTTAGAGGAACTGTTCAAGAAATAGTTATAACGTTTAGGTGTGCTGAACTGCCCCTCTACAGCATCAATGTCGATATACGATTCTGGCAAAATGTAACCTTCTTCGCCCAAGAGAAAAGTCTCAGGGATATCCTGCCTACTGTGGAGCAACTTGACTCGACCCCATCTTGATAGATTACCTAGTGGGGTGCCTTTCTGGTGAACTTCTGTGAAAAAGCAGGCTCCCGTTCCCCAAGGATACTGCAAGGGATGCGCACAAATATTCGCTGCGACACAGTTCATCTGAATATAGGCAATGACACGTTCAACCGCCTCATTACTGTTCTCGATTTCCTGAATGTCTACTTCATTCCGTCTTAGCAGTTCCTTGATGCAATATTTGTGTCTCACATACCTCGAATATTGATTCTTGAATGTCGTGATAAACAGATCGGCCTCATCCCTTGAACCACAAGCAATAAGGAAATGCACATGATTGGACATCAAGGTAAAGGCAAATACGCGTATTTCCATCAAGGCGGAAACCAGTGCAACCTTATTCATGCCAATCTTGAAGTCTTTATCTTCTCTGAACCAAACCTTGTTCTCCAGGTGTTTTGTAGTTATAAAATATAGTTTCATATCATTGTTGTTTTGTTTTCTGTTTGCGTGAAGGTCCACACTCTGGACCTTCAGTACACTTTCCGGCCCCATTCCTTGCGCCAAGGTCCAGCCAATGGACCTTCAGGCAAGGGAGGCGGGTCTACAGGTCACAGTGGAGCTGGAGTGAGAGGCCGGGAGTGGGCGGACGGCCGACGCGGACCATCCAGCTGCCGCGAAGGTAGGCTTTGAGGGTAATCCAGCGGAAGCGGTGCTTCCAACTTCCTACCAGCGACATGGCCCCACCACGGCCGGAGTAGGCCGGTACAGAGAAATTCCCCGGCGCATCCCTTTCGTACACGTAAATGCGGTCGTTCCACTGGTCGATCAAAAACCCTGTCAACCGGAAGTACGCACTCCAGGTACGCTCATCCTTGTATCCGCCCTCCCAGTAGTTTAGAACGCCAACCTTCTCACACTGAACCACTTCCAGCCGCGAAACCGCGCTCCACGGGCCTATGCCAAACTTCCCATCCACCCGGAAGGCGTGCCGCGGCCGTTCATAGTTCCGATATCGTTCCGTAAACCGTACGTCCAAGGCCCAGGCCGATGCCATCTGCCACTGCCATCCTGCGTACACCCGCAGTTGGAAGCGCGAGGGGGCCACGGATGGAATCGGCAAAAAAGCCGCATCCGCAGTCAAGGAAGTCTGGTGCCTGGGCACGCTGCTGCCAAAACCGCTTCGACCTGCCAACGCTCTCCGCTGCTCAGACTTATACTCTGCACCCGCCGCCAAGGCATACTCACCATACTTTTTCCCCGAAAAGCGGGAAGGCACCACTCGCCCCTGAAAAGCCATTTTAACCGGTCCGACAGGTCCCCGGAAGGCCGCCAGCCCTGCAAAACCACCATTCTTCCAGGCCACTTCTCCTGCCGCATCCCACCCGCGCCAGTTCCAGCGGATATCCACAGCAACCGCCAGCGAACCCGGCTTCCCGAAGGTGTACGAGACCGTCGACCCAACCTGTCCATGTCGCCCCTGCCATGCACCATGTGCACCCAGAAGCCCGTCCAGGCCGCCAAAGGCCGTCGCTTGCCAATGCGTCCCGGCATAAGTATAAGCCGCGCCCCGGTGCACCAGTTCCGATGAATACGACCACACCGGCGAGATGCCCGGCGTCCGGCGGATAAAAGCATCCACTGTCGATAAACTGCTCATGGAAAAGCCGCTCCAGAACGCTAAGCCCTGCCCGTA
>CAMHDS010000158.1 GCA_946183925.1 uncultured Fibrobacter sp. | reverse complement strand
GGCTTGTGGAAATCGTCCTTGCCCGAGTAAGCCTCGTTATACCGGAAATTGGTAGATACGCGGTATTCGCGGACTCGGTCAGTGCTGTTGCCATAGTACACGCCGTTATCGATGGTAATCCTTGCGGTACTGGCCGACGCCTTGGTGTAGGCCTCGGTAAAGTCACTGGTCCTACCGTCGTATTCGGTGGTGATCTTGAAGGCACTTGCCGAAAGGAATATGGCACCCGGATTGAATACCAGGTTGGTCAGGGCATCCAGAGGGAGCCCGCCCTTCCAGAACTGCAGTTCCTTGGATTCACCGGGAGCCAACGTAATCTTGGTCCACTTGTCCTCCCCCGCTCCGTCACCTACCGAAAGTTCGGCGATAATCTGGATATCGCCGGAGGTCGTGTAAGTACTGGCATTCAGAATCAGATTCTCAACGGAATAGGCTACCTTGCCCGTATTGGTAATCCGGGCCTGCATGCTGATGGAGCCGCCCGTAATGGTTTCGCCCTGGGTCATGGCCTCCGAAATGGCCTGGTTATAGTTCCTGGTTATGGAGGTGGACTGGGTTTCCGTCATAGTGTGGCCCGTGCTAGTGGTGTAGCTCCCGTTATAGCCCACATTCACCAGGAATGTCGGGCTTTTGGAAGCGTAGCCGCCCTGGATACCGAAACTCCAGGCGCTCATCAGGGAGGCCGACTGGGTCTCGCTGTTGCTCACGCCCGTGGCGGTCTGCACCGACTCCCCTTCGGAAATGGTACTGGACCTGGTTGTCCCGGTACTGGTCGTGCGGGTAAGCGTCACAGAAGGCGTCATGGTCATGGTCACTTCCAATTTGGGCAAATCCGCCACGTTGGGGTTCCAGACCGTCGGATTCTGGGGGTTGAACAGGTTCATCTCGGTGCCGTCATTGTAGCCGTCGCCGTCGGTATCGGTCATGCGGGGGTTGGTTCCGATCTTGTACATTTCATCTACATCGGAAAGCCCGTCGCCGTCGGTATCGCTCTTGCTGTTCATCTTGACAAAATCGATGTATTCCACATCTCTCAGATAGAACAGGAAACTGCCGACACGAGGACCGGACTGGACATTTACAGACAGCTTTTCGGCATCGTAATAGTCCGTCTTGAAAGACACCTCGGTATTGGCCAGGGGCACCCGGTCAAAGGCCTTGAGGCCATAGCCTGCAATGAACAGGGAGTCCGTCTCGCCCCGCCTATCCTTCGGGAAATTGAGAGAATCGATCCCCAGGAGTCCCGCCGTGTAGGTGGAGTCTTTCTTGAAGATAAAGTAGGCCTGGCCGGCAAATGAAGTAAGCGAAAGGGCCAGAACCGCTGATGTAATGATACGGTAATTCATGATGGGCCTCCTTACTTTCCGGTAACGGCAATGGTTTGTTGAAGTTTTGTGTTACCGATTTCAAACTTAACTACAAAGTTTCCTTTGGGCAGGTCCAGGTAGTCCAGCGAAATGGACGTGACTCCCCTGGAAACATACAAATTACCTTTCCCGATTACAACGCCCTGCACGTCCAGCACCGCGAACTTGGCGTCTCCGCCCTGCCTCGAGAACACGGACAGGGTCTGGTTTCTGAAATTCCAGCCAAGGCGAGGCCCGGCGTAGGTGATGTTGTTCGGAATTGCCGAGGGCGTTTCCGAAGAACTGGAGGGCGTTACAGAACTAGAGGAATCGTCGCCGCCCTTGCTGCCAGAACTGGGCGGCTCAACAGACGAGCTGGACGGTGTCACCGAGCCCGAAGACTGCTGTTCGGGAGTCCTGTCCGGTTCGTCGGACCTTTCCGGGTCTTCTTCCTCGTCATCGTCATAAATGTTGGAACTGTCGTTGGGATTGGCCTGGAAGGTAAGGGTCTTTACGGATTCCACCAGGAATTCCTCGACAGAACCATCTTTCATGGTGATCCGGACAAGCCTTGCAAAGGAGGCTTCCTTGCCCAAAAGTACCGCCGAGGTGTCTACCCTGGCACGGAGGGGAGAGTATGTTTCGGCAGCAAAGGCGGCACAAACACTGAAAACGGCCACCATCATCGATATCTTGATTAGCGTTTTCATTTTGGGTTCCTCTCTTTTTCAGACAGCACATGCTATCCGGGTACACCCAAAATATATATTGGCAGATTTATAAAATCAAATATATAATTATTTAGTTATTAATCAATAATTTTTATCAAACAGCATTTTTCAACTAGTTTTCCCAAAAGGGGAATGCCTTGGTCTTTCGCTACGCTCAATCCCCAACTGTTCGACTCGGTCATTCCAGTTTGCAAGCAACCTGTCACGACACTCGCCTTGGACCGTTGTCCCCTCGGTCGAGCCGTGCTCGACCTACCCCTTCGCCTAGGGGCAACGCCCCTAAAACCCCTTTTTCAAAAAAATTTCGCGGCCCGAAGCTGTATCGGCATACAGCGGATGTTCGCATGAGACACTTGGGGTTTACCCCTTAGTGGAGTTATCCTCTTTGGGGAAACGTCGTATCGCGATGCGTTATAATTTGAATTACTTCACTTGCTTCGCGAAGGAATCCTTCAGATCCACCGTGCGGTTGAACACCAAGTGGCCCGGCTTGGAATCTTCGCTGTCGAGGCAGAAGTAGCCCTGACGCATGAACTGGAAGCGGTCTTCCAACTTGGCGTCAGCGAGGCTCGGTTCCACCTTGGCCTGTTTGATGACCATGGAATCCGGGTTCAGGTAGTCGTGCCAGTCTTCGCCCTCGGGAACTGCAGCCGGATCTTCCAGCGTGAACAAGTTATTGATGAGGCGCACTTCGGCGTCCACGGCATGTGCCGCAGAAACCCAGTGGATGGTGCCCTTGACCTTGCGGCCATCGGGAGTCTCGCCACCCTTGCTCTGCGGGT
>CAMHDS010000157.1 GCA_946183925.1 uncultured Fibrobacter sp. | reverse complement strand
TATTCCGTTTCCAGGCCGTATTTGTTGCCCTCTTTGACAATTTGCATCTTCAAGATGCCCGGGCTATCCTCCGGAATACCCTTCAGGACAAGGCGCAAGGTAGGAGGCCACATGCTGGAAACAGGGGCGCGACTCATCCACTCCAGCAGTTTGGATGGGTCTTTCTTGTAAGCTTTGGCTCCCATGACTGGAATGCCACCCACGTAGCGGGGATTCTCTATTACCAGCTTGCCATCCTGTTCATAAGATGCTTTCTCCACCATTTCGGCAAGGCCGCCCAGCATGTCGTAAGCCCCGTTGGCATTGGGCTTCTTCAAGCCCACCTCGTGTACGGTGCCGCCGTCTATCCAGGCATACTCCTCAACGTTTTCGGGGATGGGACCGCAGGCCAGCAGCCATTCTCCCAGTGAAGGCAGTGCCCAATCCAGTCCCGTTTTCTGCTTCAGCTTTTTGATGAACGGAACAGCGTGGGTGTCATAGTTATTATCTATGCCATCATCTGTGGAGTATGACATCGTTATAGGCATCGTCGCCTTCTTCCCCTTTTGCTCCAGGCCCCACTGTGCCCGGGTAACTGGATATTTCATGATGTAATAGGCTTCGGAGATGATCTGGGTGCTTTCGGGAAGCGTAAGGGATTCCGACACAACCTGGTAGAGCCCGGTCATGGGGTCCTTATAAGAAAACACCCATTTTCCGGTCTGGGGATCCTTTCCCAACGTATAAGCCGTTCTCTCCGGCAAGGTCACCGTACCCGGTTCGATCCGAACCAACTCGATGTCCATGCCATCGACGGTGACTTTGATTTCCTTGGGCTGCGCCAGGGCACTGAGGCTGAATAAGATAGCAGCAAAGATGAAGGTGATCGTGTGTTTCATGGGTCATTGTTTTATGTGCCGTTCAAATATAATGATTTTTTGTGACATGACCAATGTTTTCGTTTCTTCCAATGATCTTGCCGTTTCCCAATTATTCTTTATCTTTGTCATATCCAAAACCATTTATAATCAAACGATCATGTTATCCTTCGTTTGCGACTACTCGGAGGGCGCCCATCCGCGCATCCTGGAACGGCTGGCCGAAACCAACCTCGTTCCGCAGCCCGGCTATGGATCCGACGAATATACCCGATCGGCCCGTGAAAAAATCGCCCGCGCGTGCGGCTGTCCCGATGCCGACGTGTTCTTCCTGACAGGCGGCACCCAGACCAACCAGACCGTCATCAGCAGCCTCCTGCAAAGTTGGCAGGGCGTTATCGCCGCAGAGACGGGCCACATCGCCGTCCATGAAGCCGGGGCCATCGAGTATGCCGGCCATAAGGTCCTGACCGTTCCCGGCCACGACGGGAAAGTGCTTGCCTGCGAAGTTGAAGCGCTGCTGGAAGCCTTCTTCAACGATGCCAACCACGAACACATGGTCTTCCCGGGCATGGTGTATCTTTCCTTCCCCACCGAATACGGGACCCTCTATACCCGAAAGGAACTCGAAACGATTCACGAAGTGTGCCGCCGCTACGATATTCCGCTCTATCTTGACGGAGCCCGGCTCGCCTACGGCCTGGCGGCGGAAGGATGCGACCTGACGCTCCCGGACATAGCCGCCCTTACCGATGTATTCTATATCGGCGGGACCAAGGTGGGAGCCCTGTGCGGTGAAGCGATCGTATTCCCTCGCGACAACGCGCCCAAGCATTTCCTCACCCAAATCAAACAGCGCGGTGCCCTGCTGGCCAAAGGCCGGTTGAACGGGATCCAGTTCGACACCCTCTTTTCCGACGGGTTGTATTTCGACCTGGGCCGCCATGCCGTAGAGATGGCCCGCCGCCTGCGGACGGTCCTGCACGAAGCCGGCTGCACCTTTTTCCTGGAATCACCGACCAACCAACAGTTTATCATTCTCGAAGACAGTCTGATGGAGCGTCTGTCGCACGAAGTCGCCTTCGACTTCTGGGAAAAGCACGACGCCACGCACACCGTTGTGCGCTTCGCCACCAGCTGGGCCACCCGCCCCGAAGACATCGACGCGCTGGCGGCAATCCTTCAAGGGTTATCCGGATAACCGATTATTATTTTTTGAAACCGAAGAGGTGGTAACAAATTGTGACCACCTTTCAGTCTTGTCGTAATTATTCGCAATGCTACTTCTGAGTAGATAGATTCGCATTTAATTGATTCACATCTATCATAGGTAGCGGGTACTTGGAGAAATTCGTCCCCGCAGTCTTGACAACCAAAATGCCACGCATCGTACCTACTGCCACACTTAAGAAATGCGGCATGATATGGTTAACTGTAATGCTTTGATTATCATTGAAAACAATAAACTGACTGAGATTCTTCACTTCGAATTCGAATTTGTATAAACTCTCAAGCACAACGTCTCCTTCGAGTTCATAACGTGTACCGAAAACCAAGTTAAAGATATTGTTCTCGACATCGGGTTGAATCTGTGTCGAAAAGCCAATCTGGATTGCTTCCGGATTGACATTGTCCCCTATTTTTCCTGGAGACATCATAAAGCTTACCTCACTGACGGATGCAAGCCTCATTTGGATATTTACATTTTCTTCCGCCATAGTAAGTTAATTAAGATATGTCATACTGAAATAGTTGCGGCTCTGGTTGTTAAAAGCTCCGTCATAAGACTCTGAAGGCGTCATGAATTCTCGTGCCGGGATAAATACATATTTCACTTCGGGAGCTTTTTTGACCTCTACCACGGGTTCGCCAAGCACAGCAGCGATCTTAGCCAAAGTGGTTGTTGTGAATCCATGAGAGCCAGTAAGCCATCGGGAAATCTCCGACTCTCGTTTACCCATCAGCGCGGCAAACTCACGCTGAGTCATCTTTCTTTTCTTGAGAAGATCGTAAATGCGGTTTGCAATGTCAACGTTAAGGCTGACCTCCTCC
>CAMHDS010000156.1 GCA_946183925.1 uncultured Fibrobacter sp. | reverse complement strand
GGCGGAGCAGGAACCCCATTTATCCTGAACCACACATTGTTTAGCGCCTCCCCCAAGCGCGTTCTTTACGGTTTTCCGCTATAAACCACCGCTATAGCTATTAGTAAACTAAATTTTAGTGGTCACTTTTTTAAAAACTCACTAAATTTACCCAATCAAGTTGTTCAGGGAAACTATGAGTGTTCATTTTAAGAAATTAACTTCTTTGTGCTACCTCTCCATAGCGGTTGCGTTCATGGTAGCAGGTTGCAAGGACGAAGTTTCTAAAAATCCCAAGCCTCAAGTTTCCGATTATCCTCGCAACGAAACGCTTTATATCGGCGGTTTTGACTGGGCCCCCCCCACGACGTTCAATCCGCTCGATCCAGACCCGAACTTCCCTTCTGACGGCAACATCCGCCTGATGTACGAGTCGCTCCTCGCCTACAACCAGCTCACGGGAAATCTAGACCCGATGCTAGCCGATTCGTACAGCCAGACCGATTCAAGCATTACCGTGCACCTGGACACAAGGGCCAAGTGGAACAACGGAGAACCAGTCACTCCTGAAGATGTCATTTATTCGTTCAGGATAGATTCAATCCTCCCGACATCCCACCACAACAACTGGAAGCACATCAAGACCATCTCCGCCGACAGCGAAAACCACATCACGTTCCATCTCGCCGCGAACAGGAACCCGCTCATGGTCCTGAACGCCATCACCGAGACATCAATCCTCCCCAAGTCGGTCTTTGAACCGTTAATCAAGTCTGCCAAGACCGGAAAAACCTACAACATGGAGAAGATTTTAATTTTCAAGAACGAGAACAAGCCCATCGCTTCGGGACCATACATCCTCAAAAACTACGCCCCCGACCAGATTGTGCTCGAACGCGTTGAAAATTACTGGCGTACAAGCAAGTACGGAGGCAAAAAGCCCGCCCCCAAATACATCATCCACCCGATTTACGACGGGAACGACAATTTCAACAATGCGATGGTCCGCGGAAATCTCGACGTATCCTCCATTTATCTCCCGAGAATTTGGGAAAAGACAAAGGACAGCATCCGCGCCTGGAGCCGTGTCGAGCCGTACCACCTTCCATCAACGATAACGGCCCTAGTCATCGCCACCACAAAGGAACCGTTCAACAACGTAAACTTTAGACGCGCCCTCGCCCACGCTATCGACTTCGAAAAAATCAAGGCACGCGCCGTCTCGAACTACACCCCGCCCATACAGCCCGGGTTCATCCTCCCCTTCGGTCCCGAAAAGAAGTACTTCTATAAGGAAGATGCCGACGAGTTCGGTTACGGTTACAACACCGAAAAGGCTCGCGAGATTCTCGCAGAAGCAGGTTTCTCCTGGAACGAAGAAGGAAAGCTCCTCGACAAGAAGAAAAAGCCCGTCCGGAGCCTCTCCATTGAATGCCCGCAAGGCTGGACAGACTGGATTGAAGCCATTAACGTCATTATCGAATCTTTCGAAGAAATCGGCATTACCGCCGTCCCCAAGATTGTCGATTACGGGATTTGGGACATGGACCTCCGCCGTGGCACATTTGACCTAGCCATGAAGACCCCGCCATCCGAGAACTCGATCGCCAATCCGTGGAACAGGTTCTACCAGATGCTTAACAGCACAACAAGCAAGCCTGTCGGCGAAGAATCCTACGCAAACCAGGGACGCTTCCAGGATGACGAAATCAACCAGCTTTTAAACGACATTCCGACCATTTCGGACGAAGATTCCCTCACGCAGGCCTACCGCGAGCTCAACAAGCTGTTTATGCAGACAGTCCCTGTGCTCCCCCTCATGTACAGGCCCGCAACATTCTACCAGTTCTCGACCAAGCACTGGACAAACTTTCCGACTGAAGAAAACCCGTATGCCCCACCCAACAACCTGATTGTTGCGACCGGGGTGAGCGCCCTATGGGAAATTGTACCTGTCAAACCACAGGGTAATCAATAAAAAAGCTACATTTTGCCGTAAAAAAATTATCTTTAGCAGACCAACTCAAGGAGTATATCGTGGGAAAATTACGTTTTGTTTTGCCAAATACTTTTACTAGCCTGAACTTTTTGCTCGGTGTATTTTCCATCTGCTGGACAACCGGTGCATTCAGTTCTTTTAGTTCGGCAGACCAAATCCGCATGGGGGCCTACTTTGTCATGTTGTGTGCCCTTTTTGATAAGCTCGATGGCTTTGCCGCCCGCCTCGTGAACGCAAGTTCCGAATTCGGCGCTCAGTTCGATAGCCTTGCTGACTTGGTGGCTTTCGGCCTCGCCCCTGCATTCTGCGTTTTCTTCACCTACAAGATTTACGCACCGGAATGGTTCCAGAACCATGGGCTCCTGATGACGGTTGCTCTCGCCATTTACGTGCTCTGTGCCGCCATGCGCCTCGCCAAGTACAACGCTTGCGACTCTGACACGTACCACCACCATTTCTCCGGCCTCCCTTCCACCTTTGCAGGCATGGTCAATGCAACACTCATCGTGTTCCTCATGACCAAGGGCGTTTTCACAGACTCCAGCACGTTCCTCTTCTGGCTCCCGATTATCGTGTTTGTAGCCACGGGATTCTTGATGGTAAGCCCGTTGTTCCTCCCGAAACTCCAGCCGCGCAAGAACAAGGCCTTCAACATTTTCCAGATTGTGCTGATTTTGCTCACCTACGTTGCCGGTATCCTCTTCTACAACCCGAAGGTGCCGTTCATTCTTGAATACTTGCTGATTCTTGGCGGTAGCTACATGGTGATTGGTTTTGCCGTAGGCATCATCTACCGCAAGCAGATTATCGAAGAAGCTAAGGCCTCTAAGAAGTAGTGCCACGTCATCCTGAGTGAAACGAAGGATCCAGTAAAATTTATGAGAAATGCCCGCCGCGAGCGGGCATTTACTTTTTTATAGATGTTCCAAAAAGCGTTCTAGCGCAACGACATGCGTTCCAAGAATTCCGCGAACGAGCGGCCATAGCGGTCAAACAGCTGCTCGAGAGACA
>CAMHDS010000155.1 GCA_946183925.1 uncultured Fibrobacter sp. | reverse complement strand
ATTCGCGGAGCGGCTTACCAACGGAGTGGAGGCACGGAACGAATTCAGCGTTCACGTCTGCATTGAAGATGTCGAGAACCTTCTTACCGGCGCGAGTCATGATGTCCATGTTGAGAACAACGTATTCGGAGTCCGTGACTTCGATACCGTTCTTGGAAATCGGGGAACCGAGCGGGCCCATGCAGAACGGAATCACGTACATGGTACGGCCGTGCATACAACCCTTGTAGAGCTTACGCATCGTCTGCTTGAGTTCAGACGGGTCGATCCAGTGGTTGGTCGGACCTGCATCTTCTTCCTTCACAGAGGAAATGAAGGTACGGGATTCGACGCGGGCCACGTCAGACGGGAGAGAACGGAACAGGTAGCAGTTTTCCTTCTTGGCGAGCTTCGTGGCGAGGCCAGCCTTGACGCACTTCTGCATAAGGGCATCGTATTCTTCCTTGGAGCCGTCAACGACAACGACGTTGTCCGGTTCGCACATGGCAATCATTTCATTCACCCAAGTACTGATCTTCGGGTGCTTGATATCGTTAAGGGTAAGACTCATTATGAGCTCCTGTTTGGTTTAACGTTAAGTTTCGATAATTTCGAACGGGCTATAATTTACAAAAATTCGGACCCCGGCTAAAGGTCCAACCTCCTAAAAAAAGGTGCTTTTTTCCTTTTTTTGTGTTTTTTTCTAAAAAATAAGGTAAATTAGTGGTGAACAAGCAAATAAGCATTTTTACCGAGGATATATGAACTGGTCCTACTCTAGAGAGCATCAAAAAAACATCCTTTGCATGATCATGGCAGGCGGTCAAGGCAGCCGCCTTCAACCCCTCACCCGGGACCGGGCAAAACCCGCCGTCCACTTCGGGGGAACCTACCGTATCATCGACTTCGTGCTGAACAACTTTATCAATTCCGGCATCTTCAAGATCAAGGTGCTGACCCAGTTCAAGAGCGACTCCCTGAACAAGCACATCTCCGCCGCCTGGAACCTGAACGCGAGCCTGGACCAGTACGTGGACCTGGTGCCCGCCCAGATGCGTACCGGCGACGACTGGTACCGCGGTACCGCAGACGCCATTTTCCAGAACATCAACCTGATTACCGACGAGCGCCCCGACCTGGTGGCCATTTTCGGAGGCGACCACATCTACAAGATGGACATCAACCAGATGATCGATTTCCACCTGAGTCGCGCCGCCCTTTTGACCATTGCGGCCATCCCGGTGCCCGTGTCCGAAGCTTCTGAATTCGGCATTATCGAGGTGGATGCGGACAACCGAATGATCGGTTTCGAGGAAAAGCCCAAGAACCCGAAAGAAATGCCCGGCAACCCCGGCTACTGCCTCGCCAGCATGGGCAACTACATCTTTACCAGCAAGTTCCTGGTCCGGGAACTCATGAAGGGTGCCGCGAGCGGCGCCACCGACTTCGGCAAGCACATTATCCCGAGCCTCTACAAGGACTACCCCGTCTACGTGTACGATTTCAACACCAACATCGTCCGTGGCGAACAGGCAAGCACCAAGGGCTACTGGCGCGACGTAGGAACCCTTGACGCCTTCTTCGAGGCCAACATGGACCTGTGCTCCGAAAACCCGCCCTTCGACCTGTACAACAACTACTGGCCTATCCGCACTTACAACTGGAACCAGCCTCCTGCAAGGTTCTTTGCCGGTGAAGGCAATGCCCACCAGGGTGCGGCCATCGATTCCATCGTGTCTTCGGGCTGTATCATCGGCGGAGGCACCGTGGTCAAGAGCATTCTCAGTCCAGGAGTCACCATCCAGAAAGACGCACTGGTGGAAGAAGCCATCCTATTCCCGAACGTGACCATCGGCCCCGGCGCCAAGGTGCGCCGTGCCATCATCGAGAAAGGACTGCATATTCCTGCAGGCTTCCAGATTGGTTATGATTTGGAACGGGACAAAAAGTTGTTCCACGTAACCGATTCCGGCATCGTAGTTCTTGCCAAGGATACGGTTATCAAAGCCTAGTTTCAAACGTTCTGGACGAGTCCGTCCGAACCATCAACCCCGTACAGAAAAAGCCTCGGTAGAACCGGGGCTTTTCTTGAATTATTTACCGAAAAGGATTAGTCTTCGTCAGCGTCGTCAGCACCGGCCTTGTCAATAGATTGCTCGATATCTTCCATGAGTTCCGTAGCATACTTTTCAGGGTTGAGCATCATATCGCACATCATTTCATTCAGTGCTTTCAACTCATCAACAGTCTTGACTTCTTCTTCCTTATAGGTCTGGGTGATGGTCTTGGCAGTTTCGTCACATTCTGTGCTCAAAACGTCTTCGTCTTCTTCTTTAGCTTCCTTGCAGGACTTGTCAAAATCAGCCTTAGAAATGCTGGCATCAAACTTGGAAACTTCAGTAACAACGCCATCATCGTCAATAGTCAGCGTCATATTATCTGTTATGCCATCGGCCACGATCTTGACAAGGACTTTGTCGCCATCCTTAGAGACCTTGCACTCTGAGACATCGGGAGTATCATCTTCAGGGCATTCCTTAGCATCCAGAATGGGGCTGTATGCTCTCATTTCCTTACCATCGCAGAAGAAGTAATCATTAACGAGTTCATCTTCAACAAAAACCTTCTGGCACTTGAGGTCGGCATTACAATCCAGTTTCACCGCCGCTTCAATGGACCCCACCTTTTCCGGGAGCTTGTTATCAGAGGCAGAAGAAGAACTATCGTCGCCGCAAGCCATGAGACCAAAAGCGGCAGTGAGAGAAAGGGCAAGACCCAGCATTTTGAACTTCATAAGGATACTCCTATAGTTTTTGTTAAAGTTTCCCTAAACATATATTTTTTTCAAAAAAAAGCCCGATTCATGTTAAAAAAGCTCTTTTTCAAGAAAAAAAAGTGACTAAAAACAAATAAAAAAGAACCCGTTTCCGGGCCCTTTTCTCAGTGGTTAGTAAACAGTGGTTAGTATACAGGAATGTAAAAGGAACGTTCTTGTTACAATCCTAACCACCAACCACTAATCACTAACCACTGCGCGGCATTGCCGCGCTTAACAGCCGAGTTTTGCGGACAGGTAAGCTTCGAGTTCGTCGATCTTCACCAGT
>CAMHDS010000154.1 GCA_946183925.1 uncultured Fibrobacter sp. | reverse complement strand
GCATAGGTGGTGTACTTGGTCCAGCCACCCCAGAGGCCAAGGCCGAAGTCCAGGTTGATGTGCTCCTTCAGCATCAGGGAATACCCGCCGGATATGGCAGCGCCAAAGGCATCACCTTCCTCGGATGTCTTGGTGATAATGCCGCCGTGATTGTATTCCTGATACTGGGCCTTTCCTCCGACCCACCACCCGGAATACACATTCCACGGCCACCAGCGGGCACCGATGGCGTATGCCTGTTTGCGGTCCTGCTTCTGATCCGGATTCGGCTCAGAAAAGAGGCCGTTGAAAGTATCCTTCTTTCCGAAGGTCCAGGGGTTGAACTTCGCTCCGACATGAATGCTCCAGTGCTGCGCGACGGCAGCGGACCCTTCGACGCCGATGGTACCCAGGTCAATCATATCGGCTGCATTTGCCGCCACCGCCCAGGTCTGGGCTGCGGCCATATGGCCACCGGCTATCAGTAGAGTAATAACGAATGGAATTAAAAATAACTTTTTCATATTGAGTAAATTAAAGATTTCAAAGGGAATCCGCTCTCTCCTGCGGAGCTGCCATCTCTCAGCCTCATTCATTCTCACTGGCAGCCCCTTGGCGCAGGAGAGAGTTTCATCCCGGATTATAAGAAGTCACCACGACTATCTCGCCGTGCGGACCTACACCGTTGATGTGTTTGCCTGCATAGAATGCATCGTCGGCATCGAAATTAGCCTTGGGAATTGTCATCATCCACGTCGCTTTTACACCAGACAGGTATTCCTTCAACACTACATACTCCTCATCAGTGTATGTGTGATTGCCAACGGTCTTGAACATCTTGCCCAGCGGCGGATCCAGGACGATGAAGTCATCCTCCTTCGGCCGGACCCTTTGCATGAAAGTGACAGCATCCTCGCCGAAGAATTTCGTCTTGGCCATCCGCTCCTTGAATTCCTGAGACTTCATCATGGCGATTTTTCCGTCCAGGGAGTGCCTGTTAAGTCCACGACCTCCGTATGTCGGCCGGAACACGCCATGCCTGTCAAATGTAAACTGACCGTTGCTCGAATACTCCAGCAGGAACATCAGGATGGCATTCTCCTGGTCGCCGGTGAATTTTCCGGAAGCATAGAGCTCTGTGAAATACGAATACACCGACATCTTCATAGCCGTAAAGACATATTCCTTTAGAAGTGATTCATCATCCGGAGGATTCTTCTGCAGCCGCCAGAACATCTTTGAATACTGGAAGCGCTTCTCCATCTCGAAGGAGTAATCCTCGGTGTATCTCACCGGAAACACATCGATATACTTCACGCTCCGCATCAGTCTGTCAACCCGCTCGACAAATTCGCCATAGCGGTTCTGCATATCGCGGAACTCCAGATACGGCGCAATCAATTCTTCCTCCCGTGCGCGAAAGACTTTGCCGATGTTCCACCAAGCGATATTTATCAGTTTTAGCGCCGACCGGACCGGGCAGCATCTTTCTTGAACCCCGGTGTAAAGCGCGAATAGCTGAGGACACAGATCATTGACATAGTACCGCCCGAAACCATCGGCATTCAGGAACAGGGAGCCCCCGCCTGCAAACGGTTCGATATAGCGCTTCCCGCCCTTCGGCATCAGGGGAAGAATCCTGTCCAGGTATTTTCCCTTACCTCCAATCCACGTGACAAGTGATTCCATACGCATTATCATTTAGAGGACAATCTTGATTCCGGCGCCGACGTTCCAGCGAAGTACGCTGCCGTATGAATTGAATACCATAGGGACGCTTCCGTGAAAGACCATCCCTACGCGCTGGCTCCAGAACCATTCGGCGCAGAGCCTCGCGTATATTCCATATATAAAGTCAACCGCTTTTGCTCCGGAGGATATGTAATCAGGAATCTCCTTGAGGGGATCCACGAGTTCGGCACCGGCGAGGATTCCGCCGCCGGCATATAGATTCAGACTCCGGCTCCGTGTTGCGGCCAGGCGATGCATATATCCGCCCGCGGCAGTAAGGTCCGCTACCTTGACGGACAGATTCCCGGCAGGGAGCGCGAAGTTGTTGGTTGTCACTCCCGCATCCCAGTATCCTCCAAGGGTATATCTTTCATAGAAAGCCTCAGCGCAGACGGACCGGCCATTGAAGAGCGAGGAGGCTCGGAGCGAAGATTGGCCAGACATTGTCCGCTGCGCTGAAGCGTAGTGTGCAGTGAATATCACCAGCAAGGCAGTGAAAATGATTCGTGTTTTGTAGTTCATTTTGCTATCCGTTGGTAAGCATTACTGAACGCAAAATAAGTTGAAATTTTTGTCACCTCCAAATTTTTCCATACTTTTGCGGAAAGTAATACTTATCGGAGGTGAGCGAAGGAGACATGAAAATGGCGCCGAAAAATACCCAAAAAGGCGTGGTACAGAGCGATGAACTGTACCATGTAAACGGCGTTGTTTACATAGAAGCAAACCTGAAAATCAATGAGTTGCGCGTACTGATGGCCATTGTACAGCATCTCCAGGGAGCCATCCTCTTCAAGGTGCGCCGAAGGGTCCAAAAGGGGCCTCTGCCCGAGGTCTTTTTACCCGAGCGAAAAGTTGTACCCGATCTCCCGGATGTCCGTGTAGTCACCATACCTGTTTTGGATTTTCACTTCGGTCTGAACAACGGAAAACGGCTCCGTGAGTGCCTGGAAGCCCTTTGTCACACCCGAATCGCTTTCCCCGAAGGAAGAAAAAACGACACCGCCGGCTCTCTCATAGTAAACAATTTTCCCGGGCTCATCAGCGGCTTTTCCTTTCCTCCATACGCATCCTTTGTGGACGTGTACCTTTCCGACCCGCTCATTGAGCGTCTTCTGCTAACGGAAGAAGGCTACAGCCACTACTCACGTTCCAGGGCCCTGAGCATAACCAACAAATACACGGTCAGGGTCTATTGGCTCATCTGTTCCTGGCGCAGCAAAGGCGGCTTCTGCATCAGTCTCGATGGATTCCGCAAATTGTTATCCCTTGGAAAGGGATACGACAAGCCAAGCAACATCGTCGCCAGGATACTTGAACCTTCAAAAGCTGACTTCGAGAGCGCTTTTCCCATCAGTTTCCAGTACAGATTCCA
>CAMHDS010000153.1 GCA_946183925.1 uncultured Fibrobacter sp. | reverse complement strand
CGCCTGGACGTTATCCAGCATCCTGCCCTGTGGTGCCCGGACTTTCCTCCAGCATTGCTGCCGGCGGCCATCCGCCACCCCAAAGTCAAATATAGGAAATTACCCCTAAAAATAAAAGGGAGAACTATTCCTTGATATGCCCACACTTGTCGCAGGTGAGCTTGTAGCTGTTGTCCGGATCAACGACCATCACGCCGTCGCATTCAGGAACTTCGCACGGGAGCTCCCCCGGCATCACTTCGCGGTAAGTCTGCTTTTCAGCCATACTATTCTCCGATTTCCTTGAGGTAGCGAGCGAGAGCATCCTGCCAAGTCGGGAGCGGCTTGAAACCGTTTTCCACGAGCTTGCTCTTGTCAAGTCTGCTGTTGAACGGGCGCGCAGCCTTGGAGAGACCATATTCCGCCGTTGTCACCGGAAGCACCTTGGTCGCAAGCCCCGCCTGCTTGTAGATTTCGCAGGTAAAGTCGAACCAGCTGATGTATCCGCCTTCGTTGGTAGCGTGGTAGTAGCCGTACTTTTCCGTTTCGTTCATATCGATGAGCAAGCGAGAAAGGTCCAGCGTATACGTGGGCGTACCGATCTGGTCGTTCACCACGCGGACGGTATCGTGGGTCTTGCCCACATTCAGCATCGTCTTGATGAAATTCTTGCCGTTCAGGCCGAACACCCAGGCGATGCGCACGATAAAGTACTTATCAAGCGTATTCGAAACCGCGAGTTCACCTTCGAGCTTGGTCTGACCATAAACATTCAGAGGCTTGTAATCCTTGCAATCAGGTTTCCACGGTTCGGTACCCTGGCCATCGAACACGTAGTCCGTGCTGATGTAGGTCATCTTGCAACCGAGCTTCTTGCAGGTATTCGCGATGTTCTGTGTGCCGCCTGCGTTTACCGCACGGACCTTCGCCACATTCGCGTCATCTTCGGCCATATCCACCGCCGTCCATGCAGCACAGTGAATCACCGCGTCGGGCTTCACTTCGGAAAGGACCTTGTCGACTGCAGCCGAATCCGTAATGTCAAGTTGCACATAAGGCATCGTTGTCACGGCAGAACCGTCGGCAACGCCACTATAGGCAGGCGCCATATCGGACCCAACGCCCGCATGCCCGCGCTTTGCAAGTTCATTCATCACATCGTGACCGAGCTGGCCACCTACACCTGTCACAAAGAATTTCATCGTTTGTACCTCGGACCTAAATATAGTTAATAGTTGACAGGATCTACAACCAAAAAACGCTCCGCCAAGCGGAGCGTCTTTTGTTTTCCTTGATATAGGAGTGCTTTAGGAATTGACAAATTCTTAACGGGTCACGCGCACCAGATTGAGCTTGCTTCCCTGCTTCACCATGTAGACTCCAGCCTTCTGGAACTTGGCGAAGAGAGCGTCGGCAACGGTGGCGCCATTGGCTACATCGACACGGCCGAGCGTACGACCCTGCATGTCGAACACCTGGTAGGTCTTGCCAGAAGCATTCAGACGGAGGTCGGCTACGATAGCCTGCGGATCACCACCTTCGGAACCAGTGGTATAGACCAGCTTGACGTCACTAATCTTGACTGCACCTGTAGCTTGTCCCAAATTGAAGGCAAACTGAGCGGCTTCATCAGTATCTTCTTCCATAGCAAAGATAAATGTGTATTCCTTTTCCGTAGTGGAGATGTCAAATTCCTTAGTGGCGTATGCACCCCAGGGGTCTACGGATTGTTGGAAATTAACTTCAATCTTACGATCTACATCAGCGCTAGCCTTAAAGGACAACTTGTACTTCATGCCCTTATCAAGAGCCAGATTGTACTGAACAAGCTGCGGCTGGTAAGTTTCTGCACCAATAGTGGTAACGTCAACCGTAGCCGTGCCACCAGAAACAGAAGTCTTTGCAGCAGAGTTACCCCAGTTTGTACCCTGACCCAGGAACCAAGATGCATCTTGGCTTGTAGAAATCACGCTGCTGCTCGGGAAATCACCATCCTTAAGAAGGTTCACTGTGGTTTCGCCGACCAATTCAAACTTGGCGACAACAGACTTTTCCTTGTCCATGGTTACAGAAATGGTTTCGGTAGAGCCGGTAACATCACCTTCCCAACCCACAAACTTCCAGCCTTCGTTGGCTTTGGCGGTGAGCTGTACAGCTGTTTTTGGAGCATAATAGTTAGCTTCGGGGCTCTTTGTCACAGTACCTGCAGCAGCCGGAGATGCAGTTACATTGAGGCCAAGTTCATCGGCACTGCCACCGATTTTCAGCAGGTTCTTCTTAACGGTAGCATGACCTTTTGCAGAGCCCGTATTTCCGGTGTAGGATTCAATTTTCATGGAAGCAACTTCATACAGTCTACCCATTTTCATACCCACTTTAGCCCATTCGCTGAAGTGCTTGGAAATAGAAATGGTGCCCTTGGTGCGATGCTGGCTCGTATTCGACGGGATGGACCAATACTGCTTAAAGGTGCTGGTACCCGAAAGAGAAGGTTGCTGAACACGGTCGGTAGTATAGAAATCGTAGCTAATACCATCGATAACTGCAGAACCAAACTTTTTACCGCCCGAGGTAGGATTGTAGCTTCCGCGATCCTGGACAATGTAGTATTCAATTTCATCGCTGAAACCACTGGGAATGTCCCCCTTGTCGTAATAGCCCCAGCCATAGACACTGACATACTTCACGTTGTCGTTGGAACTCCATTCCACTTCAAATTCGGCGGTAATATTACCCACATTCTGTACGGTAACAGTGGAGTTAGCCCCCCAACGCTTTCCGGAACGGGCCAACATATTGATAGTGCCACTCCATTCAACGGAAAAAGCACCACCATTTTCGGTGCTTGGGTTAAGCGTCATAGTTGCGTTACCGGCACCATTCTGGCTCCAGAGTTCGTAATCATAGCCTGCGCCGCTACCAAACTTCTGGGACGTGCCATTAGAGCAGTTTAGAGTGGTCTGCCCCCAGGAAATGGATGACGAAATTGCGGCCATGGCAAAGGCTGTTGTTAAAACTTTTTTGATACTCATACTTTTCCTCTCGGGGGTTTATTTGTACTCTCTTATAATTTATACTATTCTACATAGGCAATCAAGTTCTACTTGATAAATTCCGTTGTAACCTTTTACAACAG
>CAMHDS010000152.1 GCA_946183925.1 uncultured Fibrobacter sp. | reverse complement strand
CTGATGCTCAGGACCATCCGATATTGCTCATTCTACTGGAACTGTCCAAGGTTCTTGCTGGTTTCATCATGTATCTGGTAGTTTGCTGGAGTTTCAAACTTTGTGTGTATGTTTTCACGCTGAAAACGGAAAATCCGAAAGATGCAGAGGACATTACCCTGCCTGAAAAGGACATTTCAGAGTCGGAGCCGCCGGCCATCAAAGATATCTGCGAGGAGGGTACTCCACCACAATTCTTTTCAAATCTTTACCGCTGGATATCTCTTGACAGTAATCGAAAAGGGCCGCAGCTGGCATATCTTTACTATGCCCTGTCTCAGCATCACATTCTGAAAGACCCCAAGCCAAAGACCATGCTGGACGCCCTTGTTAACACATATTCCAGTTATTCTTTCGCCAAAGAGACTTCTGTTCGTCATGCGTGCTCGGCTATCAAGAACCGCCCGGAAGGCCGGGAAAAGAAAAATGACCAGGTACGGATTGCGGCGATTTACAATGAATTGACAGGCAAAACTTGCCAAAGCGGTCAGAATAATCAGCCAAACCAGCCAAAATCCCAGCCAGAGCAGCCAAAGCAGACTGGCAAGTAATTCGCCCTTATTGTTGTAGTACGGCATGCCGTCTCCCGATAGTCGGGTGGCGGCTTTTCCGTTACGGGCCTCTGGCGGGGAAGTCCATTAACCCGCCCGGAAATACTGCAACATATGGACTTGCAATCTATCATCGAGAATGGCAGCGCCAGCGTGACCATTCAAATCACGGCAAAGGACCTCAAGGACTTTGCCACCCATCTTTTCGAAGCCGCCGTCAGAAAAGCCAAGGCCGATCAAGCATCGGCCGACGGTGACGAATACTTGAGCAAAGCCGAAGTGATGGAACTCTTCGGCGTATGTGACACCACCCTTTGGCATTGGAGCAATTCACATTATCTCAAACCCGTAAAGGCCGGGCGGAAGATTCTCTACCGGAAACGGGATGTCATGCGGATTCTAAGCGCAAAGGAGGACAGGTTATGAGACAGATACGCAGAAATGAGGGTATGCCTTATTACACGCTTGCAAAGACGACCATCCTCTCCAAAAGTCTGTCCTTGAAAGCCAAGGCACTTTTGACCATTCTTTTGAATCTTCCGGAAGGTTGGCATTTTACTGTGGCGGGTATTCTGTCTTTCCTCCAGGAGGGACGAGAAGCCGTGATGTCGGCCATCAGGGAACTTGAAGTAGCGGGATTCCTAACCAAAACACCGGTGCGGGATGCCAAAGGCCGAATCTTGGGATCGGACTATGTCGTCAGGGAAGTCATTTCGGTTACGCCGAAGTCGGAAACGCCTGCTACGGAAGACCCGTTGCCGGAAGTCCCGGAAGCGGCGGGCGCCGGGCAACATAAAACAAAAGAAAAGAGAACAAAGAAACAATGGACCAATGAAGATATTTGCTCTTGCTTTGAAAAGATACATCAGGAGACGGTCGATTTCAAGCCAAAAAGAGTGGGAACCAGCGTCATCGCCCGAAATGAAGCCGTCAAGCAGGCGCTGAAAATGGAAGGAGGTGTTGGAGAATGACTGTCAGTGCAATCCTCAAGGCCCGGAGCAGCCGCCCCATCGCCCTCATCCCGTTTGAAGAGATGAGGAATCATCTGGCCGATATTGTCATCGATGAAGCCTTTTCCCTTCGATGCGAAGTGGCGGATCCCAAAATTGTCGATGCTATTGTCAACCTGATGTTGTCAGAGTTGTATACCACCTATGATTCCTGGTGCGTAGATGAAATCCGCATTGCTGTTCGTGCCGGCGTCTGCGCCCAATTGGGGCCGATGTATAAACTGTCACCTGCGGAGTTCATCCGCATCATGGAAATCTATCACCATAGCCCGATGCGGCTGGAAGCCCTCAGGCGGCTTCGTCGTGAACAAGAAAAGCCGAAGCCGGAAGACCCGGAGACGGTGGAGCGGAAGAATCGTGAGACGCTTGCCAAAGTGGCAAAGAATTGCTATGCCGATGTCAAGAACTACGGGCGCATCACCTACTATAGTGACCAGACTCTTTCTCTGGTCTTTGACTTTCTTCTCTCGGCCGGAATTGTAAACGCAGGCACCGATAACCCTGGTGTTGCTAAACGGCAACAGTTGGAAGAAGTATTCCAGGAGATGGTGGCAGCAGGCAAACTGCTTACAGTACCTATAGATTTGTAGATTTATAGACTTGTAGATTTATAGAATACCAGAATACGAGAAAAATTAGTGATACGCCGGTGAAAAAGGAATTGCAAGATGTGCGTTTGTGATACAAACGCGGGCCCTGGCGGGCCTTTTCTACGCCTTCGGCGGACAAAAGAAGATGAAAAAGAAAAAGCCATGAAAGCAAAAAAGACAAAGATGATAAGCCTTCGAATGACGGAGGAACAGTACGACAAAATGATGGAGTTGATGCAAATAGACGGCTATCATTCCAGGTCCCGTTTCATCATCAATACGGTGCTGAACCGTGGCGGGAAACGAATGGTTTTCAAGGGAACCGACGGCGAACTTATGCAGCTCCGCAAGTGGTTGATTACCATTTACAGGGAAATGCACAGGGCCGGTACAAATCTGAATCAAGTGGCCAAAGCCATCAATGCGATAAAGTACCGCTTTAAGCTGGGCTTTGAAGGTGAGGAGGAGTATCGCCAGGCGGTGTATATGACGGGCTATGCCGCCGAAAAACTCTCCTGGCGCTCGAAGGACGTGCACGAGGTGGCCATGAAGATACTGTGCGAGTATTTGCCGGATGATGAAGAGGAATGATTTCTGTGTCACCTAAAATCTTCCGTGGGGAAGTGTTCATTCGTTTCCTGTTATTTTTTGTGAGATGGAAAAAAAATGTAACTTTGTAGAGCGTTTGTAATGAAGACCTGCCCGTCATATTCCATAGTTACGGTGACCCGCTCCGAATTCTGGGGGGGGGTATAAGGCGTCCTCAATCAACCATTTACACAACCAAACCAAGCGGACTTCGCATGAAGGGCCGCTTGGTTTCGTGTATCCGGGAAGGAATCTAATTCTTCTATCATTTATGAAAAAACATAGTATAATCACACTTCTGATGGTGATGGTGTTCATGGCCACAGGAGTACAGACCGCTTCTGCCCAGCATGTCACCAAAGACAGTCAACCAAGCTGGTACG
>CAMHDS010000151.1 GCA_946183925.1 uncultured Fibrobacter sp. | reverse complement strand
GCTTTGCAAAGAGATTGCCCCGCAGAGGGGGTAGCGGAAAAGGCAACAAAGCGGAACAAATGACGGAAGCGGCTTGTTGTAAAAAAATGTATTTTGTATTGGGACAGACCCTGAAACTAGTTCAGGGTGACAGCCTCTTGTTTTTCTAGCCTGCCGCTTTTGGCATTTGTGGAGCGACTTGCCTTTGCAGCGAGGGGGAGACTTCCCCCTCCTTGGGTTGCAGTCGCAGGGGGTACTTGCAGCAAAGCTTCAAGCGGACTTCCCCCTCTGTACGGATTATTTTTTCCAAGGATCCTTTCTGATGAATGTCTCGTTGCGCTCGTAGCCTACGCTGATGATGTCTACCGGAGTGCCAGTAAAGTCTTCGATGAATTCCACGTAGTCGCGGGCATTCTTTGGAAGGTCTTCGTAGGTCTTGCAGTTCTTGAGCTCTGTCTTCCAGCCCTTGAACTTTTTGAGCTGTGGCTTTGCGGCGTTCATTGCGTCTACGTTTGCGGGGAAGTCTGTTACGATTTTGCCGTTGATGTCGTAGGCAACGCAGGCTTCAACTTCGTCCATTGCATCGTAGATGTCCAGGTGGGTAAGTACGAGTCCGTCCAGGCTGTTAACGCGGCAGGCATAGCGGAGTGCAACAAGGTCAAGGTAACCGCAGCGTCTTGCGCGTCCTGTTGTAACACCGTATTCGCGTCCTGTGTCGCGCACGTACTGGCAAAGTTCACCTTCGCTTGTGTCGTTGAATTCAGATGGCATTGGTCCGTTGCCAACGCGTGTTTCGTATGCCTTGAATACGCCAAGGATTTTGTCCAGGTCGTGGGGGCCAATTCCGCTTCCTACTGCGGCACCTGCTGCACATGAAGGGCCTGAGCTTACGTATGGGTATGTTCCGGAGTCTATGTCCAGCATTGCTCCCTGTGCGCCTTCAAAGAGGATGTTTGCATTGCGGAGCTTCCACATTTCTGCGGTAAGGTCTACGCGCATGGAAAGCAGGCGGTCCTTGTATTTGTCAAGGTAGGCTTTGTCTTCGCCTGTGTATTCGCCCATCTTTTCTTCCCAGTCAAGGTCTGCAAGGCGGAGTCCGTCGCGGTTTGCCTTTTCGCCGTAAGCAATTCCGATACCCCTTCCTGTTGTTCCGATTGGGCGGGGGCGGGCAGCGTCGCGCTCTTTGTCCATTGTGCGGTACTTTGGAAGAATGAGGTGTGCGCGGTCAGAGATGAACACGCGGCCTTCCCAGTTGATTCCGTTGTCCTTGAGCATCTGAAGCTCGTTGAACAAAGCTTCCGGGTCGATTACCATGCCGGCTCCGAGGTAGACGTTCTTGTTTGCATAGAGGATTCCGCTTGGAACCTGATGCAGGGCATACTGCTTTCCGTCTACAACGATTGTGTGTCCTGCGTTTGGTCCGCCTGAATAGCGCACTACGTATTCTGCTTTTTCTGCAAGGTAGTCTACGATTTTGCCTTTGCCTTCATCGCCCCACTGGGCTCCAATTATTACAACCTTCATTTATGTTTCCTCCAAAAAGATTATTCTGCGTGGATTGACGGAGCTTTTACCGTTACGTCGTGTGCGCCGCTTTCCTGTACTGTTACCGCAGAAACAAGTGTGAGCTTTGCCTTCTGCTGAAGTTCAGGGATTGAAAGTGCGCCACAGTTGCACATTGTGTGCACAACCTTGCTGATTGTAAGTGCCACACCGTCGTGCAGGTGTCCTGCGTATGGAACGTAGCTGTCTACGCCTTCCTCAAAGGCCATGGTCTTTTTGCCGCCAAGGTCATAGCGCTGCCAGTTGCGTGCGCGGTTTGAGCCTTCGCCCCAGTATTCCTTTACGTAGTTGCCGTTTACGACAAGCTTGTTGGTCGGGGATTCGTCAAAGCGGGCAAAGTAGCGGCCAAGCATTACAAAGTCAGCGCCCATTGCAAGTGCGAGCGTGATGTGGTAGTCGTGGACAATTCCGCCGTCTGAGCAGATTGGAACGTAGATGCCTGTCTTTGCGTAGTATTCATCGCGGGCCTTTGCAACTTCAATCGTGGCTGTTGCCTGTCCGCGGCCAATTCCCTTCTGTTCGCGCGTGATGCAGATTGAACCGCCACCGATTCCTATCTTTACAAAGTCGGCTCCGTTTTCTGCAAGGAACATGAATCCTTCGCGGTCAACAACGTTTCCGGCACCAACCTTTACGTTTGCACCAAATTTTTCGTGGATGTCGTGGAGGGCCCTTGCCTGCCATTCAGAGTAGCCTTCGCTTGAGTCAAGGCAGAGTACGTCTACGCCAGCCTCCAAAAGCTTGGGTACGCGGTCCATGTAGTCCCTTGTGTTGATTCCGGCACCAACAATGTAGCGGTGCTTTGAGTCGTGGAGTTCAAGCGGATGAACTGCTGCGCTGTCAAAGTCCTTGCGGAATACAAGCGATACAAGGTTTCCGTTTTTGTCTATGACAGGGAGCTGGTTTACCTTGTGCTTCCAGATTAAGTCGTTTGCGTCCTTTAGGCTGATTCCGTCTTCTCCGGTAACAAGGTCCTTGAATGGAGTCATGTATTTGCTTACCGGGGATGATGCGTCTACGTGGTCTATGCGGAAGTCGCGCTCAGTGATGATGCCTTCAAGCTTTCCGTGGGCGCTACCGTCTGCCGTTACGGCAATTGTTGAGTGTCCTGTCTTTTTGATAAGGGCAATAACGTCTTCGAGCGTCTGGTCTGGGCGGATGTTTGAGTCCGAAGTTACAAATCCTGCCTTGTAGGCTTTTACGCGGGCAACCATTGCGGCCTGGTCTTCTATTGACTGGGAGCCGTAGATAAAGCTGATTCCGCCTTCCTGTGCAAGTGCAATGGCCATTTTGTCGTCTGAAACCGACTGCATTACGGCGCTTACCATTGGAATGTTCATGTAAAGGTCTGACTCTTCGCCCGCCTTCTTGTTGAATCTGGTTACCGGTGTTCTTAAAGACACGTGTTCCGGTATGCAGTCTGCTGAAGTGTAGCCGGGGATTAAAAGGTATTCGCCGAATGTGTGCGAAGGTTCATCATAAAAAAACGCCATTTGCAACTCCTCTTTTGGTTTGATTGTAGAGGGATTATAGCAGAAAGTCTGGTTTTAGTAAATAATGAATTTAGGGGCTTTGCAACATAAAAAAAGGTTCTGCCGGACACACCAACAGAACCTTGAACCAGTG
>CAMHDS010000150.1 GCA_946183925.1 uncultured Fibrobacter sp. | reverse complement strand
CGGCCTCAGCACCACCGGCCGCTACTACGCCGACATCCGCATCGTCCTCCCCTCCTCCCGCCCCTTCGTCGAAGACTCCCTCCGCGGCTTCCTGGGATAATTGCTCTGGCGCAGGTGGGCTCCGGCCCCACAAGCCCCCCTCTGCGGCTTCCTGGGATAGGCTACCAGACGAAGATCCCCCTCCGCGGATTCCTGGGATATTTTCTCTGGCGCAGGTGGACCCACTGGAACGAAGGTAGAAGGCCGATGGCGCAGGTATGCCCGGTTCTTGGCGCAGGTATACCCCATTCTTGGCGCAGGTGGGGTTTTTGGTGGGGGACCTGCGCCGCAAAATGGGCTCCTATGCACTACACTGGCGCAGGTCTCCACCCTTTTTCCTCACCTGCGCCAAAATACCCATACACCTGCACCACGTAGTGGGGAAGGTGAACAGGAACTACTGGACGATGTCGGAGTAAACGAGGGTTCTGAGAACGTTAATCGATTATTATTCGGGGAAAGTAAAGTATCCGATTTCTTGAATGATTCCGTCTTTTACATAGAAATAAAAGCGTTCTGTGTCTTGCTCAAATAGGATATAATTGGCTTCATGATTTACAAGTGGTGCCGTTATTCTTGGTGTTTTGAGCTCATTCCCAGCTTTGTCCTCGGTGTATTTCTTGTCAATGGTTTGAAGTTTCTGAATGGGGTCTCCAACCTTCACTCCGCCATCGACAATGCCGCAGAGGAACTTGAATTGAGAGCTTGAGGTAATAAACTCGTCAAGGATGTATGTGTCAGGCTCAAGAGCTATCGAGAAAGACTCATACTTCAGAACATAGTATGACTGGTCCGGTATCAGATCCTCATTGAGGGGGTCTCCATACTCTTTTATAATCATTTCCGGTGTTTTGCCTTGAAAAGACTTTATGTCGGTCTGAGCCCAAACGGAAAGAGACATAAAGCACGTCAAAAAGAAAAGAAGAATGCCCGGTTTATTCATAATCAACGATGGCTGTTTCCCTGTTTTCGTGTTCTGGTCGAATGTGCATCAAGGACCATTCACTTGTATTCACCAACAATTTCTGAGCCAAGGTCAAGAAGCTTGGTTTTCCCGCAGAGCACGACAGAGCACAATCTGTTGACTCTCAGGAGATTTCGGTGAACATTCAGAAAACCAGGATTTCGTTGTTTCTCTCCAAACACTTAATACTCAAAGATTTAAAGTGCGAGATTCTCATCACGGTTTTTGGAGCCCAATCATGGAAATATTCCCTATCCTTGCACTGGGAGCGCCAACGGTGGCGGCCCGGCAATACAATCATATCATGAAAAAGTTTTTGGAAGTGCTGGTGGACGAGGATGGGAAGTTCCATTTCTCCACGGAAGAAGAGTTTGTCTCGGAGGAAGCGTTTGCCGTGGAGAATCCACGTGCGAAAGTAGAACACGCGAAGGATATTGACAAGTTGCTCAAGCGGCTGGTCCATGACATGACGGAATTCATGTGGCAGAACCAGGAACAGAAGGTCAGCCAGGCCGTCCGCCTGGTGGCGATGGCGGAAATCCTGGGATGCGCCCAGCCCTATGAACACGCGGAAGAGTTCTGGAGCCTGATGATGTTCCACACCATTCCGCAATTCGAGAAGTTCGCAGCGGCCATCAAGAAGCCCTACGGCTTCGACGACCGGGCCGTGACGAGGCCCATCGTCGGCGGCGCCTGGGCCGGCGGCTCAAACACGATGCTATTCCCGCTCGGACAAACGCTCGGCAAAATGGGCAATTGACCATGGCCTTCGAGAGAATCTGTTTCCGGACGCTGCCGGATGGTAGCGTCCGGAAGGTCTATCCGTATCATGTCAGCCTGGAAGGAATGGCTAAACTGGTCCTCTGCCGGGATGACGAGGACTATGACGTGATGGTCAAATACATCTTCATTTGCGCGAAGCGGAAGAATGTGATCGTCGTCATCTACATCGCCATGTCCAACCATGGGCACGCAACCATCCTGGCCACCTGCCAAGATGATGCGGACGCTTTCAAGACGGAGTGGCTCCGGATGTACTCCCAGTACTTCAGCAAGAAGTACCACCAGCGGAAGGTCCTCCACCACACTTCTGCCGTCGCGCTCTATCTGGATTCCGAATGGTATCTCCGGAACACCCTGGCCTATGTTCCGAAAAACGCGCTGGACGCCCTGTCCAGGGTGGAAGACTACCGGTGGTCCGGTTATCGCGGCATGTTCTGCCAAGGGAAGGCTCCCGACGGCATCCGGAAAGCATGGACCCTGACGCGAAGGGAAAAGGAAGCCTGCTTCCATACCCACGATTCCCTGGACGGCGTCCCTTGGCTCGTCAATTCCGAGGGCGGACTGGAACCCGCCTCGGCCTGCGACCATGAATACCTGGAATCCGCCTTCGGGTATGACCAGGCCTTCTTTCTCAAGACCATCGGCACGGTCAATATGGCCGAGATGCACCAGAAACTGGTCGACAATCCCCGCCAGCGGCAGAACGACACCGAAATGCTCAAGACCATCGAAAGCATTGCCCAAGGCTGGTTCAAGTGCGGCCTCCTGGATCTTCCGCTGGAAAAGAAAGCCCGCCTCCTCCCCTACATCTACCGCTCCTTCCGTACATCCATCGCCCAGCTCGCCCGCTGCTTCGGCCTGGGCCCGGACACGGTCGTCCGGATGGTGGGAAAACCCCGTCCCGCCGCTAAGTCCCATCCCGACGAGGGCAAGGCCGAAGGGTAAGTCTTGGTGCAGGTAGGACCCATTCCTAGCGCAGGTGAGCCCTTGGGAACAGAGGTAGTAGGCCGATGGCGCAGGCGGACCCCATTCTTGGTGCAGGTGGACCCCATTCTTGGCGCAGGTGGGGTTTTTGGTGGGGGACCTGCGCCACTGTAGTGCGTGGGAGCCCGTTTTGCGGCGCAGGTCCCCACCCTTTTTCCTCACCTGCGCCAACATCCCCCTACACCTGCGCCAAGATCTACCGGTACCTGCGCCAAAAACATCGGCACCTGCACCAAAAAGCCCATACACCTGCGCCACGTAGTGAAAAACGGGTTCGGTGAACGGGATGAAAAGGGGTACCACCCGCCTATTAGGATGTGAGTGTTGTCACGGAAGTGAGTACCCACCGGCTAAGGAAGGTGAGGAAGGTGAGCAGGAACTGCCAGTCGATGTCGAAGTAGGATAGGCGACCAGGTCGATCGATGCAATAGAAGTATTCTGCCGATGGCGCAGGGCTTACCAGACAATCTCCCCGGGGATGTCCACGCGGGAGGCGAGGTGGGTGGCGCGG
>CAMHDS010000149.1 GCA_946183925.1 uncultured Fibrobacter sp. | reverse complement strand
GTAGTCCTTCTTGATGAAGTAGCAGTAACCCTGAACCAGGTAGGCTTCGGAAACCAGGAAGGATTCCGGAAGGTTGCTGATAATCCAGTTGGCAGGCTTCAGAGCTTCGTCGGGCTTGTTCACCTTGAGGAAGGACCATGCGATACCGAGCATTGCTTCGTCATACACAGGGGAACCCGGTTCCACCTGGCCGTACATCTGGGCGGCAGCAGCCACGTCGGGCTTTTCGCCAGAGAAGTAGATATGGCCGAGCTTCACCTTGGCGGCATCCTGCAGGTCGCGTTCAGACTGGTTGGAAACCGGCTGTTCCGTAATGTCGCGGAAGCAGTTTTCGGCTTCTTCCCACTTGCCCATGCGGCTGTAGGCGATACCCATGGTGTAACGGGCATAGAAGTAGTTTGCGTTACCGGGGAGAATGGCGGCGAGCAGGTCTACAGATTCCTGATAGAGGCCCTGTTCGAACTTGATCTGACCGGCGATATAGTCGGCGTCCGCCTTCACGTCGCTCTTGCCGAACACCTGAACAATGTTCTGGTACTTGGCCATAGCGTCGGTGTACTTGCCTTCCTTATAGTCGATATTCATCAACTGGAAGTGATACTTGGCGTTCTGTTCCGTTCTGGGGTAGCGCTTGATAGCGTCTTCGTAAACGGCACGGGCAGCCTTGTGCATGCGGAGGTTTTCAAAGGATTTTGCCTTATAGAAGGCGGCCTGGTCCACCAAGTGGAAGGCGGGGTACTTGGTCTGAACCTTACCGAAGGCATAGGCGGCCTCGAGGAACTGACGGTTCAAGTACAGACGCATGGCGGCGCGGTAGTCGTTTTCAGGTTCGATCTTCAAACGACGATAACGTTCTTCGCCAATTTTCTCTTCACGAGTGTCACCGAAGCGGGTGGTGAGCTTCACAGCCCAGATAAAGCCACGATTCTTCTTGGCGTAGAGGTCATCGTGGGACATTTCCAAGTCAAGCTGCAGGTAGCGGAAGAAGCTCACGTCCTTCACGTTAACTGTAGCGCCGGCAACAGGGTAGCCTTCCTTCGTGAAGCGAAGACGGACACCAAGGTGCGGAGACAAGTAGTAAGTCAGGGTAAAGCTCGTTTCAAGGTTCATGCCCTCTCCACCTTCTTTGTCGTCGTGCATCACGTCGATAATAGAAAGTTCAGCCTTGGCCTCGAGAGAGCGGTTAAGCCCACGATAGAACAAGGAGAGGTTCAGATTTGCAGGAATCTTGTACGCTTCGCTCTCCGTGAAGAGAACCACCGTGGGAGCATCCTTTTCGGCGGTACTAATGGCAGGCTGCAAAGCGTTCTGCAAGGCAACGCCTACAAACAAGTCTCCAAACTTGGAGGAGGAAAGTGGGTTCCAACTCACGCCGACGTCCGCACCAAAAGTCACATGTTTGACTTCATCGAACTGGTTGACATAGAGAATGGAAATATCGATACCCAAGGCAACGCAATGCAACAAATTATACGCATAGCCAACCAAGAAAGCTAATTCGTCGTAAGACTTACCGCCATCGATTGAAGCACCATTCTCAAAGAAGGAGAAACCGAGAGTGTGCTTGTAATCCATGGGGAAAGCCAAACTCACATATTCTTGGCTCGCTTCGCCACTAATGGAACTAAAGAAAGCAGCGCTTACTTCTAGCTGGTCCGTCATGGCGATTCCAGCGGGGTTCACATACATAGCAGTGTTATTACTACCAAATTCACCGAACCAGTCGTTCTGCTGGTATTTATGCGGGGAGTAGACTGCTTCAGCATACAGTGCGCTGGCAGCTACTGTTAGTCCGAGGACTGACGTTTTGATGAAACTAGTACGCATCATCATCTACTCCTTTACTTGATATCCGTGCGCTTGAATTCGATACGACGGTTCTGCGCACGCCCTTCGGGGGTTTTGTTGGAGGCCACCGGCTTGGTGTCACCCATACCGGATGTTGTAATACGGCTTTCGGAAATACCTTTTTCCACAAGGAAGTTTTTCACAGCTTCAGCGCGGTCGGCAGAGAGCTGTTTGTTCTTGGCCTTGTTACCCTGGTTATCCGTATGGCCCACGATTTCAAAAGTTGCATCGGTAAAGGTTTCCATGATATCCACCACCTTCAAGAGGGAGATGTAGGAATCCTGAGTGATGGTCGCCTTACCAGATTCAAAGTTCACGCCTTCGAGCACAAACACTTTCTTAGGTGGCTGCGGCACTTCGTCCGGGCAACCGTCATCGTCCTTGAAGTCGTTCATGGTTTCAGGCTGTTCGGGGCAAAGGTCAACTTCTTTACAAACGTGAGCAAAGTTAGCCTGCATGGCCTTAGCTTCTACCCAAGGATCGCAAATGCCGTCACGGTCGTTATCGGCATCGGGGCAACCGTCGTCGTCCTGATAACCGTCGAAGTCTTCGGCTTCTTCGGGGCAGTTGTCTACACCAGTACAGACCGATGCGTATTTGTCTGCAAGACCTTCTTCAGAGACCCAAGGATCACACATGCCGTCAGCATCGGTATCCGGATTACGAGTCTCTTCCACTTCTTCCTCTTCCTTCTCAATCTCAGTAGCAGTAAGGCCGATATCCAGCTTACCCTTTCCACGCTTGAGCATCGGCGAGGTGGACTGGCAGTAGAAGTTCGGCTTCGAAAGAGAGTGGTTGATGAACTTTGGATCAAGGGAAACGTTGGTGCGGTTCACCTTGATGAACTGGTTGAAGGGGTAGTAGTTCTTGTAGATGTTGTTGTACTCCACCTTGGTCTGACCAGCAGCAGGGTCAGCGAACACACCGTAGTAATGGTTCTCCATGAAGATGTTGTTGGTGGCAACCACGTTAGTCGGTCCCTTCAGGGCAAGGCCTGAATAGCCGTTGCGGAGCACTACGTTCTGTTCGATGGAAGCGTCCAGGGCCTTGGCACCCCAAGCAAGGATACCGGACCAGCGGTTCCCGTACACCACGTTATTGCGGAGGTGAGGGAGAGAAATGAACGCGCCGATACCTGTGGCCTTGTTATCCAACACGTAGCAGTGGTGGATATAGGGGGCAGCGTTTTCACAAAGGATTCCTTCGAGACCGTTCCTGATAGTGAAGTGCGACATTTCGGCGCCCGAAGTACCCATGACGGTCGGACCATTACGACCACCATCAATAATCGTCGTGAGCGGGTCTTCACCTTTCAAGACCACGTCCATCACCAAGGTAATGTTTTCGTTGTAGGTGCCACGCTTTACCAAGATGGTATCGCCAGCATCCGCATTGCCAAGAGCATCGGCAATCTTTGAGTAATCGCCAGGCACGTTGATATTCTTTGCCATGGCGGTTCCAGAAAGAAGCATCGCCCCGGCCGTAATTAAGACCAGTTTCTTTAGGGTCATACTGCTACGTTTCTCCA
>CAMHDS010000148.1 GCA_946183925.1 uncultured Fibrobacter sp. | reverse complement strand
ATTGACGAAACCGCCCCGGATTGGATCAAAGATGGGGAAAGTTACATGGGCGGTCTTGAAGGGCTTGTGGGTGATGTAATCGAAGAGCAGTTGGGATCAGATGATAATTATTACAACCCCGGATCACGGACAATCGGTTTTGACTCCCTTGTCAAGTATGTAACCGCCGCAATCCGCGCCGCAAATACCAGATTGGACAATGTCTGATCTGGGCTGCTCGCGGGCGGCCGCGCGCGAGCAGTTTTTGAGCTGATCCACAGGTCTGGAAAAAATTTTTTTCGATTTGTGTGAAAAAAGTGCTTGACAAAAAATCCCGTTAGGTGTATTATAATGGTACAGAAAGGGGGTCACAAAAGTGACGAAGGAAATTTGGTTCGACATGGATGGCACGATCGCCAACCTGTATGCGGTGGAGAATTGGCTTGCTGACCTGCGTGCGGAGAATGTCCGCCCCTACGCCGAAGCCCTCCCGATGCTCAACTTCTCCCTGTTCGCTCGGTTGCTGAACCGCTTGCAGGCTGATGGATGGAAAATCGGCATCATTTCGTGGACTGCCAAAAACGGCTCTGAAGCCTACAATCTGGCGGTTGAGATGGCGAAGCGTGCATGGCTTGCGAAGCACCTGCCCTCTGTTGAGTGGGATGAAATCAAGGTTGTCCGCTACGGCACGAACAAAAAGGAAGCCTGTGGCGGTGGCATCCTGTTCGATGATGAGGAAGGAAACCGCAACACCTGGGGTCAGGGTGCTTACGCACCGCAAGATATTGTGGAAATTCTGAAAGGATTAAGGGGGTAAGAAAAATGTACAGCGGAAAAGTGGTAAAAATGAAGGGGTCTGAACTTTCACAGCTTGAGGAAACTTTGGAAATGTTGCAAGAGCAACACGAATTTCTGAAGGAGCAAGCCGAAACTGACCCGGATCTCAAAGACCTTGCGGAAGAATGTTGGTCAGCTGAAGCCGGTTTGTCCGACTATCTCGACAGCTACAAGCGACAGTTTAACGAGGAGGTTTGACCATGGTAGTTTTAAAAGGGCTTGACCACTTCCCGGAGCACTGGCAGGACAACTGCCACATCTGCCCCTTTTGGCAAGAGGAAACCATGATGGGGCCCGGGTACTGCATCGCAAAATACGCCGTTCATGGGATCGACGTGCCGGGGAACAATGGAAAATACCCCTGCCCCTTTGGGAGTGTCCCACCCTACCGCGACCAGCTCAAGACCTGAGCCGGTCGTTGCTGGGCGCAACGACCGGTTTTCGCGTTTGAATACAGGATCCAACTTTTTTGGATCAGCCGAATTGTTACGAAAACTTAACAAATAGTTCCCGAAATTGTAACAGAAAGGTGCTTGTTTTTGTAACAAATCTATGAGATAATCTTACTGTCGAAAGGGGGAAGGGAAGAGCGGGCACCGAGGTCAAGGCGCCGACCAACAACCCCGCCACCGCCGGCTGATCACCGGATCGGAACTAAAAAATAAAAAAAGTTCCGAAAAACCCCTTGACAAACCCCACGAAGTGTGGTACACTTAATACATCAAAGGGAGCCGAACCCACCAAACGGAGAAAGAGGTAATGACCATGGAAAAGCTGACTTATGTGAACGCCATCAACTTCGCTCTGCGTGCCCTCAACGGTGAAGAGCTGACCCAGTCCGACAAGATCGCTGTCGCCGACAAGCTGATCGCCCTCGGACAGTCCCTTGAGAAGCGGAACGCTTCCAAGTCCGGCAAGCCGACCAAGACCCAGAAGGAGAACACCGAGGTCAAGGGTCAGATCGAAGCCGTGCTGACCGCTGAGGGTCAGAAGTGCGGTGAGATCGCCGAGAAGGTGGGCATCTCCGGTCAGAAGTGCTCCGCCCTGCTGACCCAGATGGTCAAGGACGGCATCGCCGAGAAGTACACCGAGAAGCGGGTCACCTACTTCCGGATCGCTGATCCGGATGACCCGGTTCAGGCTCTGCCGGGCGAGATCACTTACTGATCTCGCCCCAAGGGTCGCAGAAGTCCTTTGGCGGTAGCCCAGTTCTGCGTTAACAAAAGCGAGAAACCGCCCACCTGCTACGGCTCAGCCAAACGGCTGAGCCGTTCGCTTGCGGCCGCGAGCGAACGGCATTTTAAATTTTTAGGGGATCCCGCAGTTTTTGGCACCAAAAGCCGAGCCGAAAAAAAATTGCGAAATTTCCCAAAAAAGTGCTTGACAGATTTTCGGTTTGGGTGTATTATAATACTGTCCTCAGCGAGAGGGCAGAAAAAATGAGAGAGGTGCTACCCCATGAAAAATCGCCTGATGGTTCTTGACTCCGAAACCTGCAACATTCTGAAACTCGACAAGGTTATGCCCGGCAACAATCTCGCCTACGACATCGGTTACTCCGTGATCGAACCCGCCACCGCTGAAGTGATCTGTGAGAAGTCCTACATCGTGCGGGAAATCTTCTTCGGTGAGATGGAGCGGATGCAGTCCTGTTACTACGCCGAGAAACTGCCCCGCTACTTCAAGGACATCGCCGAGGGCAAGCGGGAAATCAAGGCTTTCTGTGATGTGCTGATGGACATCATCACCACCGCCCGCCGTGAGAATTGCGTGGCAATCGTTGCCCACAATGCCCGCTTCGACATTGACGCACTGAACACCACTTTTGAATGGCTTTACGGCATCAAGACCAAGGTTCTGGACTCCTTTGAAATCTGGGACTCCATGAAGATGGCGAAAACCTTCGCCGATCGCCCCACCTACCGCAAGTTTTGCGAGGAAAACGGTTACATGACCAAGCACGCAACCCCCCGCCCCCGCATGACCGCCGAAATCCTGTACCGCTTCATCACCGGCAACCTTGACTTCATCGAAAGCCACACCGCCTTCGAGGACACCACCATCGAGCGGGAAATCCATTACAAGATGGAGCGGGTTCTGTACGAAAAAAGGGGTTGACAAAACCCCTTTCCCCGTGGTACAATAATCGTGCGAAAGGAAGGTGATCCCCATGACGAAACCCTCTGATGAATGGGTCGATGCCTACATCGACAGCCACCCCGACTCCTGCATCGAGGATGCCGAGCTTGCATGGTGGGACATGCAGGTCGAGCAGGACCCCGAGGTCGGCAAGCTGACCGCCGAGCAGGAGAAGGTCAGCAAGGAACTCCGCAAGGGCAGGGCGGTGGATGCCTACGGGAAGGAGCGGAAGCGGGAGCGGAAACCGGACGAGGAGAAGCGGGAGCTGATCCGGCGGTTGGTGGAAGCCCTGGCTGACCTCTCCCCCGAGGTGGTCAACCCCGAGCGGGAAATCCGGTTCGGTTCCTACTCGGTGACCCTGACCCGCCACCGTACCCCGAAGGGCTAAGCCCTTCGGGGCTTTCCTTTTGGGCTGCCCAATCGCGGGCGCGATTGGGCAG
>CAMHDS010000147.1 GCA_946183925.1 uncultured Fibrobacter sp. | reverse complement strand
GGCCTGGATATTCTTCTTTATCTCATCATTCATGAGTTTTGCGCCGTGAATGTAGATGTTCTGCTTGTAATGCTTGGCGCACAGGGCATAGGCCTTTCTCCAGTTGGGAAGGGCTGCCTGATAATTCTTCTGCTTGTAGTACTCCTGATAATAGGAGGCATACACACCGCAGTCGCCATCCTGTGCGGAAGCCTTCTGGAAGGAACCGGCAAAGACGGCTGCAACGGCTACTAAGAGTACACTTAACTTTTTCATATTAATATTGTTTTATGTTTTTAATTTCTCAACAACCATACCACTACTCGTACGGGCGCTTCTGGAACCAGATGTCAAACACGTTGAAGCCCACGCTGAATCCAAAGTAATTTTCCTTTACCTGGGACGTTGCAAGGCCCCTGCGTCCGAAGTCTACGCCCAGGCTGAGTCCGTTGTACCAGCGGAAGACGGGAAGCGTCATGCCCAGGGTAATGCCCACGGAATTGACGTGGACGCCGTCCACCAGATAGTACGACTGGTCAAAGTAGGCGCCGGCCCGGTAGGTGCATCGGCGAAAATAATAGCGGATATCCGAACGGTTGGGGGTATATTCCATACCCGCACGGAAACTCTGGCCTACACCGGGAGCGAAAGTTACGTCTCCCTGGTTTGAGAAGCCGGACACCTGGTCCAGACGGGTATTGGCCCATCCCTCGCGGGTGTAGTCGAATTCTGCCATGAACTTGTCACCGAACTTATAGGCAATGCCCAGGCCCAGCTCATCTCCCATGCGGAGACCATTTTCGTCCAGGGTGGCCGATGAGCGGGTGCGGTCATAGCTCCCCAGTTCCCGATAATGGATGCTGTATCCCTTCATGGGAGAAGAGAACTGATAGGTTGCACCAAAGGTAAGGGAAGCGGACTTTGAAAGCGGCTGTACATACTGCAGACCCAGCTTGGCAGTGAAACTTCTCACTTGCAGGGAGTCTCCCGAATTGGCGGAACGGTACGATGCGTCGGAATAGGTAAGGGCCGCCTTCTTGTTCACATTGCCGAAATGGTAGTTGAACTGGGCGCCCAGGGACAGACGGTCCCACAGGGTGATGCCCGCTGCGGCGAAGAATTCGTAAATACCGCCGTTGCCGGCCGATACGAAGGTCTGGGTACCCGTGTCCACGTTAACCTCCGAAGCGGAAATCCGGTATCCTACATCACTCATGGGACGAATACCGGTCATGAAAGCCGTATTTTGCCACATGGGGAAGGAAATGACGAAATCATCGATATTGAAAATGGTGTTGGCGGCCCGCTTGCTGCCTTCCTGAAAAACGGAAATGCGGCCGTTCAGGCCCAGATCCGACATGAAAGAAAGGGAGTCTCTCGCAGTGACAGATGCCGGATTCATGATATTCACGAACCGGTTGCTGCGGGCGGCTATGCCTACGCCACCCATGCCCCGGTTCCATGCCGTTCCGCTCTGGTGCAGCTGCCCCACGCCAAAGACGGAGTAGGGAGAGAATCCGCCGTAAGTACCGTCGGTCTGTGCAGACGCACTTCCCACGGCAGCAAACAGCAGCAGTGCAGCCATCCAACTAATTTTCTTTCTTCCGAACATATTCGTCAGCCATTAAAGCCAAACCCATCAATACTAAATTGCAAATTGCAAAGATGGAACTTTTCATCCGTTTTGCAAAATAATTTGCATCCCCGCCCGTGAATACAACAATATTCTCCGGGTAAAGATTCAGGTAGCCCTCCATTTCAAATATAATGCCTGAAACCACTCCGCTCTCGATGGAACTTACCTCCGAAAGGCCCAGGGAAGCCGGATTTTCCGGAATTTCCACGAGAGGCAGGGAGCGGGAATAACGGCTGAGCGCCTTGAAACGGGTACGGAAACCAAGTGTAACGTTCCCACCCATGTACAAGCCTTCCTTATCCGTGAAATCCACGGAAAGGGTTGTACCGAAGTCTACAATAGTGCAGCCCCGGCCGCGGAAGAGGTACCTGGCAGCCAGGATGGCCGCCGCCCTGTCATAGGAAAGGTAGGCGGGAAGCCCGTGGCCGATAAGCGGCTCCCGGTGAGCGCTGTCCAGCACCAGAAGATGGGTGCACTCCTTCTCCAGCGCCTCTGTATCCTGGGCGGAGAGAGGAGATACCGAGGAAACTACCATCACTTCCGGTTTTTCCCGGTGCGTAAGGGAAAGAATGAATTCAATTACCTTCTCTCCCTGATAGCGAAAGGTTTTGCCCAGCGTCATTTTCTCTGACCAGGCAGCCTTGAGAGCGGTGTTTCCTATTTCTACCAGCAAGTTGGACATAGCCCACAAAAATAACAATTATTGCAGTCTTTTCAAAATTGCAAGGGCCTTGTCCAGTGAATCCACTCCCCTGGAAACGGTTCTGAGACGCCCTCCGTCTTGATTGAACTTGAAAAGCGAAGGGTTTTCATTGACCTTCGAAAGCACCTTTTCAAATACTTTGGACTTATAGTAAGGCGAAAGCGGATTGTTCACGAAGAACATAATCTGCATCCCGTTCTTTACAATAATCTTCTCAAATCCGAGAAGCGTTCCCAGATTCCTGATTTTCACCACCGTGAGAAGATTCTTCACCTCATCCGGAAGCGGGCCGAACCGGTCCTGCACCTGCGCACCAATCCGGTCAATCTCCTTGTCGTCGGTCTGGGCATCCAGCATCTTGTAAATGCGGATTTTCTCCGCCGTTATGTCAATGTAATCGTCGGGAATATGGGCCGCCCTGTCGGTTTCGATGGTGCAGTCGTCCACAAACTTTTCCGTGCCCGGACGCAGTTGGATTCCTGTTTCCATGCCCAGTTCCTCCATGGCCTCCGAAAGGATTTTCTGGTATGTCTCATATCCCATGTCCGAGATGAAACCGCTTTGTTCGGCACCCAGGAGATTACCTGCACCGCGAATATCCAGATCCTGCATGGCAATGTTGAAGCCGCTGCCCAGGTCACTGAATTCCTCAATGGCCTTCAGACGCCTTCTGGCATCGTCGGACAGGGAAATGAGCGGAGGAACGATAAGGTAGCAGAAAGCCTTTCTGTTGCTTCGGCCCACCCGTCCGCGCAGCTGGTGCAGATCGCTGAGGCCGATATTCTGCGCCTGGTTCACGATGATGGTGTTGGCATTGGGAATATCCAGGCCGTTCTCGATGATTGTGGTGCAAAGCAGCATGTCGTAGTCTCCCCGCATGAAGGAGAGCATACGGTCTTCCAACTCCCCCGATTCCATCTGGCCATGGGCTACACATATTTTCATGTCCGGAACCAGCCTGTGCAGGATATCCGCGATAGCCGGCAGTTCTTCCACTTTGTTGTGCATGAAAAAGAGCTGTCCGCCGCGATTGAGTTCATAGTTGATGATGCTCTTGATTTCCTCCTCATTGAAAAGGATTATTTCCGTCTGGAT
>CAMHDS010000146.1 GCA_946183925.1 uncultured Fibrobacter sp. | reverse complement strand
AGCACGTGTGCAAGGGTGTCGCCGAGATGATCGTCGATGGCAAGAAGATTGACGCCGACGTGGCACCTATCTTTACGAAGGGTGTGCACAAGGTAGAGGTCACCCTCGGTTAATTTGAATTATAACCGTCGTGATACGGCGTTTCCCCAAAGAGGATAACTCCACTAAGGGGTAAACCCCAAGTGTCGTATAGCTCACCCCCTCACGTACGTTTTGTACGCTACGGGGGCTCGCGCCTTGTCTCACTCGGTTCTAATCCAAATTGGGATTTTTGGTCTGCTTCTAACGAAGCGGACTTTTTTTTGTTCGGCTCTCTGCGTTTTCATGTTCACCAACCTTATTAAGATCCCTGAGCAAGCGAAGCGCGTCGAAGGACGTAGTCGAAGGATCGAGTCCAGAATTTTAAGTCTGCTCCGTTTGGGGCGGGCTTTTTTTATGATTAAACTCTCTTTTTTCTGTAAGGAACTTTTAGAACGGTAAAAAAATGTATATTACTGACAGGGAATGGGCGGAAAAGGAGCAGATGATGTTCTACAAATACTGGAAAGTCTTTTTGCTTGCCCTGACCAGTTTTTTCTGGGCCGGTTGTGACGATTCCACGGTAGAACCGGAATGTCTGTATGGAATCCCACCGGAATACCAGAGCAGCAACTCCGATAAAGTCGAGTCTTCCGCTACAATAAGCGACAATGGCGACACGGATGAATCTTCCAGTAGTTCTAGCGACGGCAAAGCGCCTGTCAACTGCTACACCACGTCTGTAAAAGATACCGCCGGCTCCTCTTATAGTATTTTTGAATGCGACAACGGAAAAAAATACCTCAAGGATTTTGTCGTGTACTCGGAGAGCTTAAAAGACAGACTCCCGAAGGACATTCTATGGAGCGAACCGCGAGAGGGAATCGAGGGCGACAATTGCAATTTCAACGCAGCGCCGCTTTGTGTCGATAAAATCGATTCCCAGGGAAGGCAGTATGGTGGCTGCCACCCGACTATCGATTGTCCCTACAAACCTGATACGACAACAACCAACTGCTACGCCACATCGATAAAAAACAAGGACGACGTAGAGATTGACATTGTTGAATGCGATGACGGTCATAAATGGACACGGGAACAGGCCCCATTCTCTATATGTGCCACAAACCCGATTTCTATACCGGAAGATGTCACTGTTGGCTTCCCGGAACCAGGCGGAAAGAATGCCAAAAACTGTAAACTTGGTCCAGACACCTGTGCAAAGACAGATTGTGGCTCAAAAAAAGAATATTGTGCCCCGACTATCGATTGTCCCCATAAATAGGAATGCGTGATGTTGATTGTTTGTTTTAAATTGTATATTGTTGATTAGGATTGAGTCTCGGAGGAGCAAAAATGTTCTACAGGCACTTGAAAAAAATAGCGTTGGCCTTGACCAGTTTTTTCTGGGCCGGTTGTGACGACTCCGGCTCGTCGGCCGTATGTCTTTATGGTCCCGACCCAAATTACAGCAGTGCCGCTGAAAACCCGGCGCCCAGTTCCAGCGAAGCTACAAAAGAAATCCCCAGCAGCAGTGAGATGCAGCAGGCCATTGCCCTTTACGGTGTGCCCGCTGATTTTAAGTCTATAACCTTATGTTTTAATGACATTGCGAAAAACGAAGCAGGCAAGGAATTCAAGATTATCGACTGCACCGATGGAAACAGGTACTTGAGAGATCCTTCCGATGCCACGGGGGAGGGGGTGGTGCTCCCAGAAGGTGTGGATGCCCTGGCTCCTGAGGCGGGTTCCGACAAGGCCAAGAACTGCGAGTCGGCCCAGGAAGTTTGCATAGAGCGCAATCCCAACCTTGACCCTGACCCATTGGCCGGGTGTTTTCCCACCATAAACTGCCCTGAAAAGCCGACGGAAGATGAATAGTTTCCATGCATCTTTGTTTTAAGAAAAAACTCGCCCTAGAAGCCTATCGTCTTTACCGCCATAACGAAATCAAGGCGCATCCGCTGACCTATTTCTTTTGGGAATGTACCCTCCGCTGTAACCTGCACTGTCTGCATTGCGGCAGCGACTGCGTGAAGGATGCTATTCCTGACATGCCTCGGGAAGACTTTCTTTGTGCGCTGGACAAGTTGGCGCCCCATATTGATCCCAAGCATTTTATCGTGGTGATTACCGGCGGTGAGCCTCTGATGCGCTCTGACCTAGAGGAATGTGGCCTCGAAATCAAGAAACGAGGCTATCCCTGGGGTATGGTGACCAACGGCCTGGCCATGACGCCTGAACGATATAAGGGACTCTTGGACGCCGGGCTTCGCTCGCTTACCATCAGCCTCGATGGCCTCAAGGAAAGCCACAACCATTTCCGCGGTGCGCCAACAAGCTTTGATAACGCTCTCCGGGCCATCGACATGGCCGCACACACACAGGGACTCACCTTTGACGTGATGACCTGCGTGAACCGGGAGAACCTGAAGGAGTTGCCGAAGATTCTTGAAATTCTCCTAAAAATCGGCGTAAAACGTTGGCGTGTTGCCACGGTGTTCCCTAAGGGCCGCGCCAAGGACAACCCGTTGTTCCAGCTCACCAACCAGGAATTCCGGCAAGTCTTTGACTTTATCCGGGAGGTGAAATCCCTGAAGGTCATCAACGTGAATTACGGCTGCGAAGGTTTTTTGGGAAGTTACGAAAAGGACGCTCGCAATTACCCGTTCTTCTGCCGTGCCGGCGTGAATGTCAGTTCTGTACTTTGCGACGGGAGCATTTCGGCTTGTCCGAGCCTGCGTGGCGATTACATCCAGGGGAACATCTACAAGGACGATATCTGGGATGTTTGGCAGAACCGCTACCAGGTGATGCGGGACCGCCGCTGGGCAAAGATCGGCGACTGCAAGACCTGCAAGTACTGGCGCTACTGCGAGGGCTCCAGCCTGCACCTTCGGGACGAAAAGACGAAGGAATTGGCCTACTGCCATGTGAAACGCCTGGAAGACGCCGGGGCCTAATACGACCGCTCGGCTCTGTCGCATTTGAGGCATCTACGAACTCGCCTCGCTCTCGCCACCACGACTCGTTGATACGAGTCGCTTGTGGCTCACAGACGACCGCTCGGCTCTGCCGCATTTGAGGCATCTACGAACTCGCCTCGCTCCCACCTAAAGGTGGCCATGTCCACATAAGCGCTAAAGCGCTAAGTGGCCAAAGCTCGCCACCACGACTCGTTGATACGAGTCGCTTGTGGCTCACAGACGACCGCTCGGCTCACGGTCCCCTTCCTCCTGTGCCGGTTTGACCTGAAAAAAGCCGGATTTTCGTTAAAATAAGGGCCAAAAAGGGAAAATCCCCTTTACTTTTTGCCTGTTACTTACTAAATTTGGGACTCCAATAGCAACTTAAAAAGGATTACAAAATGTATTCTATTGTTGAAACAGGTGGTTTCCAGTATAAAG
>CAMHDS010000145.1 GCA_946183925.1 uncultured Fibrobacter sp. | reverse complement strand
TCGGTCGAGTTAGCCATGGAATAAAATGGTGGAGCGTACAAAGGTACCGTCCAGAAAATTAAAAAAAAGACTTGCCCGGAAAAACAGGTCTTCCGAACAAGTCTTTTGATGGTCATTTGGATTGCTTAAGGCCGGAGCTTTTAGTCAATCTTGATTTTGTTGATTTTCCAGATGTCGCGTACGTAGTCTTCGATGGTGCGGTCGGAAGAGAACTTGCCTGAGTTTGCAATGTTAATGAGTGCCATGCGTGCCCAGTTGCGCTTGTCTGCGTAGGCTTTTGCCACTTTTTCCTGTGCCTGTACGTAGCTGTCGAAGTCGGCGAGGATAAAGTAGACGTCCGGTCTCTGGCCTTCGATTCCGAATACGATGCTGTCGTGCAGGTCGCGGAAGAGGAGGCCTGTTTTGTCGTAGGTTCCGTCCACAAGCTGGTTCAGGATTTTTGCCAGCTGAGGGTTGCGGTCCAGGTACTTCTGCGGGTTGTAGCTGTGCTCGCTGTTTATCTTGATGATTTCGTCTGAGTTGAGGCCAAAGATGAATGCGTTTTCCTTTCCTGCGGATTCTACGATTTCTATGTTTGCACCGTCCATTGTTCCCAGGGTGAGTGCGCCGTTCATCATGAACTTCATGTTTGAGGTTCCTGATGCCTCGTAGCCTGCGGTTGAAATCTGTTCGGAAACATCGCTTGCCGGGATGATTTTTTCTGCTACGGATACGCGGTAGTTTTCTACGAATACAACGCGGAGCTTTCCACCAACGCGGCGGTCATTGTTGATTCTTTCCGCTACGGTGTTGATGAGCTTGATTATCTGCTTTGCGCGGCGGTAGCCCGATGCGGCCTTTGCTCCAAAGATGAAGGTGCGGCTTGGCGGGTTGAATGACGGGTCTTCCACGATGCGGTTGTAGAGGTACATGATGTGGAATACGTTCAAGAGCTGCCTCTTGTATTCGTGCAGGCGTTTTACTTGGGTGTCGAAGATGCTTTCCGGGTCAAGGAATTCGTTCTGGGCGTGCTTGAGGTAGTCTGCCAGCTTCTGCTTGTTGTGCTTTTTGATTTCGGTAAGCTTGTTGAGGCTTTCGTCATCGTCTGCAAACTTTTCGAGTGCCTTGAGCTTGGTAAGGTCTGTTTCCCAGCCGTGGCCTATGCGCTCGGTGATGAAGGATGCAAGTTCCGGGTTGGAGCAGAGCAGCCAGCGTCTTTGTGTTACGCCGTTTGTCTTGTTGTTGAACTTCTGCGGGTAGATTGTGTTCCAGTCTTTGAATTCCTGTTCCTTGAGCAGCTTTGTGTGCAGTTCCGCAACGCCGTTTACGCTGAAGCATGAATGGATTGCAAGCCAGCCCATGTAAACTTTTCCGTCGTGGATGATTGCCATGTGGTTCTGCTTGCCGTAGTCGTTGGGGAATTTTGCGCGCAGTTCTATCATGAAGCGGCGGTTGATTTCTTCTACAATCTGGTAGATGCGGGGGAGCAGTCTCTGGAAGATTTCGATTGGCCACTTTTCCAAGGCTTCTGCAAGGATTGTGTGGTTTGTGTATGCGAATGTCTTTGTTACAACGTTCCATGCGTCGTTCCAGCCTACGTTGTATTCGTCAAGGAGTATGCGCATCATTTCCGGGATTGCTACTACCGGGTGGGTGTCGTTAAGCTGGATTACGTGGTACTGGGGGAATTTGCTGAAGTCTGTTCCCACGTTGAGTACAAAGTGGTGGACAAGGTCCTGCAAGGATGCTGATGTAAAGAAGTACTGCTGCCTAAGGCGGAGTTCCTTGCCCATGGGGCCGTTGTCGTTGGGGTAGAGTACGCGGCTTATGTTTTCTGCATTGTTCTGCTTTTCCACTGCGCGGTTGTACTGCATGTCGTTGAAGAGCTGCAGGTCAAATCCGTCCGGGCTTGATGCCTGCCACAAGCGGAGCGTGTTTACAGTTTCGTTTCCGAATCCAACTATTGGCATGTCGTATGGCGTTGCAGTTATTTCTTCCGCATTTTCTATGTAGAAGCGGTCCTGTCCGTCCGGGGTTTTGCCGTATTTTATCTGTCCGCCGAATTTTACGGTTACTGCAAGGTCGCTTCTCTTTACTTCCCAAGGGTCGCGGTGCTTTAGCCAGTTGTCCGGGAATTCAACCTGCTCGCCGTCGATGATGTGCTGCTCGAACATTCCGTATTCGTAGCGGATTCCGTAGCCGTGTCCGGGGTATTCAAGGGTTGCAAGGCTGTCCAAGAAGCATGCTGCCAGGCGTCCCAAGCCTCCGTTTCCAAGACCAGCATCGGGTTCTTCGTCTTCTATAACGTTGTAGTCAACGTTCATGCCTTTAAGAACTTCCCTTACATGATCCATGATTCCGGTGTTGATAAGGTTGTTGCTCAGGGCACGTCCCATAAGGAATTCTGCGCTAAGGTAATAGAGCTGCTTTGTGGGCTTTGCTTCGTAAGCGCGGCGTGTTTCCATCCAGTTTGGCATGATGATTTCAAGGGCACTTGCGCTTACTGCGTCAAACAGGTCGTGTTTTGTGGCCTGGGTAATGTCTTTACCGTACTGCCTGCGAAGACGCGCTGTTAAATTCTCCTTGAACTTTTCTGCGTCAAATTTCATTTGTTCCTCCTAAGAACTGTATATAAAAACACGGTGCCTCCACAGACCGTATTATTCCCAATTTGCTTGGCCATGCTATTTGGCCATCAGTATTATCATTGAGCCAGCCGGAAGCACATAGCGTGACTGCGAGTGAAGCTGCTCTATGCGCCCCTCCAGAACAAGGCTGTCGTCTGCTTCTATTGACGTGTCTGCCACCCGGTACCACTTTCGCCCGTCTTTTAGCGTTGGAATTGTTACCAGCGTGTCGTGCCTGTCCGTGCTCATTGCTATGTAAAAGTCGTTGTCGCACTTGCCATCGTCGTTGGTGCAGTATTGCCCACTCAGGGTAAAGCCCAGGAAGCTCTGCATTTCGTTCCAGTCGGGAAGGCTTCCGTCGTAGGCGTACCACTGAATGTCCGGCACTTCTCCTGCCTTGTTGCCCTTGAAGAAATTTTCCCTTCTAAAGACGGCGTGCTTCTTTCTAAGTTCTATTGCCCTCTGGGTGAATGTTACCAGACGGTCGTTAAGACGGCATATTCCCCAGTCGATGTAGCTTGTCTCGTTGTCCTGGCAGTAGGCATTGTTGTTGCCCTGCTGACCCCGCCTAAATTCGTCCCCTGCAAGGAGCATTGGTGTTCCCTGGGAGATGAGCATTGTAAGGATAAAGTTCTTCATCTGCCTTGTGCGTGTGCGCTCTATGGATGGGTTTGCGGTTGGGCCTTCAAAGCCAAAGTTGTAGCTCCAGTTTGAGTCGTTGCCGTCGCGGTTTGCCTCTCCGTTTTCCTCGTTGTGCTTTCCGTTGTAGCTTACAAGGTCGTTCATGGTAAAGCCGTCGTGGCAGGTGATGTAGTTTATGCTGTTGCATGGCCTTCTGAACTGGAA
>CAMHDS010000144.1 GCA_946183925.1 uncultured Fibrobacter sp. | reverse complement strand
TGGACCTTCCTGTACTTTCCTGATTTTGGTTGACTCCGATTGGAGCCTTCCCCCGAAAGAAGTTGACTCTGGTTTAACTTTATTACTGGTGTAGGTTGACTCTTGTCACTATCCCTACTTTTGGTTGTCTATCCAGGCCTTATCCCGTTCAGGGGTTGACCGACGGCCGGAGGCCGGAGGGAGACCCCTGAACGACAGGCAAAGATACACTGTTTTCCGGGATTTCCAAGGCGCGTGCAGATAAGATGGCCTTCTCACGATAACTGATCCACCACTTCTTGATGGCACCCTCATGGGTCGCCGCCTGGGCAGGTGTCATCATGTCAATGCTCATGTGAGGCCTTTCGTTATTATAGAAGTCAACGGCACGGGAGACGGCCGCGATGACTTCTTCCAGGCGTGTGAAGCGGATGTCTTTCAGAAGTTCATTCTTCATAGTATTGTTGATGCGCTCTGCTTGAGCATTGTCTTTAGGGTCTCCGGTTTCTGTCATGCTGATGCTGATATGATTGCGCTTCAACAAGTCCACATAATCAGAACTGGCGTATTGTATACCTCGGTCGGAATGATGGATGAGATTGACTGCCGCCTTCCCGCCAATGCGTTTCAGCGCCATTTTCAAAGCCTCCAGCGGATAGATGGTTTCCAGGGTGGGGCCGACACTCCAGCCGACAACCTCTTCCGTATATGCATCCAGGATGAGGGATAGATAACAGAAGATATAGTGATAGGCGTCCACCCAGATGGCGATATATGTCATATCGCTTACCCATAGTTGGTTTGGCCCATTCGGAATGAAGTCCTTGACTATATTCGGATATGTCGGCAATCCATGCGTGGAGTCCGTTGTCTTAGGCTTACGCACCTTTAGGCGGACCTTCAGATGATTTTCATCGATGATGTCGGCAAAGCGGTCTCGGCCAACCGGACAGTTCCCGTCAAAAGCCTGCCTGTACATATACCAGAGCTTCATCCCGCCTATCCCTGGATCCTTGGCGCGAACAGACTTGACGAACTCCAGTACGAACGCTTCCTGGGCCGCCTTTCTCATCACTCTGGACTCATCGTGCTTGTAATATGCCTGCTTCGTTACACCAAACAGTTCGCAAAGGAGTCGAACTCCGTATCGGACGGGATTCTTTGCGTGCAGGTTCTCTACTGCTTGGCGCCAGCTTTTTTTCTTATCGAGATCTTGAACTTGGACTCGGCAACGTTAATCAATTCTTCGTAGGCCTCGGCTTTGATTTCCGCTTTCTCAAGCTGGGCGCGCAGGCGTAGGACTTCTTCCTGAAGAGATTGTACATCCTCAGGCATCTTCGCGGAAGACGGCTCCGTCTGAACAGACTCCACTTTCCGCGTCTTAACATTCGTCGTAAGCTTCACCATACGTTGTGCGTGCGGATTCTCTTCTGCAAAGATAGCAATCCATCGCATAATCGTAGTCTTACTTACCGGAAGAATCTTGGCAATCTGTCTGAATGAGAGTCCCTCTCTTACATACAGATCAACCGCTTTGTCATAGTAAAGATCCCGTGTCTTCGTTTGATACTGAAACATTGTGACTCGTGTGTTTTACGAGTCAACTTTTTTCAGGGAAAGACATCCGTACACTTTCCGGCCCCATTCTTTGCGCCAAGGTCCATCCCCTGGACCTTCGGCACAACACAATAAACCCCATCCGGGAGGGATGGGGCTTGAAACTGTGGATTTAGAACTGGTCCATCACGGAGAAAATCCGTTCGCGGACTGCGTCTATACTGCCTACACCGTCTATCTCATGGTACTTGCCGGCTTTGCGGTAGTACGCAATGAGCGGTTCGGTTTTGGCGTGGTACGTTTTGATGCGGTTTTCCACTATTTCCGGGCGGGCGTCATCGGCACGGCCTTCAATGGTGGCCCGGTGGGCGATGCGCTCGTGGATGAGGGCATCCGGAATCATGAGCGATACGCAGGCGGTTACGCCTTCGCCGGATTTAGCCAGCATGCTGTCCAGCGCCTCTGCCTGGGCAATGGTGCGCGGGAAACCGTCCAGCAGGAAGCCATCGACACCCTTGGTGGAGCGGAATTTGGATTCAATCATGCCTTCCACGACCTCGTCCGGGACCAGATTGCCCGCGTCGATCAGCGCTTTGGCTTGCTTGCCAAGTTCCGTCCCGGCGGCGATTTCGCTGCGCAGGAGTTCTCCGGTGGATAGATGGCACAGGTGGTAGCGTTCTACCATCGACCCGGCCTGGGTGCCTTTTCCGGCGCCCGGAGGCCCAAACAGAACATAATACTTCATGTGGTTAGTCATCTAAAACGTAAATGTCTTTGATATTGCGTCCAAGCTCGTCATAGTCCAGGCCGAAGCCGACAATGAAGCGGTTGGGAATTTCCATGGCGACATAGTCCAGTTTCACGTCCTTCTTGTACACTTCCTTCTTGAGCAGCAGGGTGCACACGCGGGCGTCTTTTACATTCTTTTCCTTGAGCTGCTTGCTCATGGCCACGATGGTGTTGCCCGTATCCACGATGTCTTCCACGATAATGACCCGTTTGCCTTCCAGGTTGGCCGGAAGCGGGACTTCCGTCTTTACCACGCCGGTGGAACAGGTGCCCTCATAGGACGACAGTTTGACGGCTTTGAGCATCAGCGGGAAGGTAACCCGTTTGAGCAGTTCCGCGGCAAAGATAACCGCGCCGTTCAGGGTGCACAGGAAAATGGCAGGGTCCTCATCCGTGCAGGTTGCATAGTCCTTGTTCAGACGTTCCGCCACCTGATCGATGGCTTTTTCGATTTCCTCATTGGGAATAAAGCGACGGAAAGTTTTGTCGTGAAGGGTAATTTTGTCCATCTGGAAATGTTAATTTGTACAAATATAATTAAAAAACAGCAAAAAATCATGTGAAACAACACAAGTTATCAACAGATGCTGTTTTTTTCGCCGGGGAGTTTGTACCTTGCGGGCATGAGAAGGCTTGTGTGTTTGATGGTTTCCCTGCTCTTTGCCTGGTGGGCATGGGCGCAGGACGAGGAAGTTCTCCGGGCGGCCCGCTTTCTTTCGGGCGCCTCCTCCGATGAAGAAGTGGACGATTACTGGGTCTCGCAGCTGGAAGCCCGGCAAGGCCGTCGTATCCGTATCAATGCCGCGCATATCCGTGCCGATGGCATCCTGACGGAGTACCAGATTGCCTCGCTGGCCGATTACCGTTCTTCGGCCGGCGACATCCTCTCATGGGAAGAACTGGCTTTGGTCGATGGATTCTCCGCGGAGCTCGTTGCCGTGCTGCGGCCGTTCCTGTCGCTGGCGTCGGACCGGCTTCCCGGTGTTGCCGATACGGTTCGCGTACGGGCATCGGCCCTGGTGCGTGGTACGCTGACGTCGATTGGCGGAAAGGTGCGGGTGTCGGGCAGTTGGTGGCGGGCCGGCGGTGCCTGGAGAGGCAAGGACGGGACATTTTACGGAGAGGCCCAATTTCGCGGTCACACGCTCCTGGTGGGCGATTTCAACGCCCGCTACGGGCAGAGTTTGGCATT
>CAMHDS010000143.1 GCA_946183925.1 uncultured Fibrobacter sp. | reverse complement strand
ACAATGGAACCCGTGGATATCAACTCTAAAGAACTGCAGGAACTCAAGTCTGAGTACAATGACTTGAAGGAAACGCTGAACAAGCAGCGAATCGTTAACAAAGAGCTTCTGGAGCAGATCAGGAAACAGAAGACTTCTTTCATCGGGAAGGACCTCACAAAAAGAATGTCAATGGACATTATCACAATTCCGATGATCATTGTCATTTGCCATGCTGTCGGGTGGCCGATATGGTTTGCTGTTGCCGTATCGATCTGGGCACTGATTGACCTGATTGCAGTGCTTGTGGGAAGGAAAAAATTTGACACCCGTAAAATGCTTGATGACGATGTCCTTACTGCGGCGAAGACCGTCAAAGAGTACAAGAGGTTTTATCACCTGTCAGTGGTGGTCGGTGCAATTCCGGCCGTGGCTCTGGTCGCTTTTGTGCTCATCAGAATCTACACACAATCGGCCCCCGATGAGAATATGCTGTTCCCGACAGCCATTTATATCTTTACCTGTGTGGCTGGTGTTTTGTACGCTGTCAAAACGTACAGGAAAAAGATGGAAGCCTGCGACAGTCTGATTGACTCATTGGAGAGAGAGTAAGATATCATGAGAAAAAACCTTATACTCATTGGGATGCTGTTGGCAGCCGTATTCAGCGCCAGCGCCCAGACCGGAACCTGGTCCGGGAAATTGGATGTCCAGGGCACCAAAATATCGCTCGTGTTCCATCTTGACGGGGACAATCCCACAATGGATTCACCGGATCAGGGCGTCAAGGGAATTCCCATCGAGGTTGCGCGGACGGCAACAGGTAGTATCATCATCAAGGCGCCTTCCATCGGAGCTACATATGAAGGACTATGGTTGGTCAAGCAGATTGTGGGAACCTTCAAACAAATGGGTGCTTCCCAGCCCCTGACGCTCAGCCCTGGTGAAGAAAAGCTCAACCGGCCGCAGACACCGAAAGGGCCGTTCCCTTACGCTCAGGAGGAGGTCTCTTTCCGCAACGGTGACGCTGTCTTGAGAGGTACGCTGGTGTTACCGGAAGGCTGTACCCGTAAAACCCCTGTCCTCATCATGATTACAGGCAGCGGCCTCCAGAACAGAGATGAGGTATTCTATGAGCACAAGCCTTTTGCCGTGATTGCCGATGCGCTTGCCCGTGCCGGAATCGCCACGCTCCGTTACGATGACCGCGGCTTTGGTGAATCCACCGGAGACATCATTAACTGCACCACGGAGGATTTGAAGAATGATGCATTGGCTGGCATCGGGCTCCTCAGGGAACGTTTTGACAAAGTGGGTGTCATCGGCCACAGCGAAGGCGGCACCATCGCGCTGATGTTGGCCGCAGAGAAAAAAGCCGATTTCATCGTTTCGCTGGCAGGGATGGTTGTGTCCGGTAAGGAAACGTTGTTATGGCAAAACCGCATTGCGCTTGCCGCAGCCGGTGTCCCGGATGAGACAGTGAACACTTACTGCAAGGCTCTTCAAGAAATATATGAGGCCCGCTTGGCCGGAGCCCCTCTGCCGTCACCCGGCAAATATGACCTTCCTGCTACGCTGGCGCAGAATCTTTCTGCTGTTTCGATGCAAATCCAGACACCCTACCTGAAGTTTTTCCTGGCCTTGGACGTTCGCCCGCTGCTGGGCGACGTTACTTGTCCCGTTCTCGCACTGAATGGCACAAAGGATACGCAGGTGGAACCGGAAAGCAATCTGGGGGCGCTGTGTAACGGCCTCTCTGACAATACCAAAAACAGCTTAGAAGCTATTGAAGGCGTGAACCATTTGTTCCAGCATTGCCAGACAGGTTCGCCCAACGAATACAGGGACATCGAGGAAACCTTCGCTCCGGAGGTCCTGGAAAAACTAATCCAATGGATTTCCGAGCAATGATTGTTTCTATATGTGGCAGGGGCTACATGGCCAAAAACGAGTGAGCGCAGCGGCAGCGGAGCGAAGTGGCTTTGACCGCACTCCATACCACCGGCAAGGGCATATTGGCAAAAATGCTTACCTTTGTCTTCGAAAAATCGAAATTCAATGGTCTCAGGCATTATCGAAAATATACTTGTCGTTGGTGCTGGCAGTTTCGTAGGTGGAGCGGCAAGATACCTGGTATCGCTTGTTATGAAGGGCGTCGGTAAGGGCTTTCCCTGGGCAACGCTTACGGTGAACCTCGTCGGATGCTTCTTGATTGGCCTTCTGTGGGGTGCATTCAGCAAGAATGGCAGCGAAGGGAGCAATTGGGCATTATTCCTGACCGTAGGTCTCTGTGGCGGTTTTACGACCTTCTCTACGTTCTCAAAGGAGGCGTTGGTGATGCTGCAGGCTGGCAATATATGGGGATTCGCCGGGTACGTGTCCATCAGTGTGATTGTGGGTATTGCCCTCGTTGCATTGGGATATTTTCTGATACGTTAAATTCCAATTTCTCGGCATGAACACTGATGGCGATTACCCTTCATACCTGGACACCCGCCGACAAGCCGGCGCTGATGGCGCTGTGCAATGCCGTGGACAGAACTTTCCTGTCGGACCGGCTGCCGTATCCTTACACCGAGACGGATGCCGACTGGTGGCTTGGGATGGTGGCCGGGAATGATGGCAAGGAGGGCATCTGGCGGGCTATCGTCGTGGACGGGCAGGTTGTCGGCAGTATCTCCGTGGAAAGGATGGCCAATGAGAATCGCTCCGTTGGGTCGATTGGCTATATGATCCTGACGCCGTTCTGGTCCCAGGGTATCGGCACAGAAGCGGTTCGGCAGATCTGCGGGATTGCTTTCCGGGAGCTGGCGCTGGAGCGCATAATCGGCGAGGTGTTCCCGGAGAACCTGGCATCGGCCCGGGTGCTGGAGAAGAATGGCTTCCGGCTGGAGGAGACTAAGGCCGGGGCCATTGTCAAGGGTGGGAAGGCGATGGATGTGAGGGTGTACGTTCTTTCCTGCTGAGTTTATTCCGCAATCAACTTGTAGCCCGTTCCCCTGACATTCAGAATCTGGATGCGGGGGTCGCGGGAGAAGCGGTGGCGGAGGCGGGTGATGAGGACCTGGAGGCTGCGGGCGTTGAAGAAGTCGTCGTCGCCCCAGAGGGACAGGAGGATGTTCTGGGTGGGGATGATGCCGCCGCTGCCTTTGCATAAGAGCTGCAGGATATCGGCCTCACGGCGCGGGATGAGGGTTGATTCGCCGGTGGGTTTGTGAAGCAGTGTTGCCGATTCTGGGGTGAACTGATATTCACCGATGCAATAGGATTCCTGGCCTTTCTCCTGGTCGAGGGTCCTTTTTCCGCTTCTTCCCAAGAGAGTTTTCATCCTGACCACCAGTTCAGGAATGGCAAAGGGCTTTTTAAGGTAGTCATCGGCTCCCAGGTTGAATCCGGTCACGACATCATCCACAGTGGTCTTTGCGGTCAGGAACAGGATGGGGGTTTCCTTGTCGCTCTGGCGGATGGCTTTCACCATATCGAAGCCGGACATCTTGGGCATCATCACGTCCACCACAAGGATGTCGGGACGGATTTCGAAATACCGG
>CAMHDS010000142.1 GCA_946183925.1 uncultured Fibrobacter sp. | reverse complement strand
ATGACCTGGCTTATCAATCTATTCACCCAGCCCTCGGTAGGGCAACAAGTTGTGGCGATTGCCCTCACGGCGGCACTCGGCCTCATGGTCGGAAAAATCAAGGTCAAGGGGATTAGCCTTGGCGGGGCGGGAGCCCTTTTCGTGGGAATATTGCTCGGGCACCTGGGCCTCCGCGTCGAAGGAGACGTGCTCCATTTTATCCAGGAGTTCGGCCTTATCCTGTTCGTCTATACCATCGGTATGCAGGTGGGCCCAGGCTTTATGGATTCTATCCGTAGGCACGGGCTGGTGCTGAACATTCTGTCTGTAGGAATCGTACTGCTGGGCGTTATCGCGACCCTCTGCCTCTACTTCTTTACCAGCATGCACGACAACGTGCCCGTGCTTATCGGCATGCTCTGCGGTGCCGTGACCAACACGCCCTCGTTGGGAGCCGCCAATTCCGCATTTGCCGCCGCCGGCGTAGATACTTCCCTGACAGGAATCGGGTATGCGGTAGCTTACCCCTTCGGTGTTATCGGGATTATTCTCGTGATGCTGCTCGTGCGGCTCGTGTTCCGGCAGGACCCCGCCAAGGCGGCAACCGACTATGCCGACGAAATCGCCGCCACCAGCAAGGAAATCGAATCCTGCAGCCTTACGGTAGATAACCAGAACCTGTACGGAATCATGCTGAAAGAAATTCCCGACCTGATTTCTAGCGGTGTGGTGGTGACCCGCCTCTTGAGGGGCGAAAACATCTTTACCCCCAACGGAAAGACCGTCATCGAAAAAGGCGACAAGGTGCACATCGTAGGCATGCCCGAAGCCGTAGCCGCCATGGAAAAGATTATCGGCAAGCGTCTGGACACGCCCATCACCGCCATTCCCGCCAAGAATACGGAACCCATCCAGGTGAGGACCGTGCTCGTGACCAACAAGAAAATACTGGGCCGCACCATCGGATCCCTGGCTCTGGCGGAACGCTTTGGCGTGACCGTAAGTCGCGTGACCCGGAGCGGCTTCAAGTTTACGGGCCGACTGGATTTGCGCATCAAGTTTGCCGACAAGCTGAAAATCGTAGGCCCCGCCTCGGGACTGGACATCGTCGCGAAAAAACTGGGCAACTCTCTGACCGCCCTAGACCACCCAGAAATCCTGCCCGCCTTCTTGGGCATTTTCTTGGGAGTCATCGTAGGAAGCATCCCCTTCGCCATTCCTGGGATGCCCACCCCGCTGAAGCTCGGGCTTGCGGGCGGCCCGCTGATTGTGGCCATCCTCCTCAGCCGCAAGCGCAAGATCGGGCCCCTGAACTTTTTCATGGCCAACAGCGCAAACCTGATGCTCCGCGAGTTCGGCCTTACGCTTTTCCTGAGCTGCGTGGGCCTGAACGCAGGCATCAAATTCTTCGAAGTGCTCCTGAACGGCGACGGGCTCTACTACATGGGGCTTGCGGCCATCATCACCTTTGTCCCGCTCGCCATCATGGCTGCGGTGGGGCACCTAGTTTTCAAGGTGAACTACCTTTCGCTCTGCGGCGTGCTTGCAGGAGCCACCACGGACCCTCCGGCCCTGGCATTTGCCAACAGCCAGGCGGACAGCGAGGCGGTGAACATCGGGTATGCGTCAGTCTATCCGCTGACCATGCTGCTCCGAATTTTAAGCGGGCAGGTGCTGGCTATTCTGCTGCTTTCGGCGGTGTAGCTTTTGTAAAACTGGCGAACTACTGTTCCAGTTCCAGCAAATCCGCCTTTAGGGACTGGTCATTGGGGTAGTATTTTTGCGCCAACAGCAGTAGGCGGCGGGCCTCGTCGGTACGCTTTTTTGCCATGGCATCGTAGGCCATGTTCTTGAGACCATAAATAGCTTCGGCGTTTCCTTTTTTGGCCGCTAGTTCGTAGGCATATTCAGCACGGTCCAGGAACTTGGTGTCGTAGGCCAGGTTCCCGAGGAAAATGGCGGCGTCGGAAAAGTCCGGCTTGATTTGCAAGATGTTGTTCAGAATGTCCATGGCTACAAAGGGCTTGTTATCTTCGGCCAAGACATCGGCCAGCTTGTACATGACATTCACGTCGTCAGGGCGCACGCCCAAGGCCTCGCGGTAATGACCTGCGCTCTGTTCATACTGCTTGTTCATGCGGAAAACATCCCCAAGATAGACCAGAAAATCCACTTCTTCGGGGTGTGACGTGTAGCCCTTGCGGACAATTTCTACGGCACGGTCGTAATCGTCCATGGCGATGTTCGCCTCCGAAAGCTGATAGACGATGCTCAGGTCGTCAGGGTCCAGCTGGTAAGCCTTTTCTACCGAACGGAGGGCCCCCACCTTGTCGCCTACCTTGCTGTAGGCCTCCCCCAGGTAGAGCCAGCCCGAAATGTTGTCCGGCTCCAGCTTCAACGCCCTGTGGTAAGCGGCGATACATTCGGGATATTGCTTCAGGCGGAAATAGACGCTGGCCATGTTGAACAGCGCAGGGGAAAACGCCCCGTCCGAAAAATCCACCGCCTTGCGGTAGGCGGCCGCCGCCTCGGGGTATTTTTCCATCTGGTAATAACTGTTGGCGATATTGAAACTTGTGGCCGTAGGGTCTGCACCGCGTTCTTCGGCCTTGTGGTAAAGGATGATGGCCTGGCTGAATTTACCCTTGCGGTAAAGGGCGTTGGCACGCTCCAGCAAGTCGTAAGAAGACTGCGCAGCAAAAACAGGAATGGCAAGAAAGAAAATAGACGAGAGACGAGAGACGAGAGACGAGAGTGATGCTGAACGAAACCCGCAGCACAACCAATCGAATATGCTCAACTTCACTTTCTTCATCTTTTTCAAGCTCTTTGCGCAAAGCGTCATTATAAATCTTTCGTCTCTCGTCTGTAGGCACGCAGTGCCGTTCTTTCGTCTAAATCAGTCCCTAAACTTCACTTCGAAAGGCTGTTCCATACCGCAGAACGCCACCGCCTTGCCGTCTTTTTCTGCAGGGGCAAAGGTCATGCGGCCAAGAGCCTCGCGCCCGGCGGCGGCAAGCCCGGAACCTGCAGGAGATTCCTCGATAATGCGGATGTCATAGGCACGCCCGCCCACATCGACACAAAAACTCAAGCGGAGCGTGGCGTCAATTTCCCTGTCTCGAATTTGGGGAGGCACCTGAAAATTGGGCATGGACTTGCTTTCGGGCTTTTTATCTACATCGCCCTTTTCGGTGGACATGGCGCCCCCGCGGAAATCCGCCACCAGCTCCTCATTAATGGCAGCCCCTGCCGTACCCGAAGCCACCCCCAGGTTCATGGCAAGACGCGGACCCGCCTTGGGCGTGCGGGAGGTGGTCTTTTGCCGCTCTGGCTTGCGAGCGGGCTTTTTCTTTTCCACCTTCTTTTCCATTTCTTCCACCTTCTTTACGGAGACTTCCGTCTTGGTGTACTTTTTTTCGTGGAAGATTTTTCCGGTCAAGAACATGTTAGCAAGAGTCACGGAAAATACCAGCAGCAGGCTACAAAGCACCGCCGCAAGGAGAAGCAGAGACCGCTTGATTATTTTCCTTAGAATCTTATGCATTGTAGTTATGAGTTATGAGTTATGAGTTATGAGTTA
>CAMHDS010000141.1 GCA_946183925.1 uncultured Fibrobacter sp. | reverse complement strand
TCAATAGATAAAGCCGAACATCCAGATGGGAATGGAGTGGCCTGCGGCAAATTCCATATCGTCTTTTACGAGGTATCCAACCTCGGCGTCTTTGATTTGTTTGCCTTTTTTGTTCTTTCCTCCAACCTCAAAGGTAATGCCGTCAATCTCGAGATCGGAGATCTTGGAGGATGTGACTTTATGTACCTGCGAGGTCCAGGCCAGGAAGTTGGTTTCACGCATGTTACCGGAGTCGATGATTCCGTCTTCGGAAAGGGCAAGGGCGATGTTGCTGTTGCCAAGATAGAGTTTTTCCACTTTCATCAGCAGATTGTCGCTGTGACCGGGTTCGTGCAGGGCGCCAAAAAGGCCGGATTTAGTGAGATACTCGATGTAATCAGGAACAATGTTGCGGCTGATGCCAAGGTCGCGGCCCAGCGTTTCGTTGCTGGGCTTGTAAGGGACGCTTTTGGAAAGGATGTACATCAGTTTCTTCAGCTTGACTGCGGATGCTACAGTCATTTCCGCATAAGCAGGGATGTCGTTTTCCACGGTGCTGAGGACGGCATTTTCAAGACGAATAGGGGCGTCGCTCTCTTGGAAATAGGGATAGAAACCGGTTTTGCAGTAGTCTTTGTAGTAAACAAGGGGCCGATGTTCCCCGTATGGGAAGTCGATGCGCCCGTGCAGAATCTCGTCTAACGAAACTGTCTTCAAAGACCAGCCATTACGAATATTAAGGTACTCGCGGAAGGACAAGCCGGGCATCGTGTATGGAATGGACCTGCGGCTGAGGTCGGCCTTGTTCCCTTTCTGGAGGGCAAGGAGCGAACTGCCGGAATAGATTACTTGAAGAAGCGGTATATCGTCGTATATGTTCTTGATTTCCGTTGACCAGGGCTTGTATTTATGGATTTCGTCAATGTAAAGGCGCTTCCCTCCTGCCTTGAAAAAAGACTGTGCCAGATCATAAAGGGTATGGCCAGAGAAATAGATGTTGTCAGCAGAGACATAGAGGGTTTCCTCCAGGTTGTCAAACTTTTTGATATGCTGGAGGAGCATGGTGGATTTGCCGACACCTTTCTGCCCCATGATGCAGATGAGACGGTTGGACCAATTGATTTTGTCATGGAATTCTCTGACATAGTCCATCGGGGTCAGGGAGAGTTTGAGGCGGAAAGTATTGTATAGCTGTTCCATACGAGCTTATTTTTTTTGCAAATATAACACTTTGCACTGAAATTAGTGCGTTTTTTTGTAAAAATCGCACCAAAAATAGTGCAAGGTGAAAATAATACTGACCAGGTGGGCACTCACTGAACCCAGCCGCATTGGGCTGGCCAGCTCTGCTGGACTGCCGGATGCGGATGACCGCTTTCTCTATCGGCCCAAGTAGCATAGACGATGAATTTGGACTCCCTCGGCCCGAATATAAAACCCTCAAAACATTTCAGGAGCGATGTTAGCTGCCCCGACTGGCCCAAACGGTTCACGCCAATACCACCGGTCGGGAAATAACTACCGGATGAAGTGCATGGGGGTCCAGGGCTCGTCACCGCGGCCGGGCGCGGGCTTTCCGCCGGTGGCTTTCAGCAGCCAGGCCATGTTGTGGGCAAGCGCACGCATGGTCTGAAGGCCTTCCTGGTCAAGCGCGGCCTGGCCGGGTTCACGTCCATAGACAATGTTCCAATACTGAGAGCCGATAACCGGCATATTCATCATCTGGAACGGCAGGTTGAGCGTCTCAAAGGCGGCCGATGCACCACCCCTTCGGCACACGGCCACAGCGGCCGCAGGCTTTCCGGCGATATTCGCGCCGTTGGAATAGAAGGAACGCTGGATGATGGACAGGAGCGCGCCATTGGGCTGCCCGTAATAGACGGGAGAGCCTACGATCAGGGCATCGGCCGATGCATATTTCGCACTTATTTCGTTGCAGATATCGTCATTGAAAACGCAAGCCCCCGGTTTGTCGCCGCACCGGTTGCAGGCTATGCAGCCTCTGACCGGCTTGTTGCCGATCCACACGGTTTCGCTGTCGATGCCCTCTTCCTTAAGCGTTTTCGCAATCTCCGCCAGGGCAACTGACGTGTTGCCTTTCTGGCGCGGACTTCCATTGATAATCAGTACTTTCATATATCTTTTTCTTTACCGTCCTTCTTAAATGATTAACTTCACCAAGGCCTGGCATCCTTGCTCCGGGAACTTTTCTCTGTTCACAAGGTTGAACATAAATGGAACCCGCACGGCATAATAGGCAAGGATCTTTTTCGTGTATGCTCCGATGGCAGAGGGGTCTGCCGTCCCAAGGTAGGCAGGAAGGAAGGCATTCCAGAACGAGGCCAGCGTATCCTGACTCAGATGCAGAAGGAAATCGGCCCTTTTATCTCCCAGGTTATGTGTCATTGTCCACAACCAGCCAAGATCCCACTCCGGAGCACCGTATCCAAACTGTCCGACATCTATCCAGAGCGCCCTTTTTCCATCGGTAATGATGTTGCCGATATGGAAGTCTCCATGCACACAGGTCGAAGGCTCCTCGATCTTATCCAGGAATGCAAGGGCCCGCTGTTTGTATTCGGGGGTGACAGTGTCGCCGTTCAGATAATAAGAGCGCATGACATCTCTTATGGCAGGGATCCGCGCGGTATCTGCCGGAGTGGCGTGGAGCTTTTTTCCGGCCGACGCAAAAGCTTCGGCAATCTCCTGGAGCCGCTGGGGTTCCTCGGACAGGACACGGGCAAAGGAGCGCTTTCCCGCAACGAACTCATACTCGGCGCCGACGCGTGTCCCGTCCGTCACAAGGCGATACGGCCTTGGCGTCGGGACACCCAGGTCATATACTGCCTGGGCCACCTTGAACTCCCCCACCGCAGTGTCCCCTTCGAATCCGGGATTATAAAGCTTTGCCAATGAATTGCCACTCTTGTGTTTATATGTTATCGCAGTCCCCCCTTCACCTGAAGGAGTGTATTCTTCTAAGTCGATTGTCTCAAAACTAAGCATAATCTAGCACGGTTTCATTTAGCGTCCGTTGAACGGATTATCAGGACAAAGATAACAATTAATGTCGATATTACCTTATGGCCCGGCGAAGCGGCAAAAGGTCTTCTGACCGTTGGATTATTGTAAACATTTATTTAACTTTGACCTTTGGAGTGTGATGCACTTCTGAGCAGAATACACCTAATAGCCATTATAGCCATGAAAAAGTCAATCGCATTTTTTGCGTTTCTGTGCCTTGCGATGGGGATTACCAGCGCCAAGGGTTCTCTGACAGCCACTGGAAACACCGCCAGTGGGATAGATACCAAAAAGCTGGAGTATGCCATCCCTTACATTCCGGCGGAGAAGCGCTCGGCCATTCTGCCGAAGCACAATATCTGCTCCATCGCTCCCGCGGAAGAATCTTCGGACAATTTCATCACCGGCAACGGTGCCCTGCGCCTCCAGTCGTCCGGCCAGCCCTATAACGATGTGATGACTTATACCCATGAGCTGCTGTTTGAGCCGCAATGGGCGGAGACTCCCCTGCCTCCGGACATGCGCCCTTACCTGCCCCGCATCCGCCAGCTGCTGCTGGAGGGCAAAGCAGACGAGGCAAACGCCCTGGTGGACGAGGCCCAGAAAAAGGCCGGCTTCGAGAAGTACATGAATT
>CAMHDS010000140.1 GCA_946183925.1 uncultured Fibrobacter sp. | reverse complement strand
GGAAACCGGGTACCCCCAGGGTGCCCGGAATTTTTTGTACATTTTACCCCAGGCGATATTTTTTGAATTGAACACATTGGATTCCCATTAACTGACGGGTGGGGTAAAATCTCCAAAATTTTTTATCATTTTTACCCCAGGCGATATTTTTTGAATTCAGTGTTCAGCATGCATCAGGAATTCTGGGTACTCATGGGACAAGGGAATCTCATTTTTTACGCGCTGGACCCCCGGGAAAATTTTTCCTGAAAATGAGTGAAAATCCGGAAATTGGATTTTTAAAATCAGTGACCATGAAAATATTTTGATTTTTATCCAGGGCATCCCTGGTACCCGTAGCTCCCGGGCACCCGTAGCTCCCGTGGTCCCAGAGGAACACGTGTTCCCGCGCCGGTGGAACGAAAGGTTCCGGGGGACCGGGGGAGGGAGGGATGTGACCCCCTTGTGAAATACGTGCCCCAATATCCCTATACGGCCTTTTTACCCCCTGCCCCAAAGTATGGGGGCACCGTGTCCTACGGCCTCCCGGATCCGGCGGGACCCTGCGGCACATCGTGGGTACGTTCAACCAAACAAAGGAGTCCACCATGCCACTCAACATCATCGGAGCACCGAAAATCAGCGAACTTGACGCCAACATGGAGTTGGAGAACTTGGACTTGGAGGAAGCCCTTGAAAAGCAGGTTTCAGACTACTTCTCCGATTGGGAAGTGGAAGACCTTGAAGAAGAGGGCGGTCGCATAGTCCAATGCTAACATTCACCCTGTGAGGGGTGGCCATTTACCCCTATGGCCGCCTCTCCGTTCCCTACGGAATCCCCCGTCCACCGTGTTCCCATGTGTATGGAACGGGTGACACCCCGCGGAACATCGTGGACATGAACATTCAACAAGGAGTCAATATGGCATCTATGGGCGTTTTCACTGCGGTTATGTATCGCCAGAACCTCTATGACACAATTATGGCGAAGGCGAAGGCCGAGCGCCCCGACACCGACGAGGAGCGCCTCAAGAAGTATATCGTCAAGTTGCCGAAGGCGGTATCGTTCACGCACAAGGAATTGTTCAAGCCCGACCTCAAAGTAAAGGTTTGTGCGGTCGTTGCGGGCGTGGACGGCTCTCCCAAGTTGCTTGAAGATAAGGGCGACAAGTGGGGTGTCTATGACTTTACCCTCATGCCGAACCATACCCTGCACCGCATTTTGAGCCTGCTCTCCGCTCCCGAGACCGATATGACCAAGTTGGTATTGAACGAACTGAGCCGATAACGGAAATAGGTGCTCTTGTGAGCACCATTCCTTTTCGCCCTCCGGAACCCGCGACCACCGTGTTCCAGGGGACAGGGTTTCACGGGCACCCTGCGATACATCGTGGTAGTGTTGAAAGGGCAAAGGGAACCGCCCACGAGAGTTCCCGAAAATTCGGAGATTTCACTATGAAGACTAAGTATGGCGTGTTCGCTAACCTCATCACCGGCAAGAACCTCTACTCCCGCCACCGCACCAAGGCGGCTGCCGAGAAGGCCATGAAAAAGGCCTCCAAGAGCGGTGTCCCCTTCGTAGTCCTGCCCATCAAGTAGGCCTGCCGAATGGCGGTTCCCGATACCCCTCGGGAACCGCCTTTTCAGGCGCCCGTGCGGTGCCCGCGACCACCGTGTGTCATGTGTGCCCGATCTGTGCGCACCCTGCGACACATCGTGGGTATGTTCATTCAACAAGGAGTTATCCATGAGTCAGGAAAGCAAGAAAATCGTCAGCTACATCAAGAACCTCGCCATGACCAACAACGGGTTCAACGCCGTCCTGAACCGACTGAGCCACATGACGGACGAAAAGGCGGAAAAGTTCCTTTCCAAGTTCCACGGAATGAGCCTCTCGGACTTCATGCTCTCCGTGGGAGCATAAGATTAAATTTCTGAAAATGGGTGCTCGGGTGAGCACGCATTTTTGACCCTCTACCGAACCCTCCGGCCACCGTGCGCCACCGGTGTCGGGAACGGGGGCACCCTGCTATACATCGTGGGTATGTTCATTCAACCAAGGAGATAAAACAATGGGCAAGTTCATCCGTCAGAACATCAACTACATCAAGCAACTCTGCCGCAAGGCGTGGGAGGCCTCCAAGCACTTCGGCGGGGCGTTCCTTAACAACGTGTTCGTTGACTATCGTGACGGCTCAATTTGGTATGACACCGAAGAACATCGTGTCTGCTTGACTGGGTGGAAAATCGCCCGCAAGTTCAGGGACATCAAGGACAAGGCGGGAAACATCATCCGCAAGGCCTATTGGGCATTGGTGGAATGTTCCGCACTTGAAAGTCTCGGGGTGATTGGCTAGCGAAACCGGATGGCAATGCCCCCGAGAGGGGGCGTTTCCCGTTCCCTACGGGAACCTCCGGACACCGTGTGACACCGGTGTCCGTTCGGGGGACACCCTGCGTCACATCGTGGGTATGTTCATTTAACAAAGGAGTTCAAAATGAAAAAGATTCTCTTCCTCGCAATTTCCCTGCTCGTCCTTGTCGGTTGCAGTGACAACGTGGTGGATATTTCGGGTGTCCACACCTTCTGCACCACAAAGCAAATCACGCTTAACGATGTGCTCTTGGGTGGCGACTACACCGACCGCAAGGACGAATATTACGCCCATTTTGATTGCCGAGAGGACAATTCCAAGTGCGGTGTCTACACATTTGAAGAGTGCGTAGAGGGCTACTTTAAGGACTAGGGGGTAGGTATGCTTTCGCCCGCTGAACAGATTATCCAACAACGCAAGCGTGCCCGAGAGGTCAAGGTCACGTGCTACGGGGTCACAAAGACCTTCGCTAGCGCGTCCAAGGCCATCAATTTCTATATGCTTGCCGTGAACGGGTGCGACCCGCAAAGTTCGGAGTGCGCCCGCTATAACAACATTCTCCGCCAACTCTACGGGGGCAGACGGATAGTTTCGGACGAGGGGTAATCCCCCGTCTTTTTTCGCCTGGGGCGCCCGACCACCGTGCGGTATCGGAGCGGGATCCAGGCGCACCCTGCGATACATCGTGGGAACGTTCAACAAAAGGAGTCATCATGAAAGCGTTTGTCACTATCGTCCTCATCGTGGTCGCAATCCTCTTCATCGTGGGTGCGGTCAATTCCAACTACAACTGCGTTTCGCACCTCTGCGGCTCGCTGACCCATGCAATCAACTTCATCGGGGACTTCCTCCACACCGAAATGGCAGGTGTGAGCGTGGTCGCCAAGGTATTCTAGGAGGTGGACTATGCCGTTCAAGGACTTCATAAATGCAGACCCGCTCTACAAGCGCCTAGTTGACTTGGGCGACCGAATGGAGGCGAAGATGGACAGGGCTCTCTACTGCCGTGGAAAGGCCGAACTCTTCCGTTCAAGGCTCCATTGGCTCCAATGGCTCCACGGCCTTGAAATGGGCAGGCTCCGTGAACTGCGTGTTCAGTATGACGCAAGTCGGGCGGTGGCATAGAGTTGGTGCCCATAAGGGCACCATTCCTTTCGTATAAAGTTGCCAAAGTCCACCGTGTATGCTATATTACATGAACGGGGTGACCCTGCGATACATCGTATGGTCATAACAAACAAGGAGTTAAACAATGAAAAAGACATTCTTCTCTGCAATTATGGTCGTTGCGGTGGCAATGTTTACCGCTTGTGACAACGGGGCGTCCTCTTCCGTATCTGCGGTTGACGAGGACGAAATCGTCCCGACCTCTTCCGAGGAAGTAGAACCGACCTCGTCTGCCGAGGAAGTAATCCCGACCTCTTCGTCCGAGGAA
>CAMHDS010000139.1 GCA_946183925.1 uncultured Fibrobacter sp. | reverse complement strand
AACCTACGACCGGCTGATTACAAATCAGCTGCTCTACCAGCTGAGCTACTTTGGCGTATCCTATTTTCATTACTGTAGATAGGAGTGGACCAAATTTAATAAGTTTTTCCCTGTTTTGTCAACGAAAAACCGCAAAAAAAGCAAAAATTTTTCATTTTTTCAAACAAATATGTCTACATCATAGGCTAAACAGTGTGAATAGACTGTTGATAGAATAAAATAGTCCAAAAAAGGGCCTTCCGATTGCGGAAAAGGCCCTAAACTATTCTGAATCAGCGAGTTAGATTTTCGCCATCACCTATCCATCAGCCACACGTCCTCGAAGGTCAGGGACCCGTCCAGGAGCCCAGGACAAATGCTTTTTTTCAACATCACGGCTATATCTTCAAGAGATTCACCGTCTTCCACCGACTGTAAATAAGAAATCGTGGAACCGGAACACAGGACGTCCGAAGTGCCGGGCTTGTCCTTATAGGTGCTACACGCGACGTCGAACGTCTCGGAATCCATTCCCGTATAGCTTTCTACCCAGTAGAACTTGTCACCCGACTGCGTTACGCGCACCGATGCCGAACCGCCCACATCGACAAGCTCCATGAAGGCGACATCATTCTCCAGTTTTGCATCGCAGGTGGCGGCAGTCCCGCCGCTTTCCAGGACATCGAGAACATCGCCGCCCCATTCCCCGGGAATCGACTTGAAGTTTTCTACGGTCGAGAGATAGTAATTGTCGCACCGTTTCTTTTCTTCTTCCACCACGGACTCGACATATTCCGGAATCTTTGCTGGATTGGGAATGTCTCCCAAATTTACATATCCGTGCACCTTGGACGCACCGCAATCCACAGTCCCGCCATCCGTCTTAAAGTTCCACGTCATGGACACGCACGCCGAATCCACCTCGCTGACCAGGACACCCGTATACGAAATATCCGCCGTATAGGTAAGCGGATCGTCAAATGTCGTCTCCAGTTGCATCAACATCGTGGAATTGTACATCGACAAGTCAAGGTCTATCGTAACGGTTACGCGGTTGTCGGTCGAATAGACATAGCATTCCATGGACGCATTGTCGCCCTTGTTCAGACGGAGCTCGTAACGTTTCGTTCCTACAGGCCTGCTCGACGCCTCGGTGGCACTTTCGGTAGTGCAGGAAACAAGAAAGAGAAACAGCGACAGTAGTGTTAACTTATCCAAAAATTTCATAACAAAGCCTTTTGATTAGAACCTCCAAAGTCATCCGAAAAAGCACCCGTCGTCGCATCTCCTTGACCAGAACACGCTCCAAGGACAGCTGCCAAAGCCCAAAAAGGCAAAATACGCTTCATTTGTTCGTTCCTCCATAAATAGTGAATCTCATACAAAATATATTATAAAAAATATCGCACTAAGTCTCCATAGCAAAATGTAGAAACAGGCCTCTTTTTATATATTTAGGCTATGGAAATTTGTACATTCAAGCACACCGCGCGGATTGACGTCCGCTACGCAGAAACCGACCAGATGGGAATCGTCCACCACGCCGTTTATCCCGTATGGTTTGAACAGGCCCGCACCGAGTTTTTCCGCGCCGTAGGCGCAGGTTACGCAGAAATGGAAGCCGAGGGCTTTGCCGCTCCAGTTCTGGAACTCTCCGTGCGCTACAGACAACCTACCCACTACGGGGAATTCGTGGATATCGAGACGACCATGGTCCGCGAAGGGAGCCTCAAGTTCCGCTTTGAATACAAGGCTTACGTGAACGGGACGCTCTGCACCACGGGTTCAACGCTCCACTGCATGACCAAGGGCGGCCGCCCCACCCGCGACCTGCCGAGTGGATTTAGCAAACTTGAATTTGTGACCGAATAACAAAAAGGAATGAGAACAAATGAAATTCACCAAGCTCGCATTGCTTACTTTACCGTTTGCCTTTTGGGCATGTGACGGATCCTCTTCGGGAACAGGTTCCCTAGGCACGTCCTCCACTATGGGCGGCTACTACGGGGAATTGATTCACGAACGTAGCGCTACCTTAGATGACTTTTTAAATAAGGAATGCAAAGTCTACGCGACCGATTCTAAAGTCGTTTATGTGAGCACAGCCAGCGCCGAAGGAATGGACCCCTACATCACCTTTTCCGAAATTGACATTTCGGGAAAAATGAAAGTCAGGGACGAGTTACACACAACAGAACCCTTATTTGAAGAAGTGATACAGGAGCAATGCGCCGCCATAAAGCAGTCTTACTCCAGCCTCGATAATCCTCACGTCTCGTGCTCGGACACAGCGATAATCGCCACCGCCGAAAGCAACGTCAAGAGGACCCTTGACGAAATCAAGACCTACGTGAACAGCGCATGCGACAACTACATCAAGCAGGTAGAAAGCGGCTCCTACGAAAAAGCCCAGTCCTGCACAGTCGACTACGCAGGGAACATTGCCTACCTAAGTGCTCTCTACGCAAGCAAAGCGGCCACCGTCAAGGCGACCTATCTTGAGGGCGGAATGGTCCTTTGGGAAGAAACCTATGTAGGAGTCGACTCAGACTTGTTCCTTCAGGCATGCGAAAGCCATCGCGGCAAGGAAGACATCACCAATGTCAGCTGCGAAGGAAATACGCTTACGTATACAGAAACCGGGATAGACGTAACCTTCGAAAAATTCATCTCGGCATTGAATTTCAGCTGCTTCGTGGTCCGTCACGGACTGATTCCTTTAGAGAACATGATGTTCGAAGAATAAGTCAAGCGACTCGCCTTGACAGAATAAGCCTCGACCCATAAGGTCGGGGTTTTCGTTTATGCATTTTTCCGTGAAACCCGTCACAGGTGCAATATTTTTTTGCTATAAAAGTATTTTGTCGTTCGATTTGTATAAAATAAGATATATTTGGGATGTAAACTTTGTGGTTAAGGAGTGTTTATGAAACAGCCAAAATTTATTTTCCCTGCCGTTGTGCTTTCTGCAGCGGGATTCGCCATGGCCCAGGGCTGCATGGCCCAGGGCTCCCTCTGGAATATGGATGTCGACGCTTACCAGGTCCAGATGCCGGATGATCCCATTACCTGCAACAAGACTACTGACGACTACACTGCAGCTTGCTACAGTAACAACGCCGGTTGGTGGTATGCCTATGCCGGCGATACCGAAAATGGTCAGACGATATCGTTTGAACCCATTACGAAAAATGATGACGGTACCTACAAACTGATTATGACCGATGAAGACGGCGACATCATCCCCAACGGAAACCTTGAATATGGCGGACTTCACGTAACCATGTCCGCTGCGGGCGGATCTTCCTCTACTCCCGCAATTGCCGGTCTTGGTTTTGACTGGCACAAAGACAAATCTGCGATGGACATTTCCAGCCATCCCGGTTACTGTATTAGTTACCGGTGGAATGGTACGCAACCGCTCGAGATGGAACTTTCCTGGGACGAAGAGGTCAACGGTTACGACACCTGGTATGCACTACTCCCTACGACCTCGGGAATGAAGACCCTTAACGTTGTCTGGTCCTACTTCAAGCAGGACAGCTGGGACAAGAATAAAAAACCGATTACCGTCGCCAAGGAAAAGTCCGTCGGCTTGAAGATCCGCCTGAAGAATCATAGTCCCCAAGAAGCCTATGGAACCTTCACCCTGGTTGATCTTGGCTGGATTCATAAAGACCCCATGGTCAAGACTGTAGCTAAGACAAATTCCGCCAAGGCGACCCTTACGAACCGTACGCTTTCTTTCAGCGGTATCCGTGGTGATGCAAACGTCGAAATCGTAAGTCTCCGAGGCCAAGTCGTGCTGAAGGGCACGACCGCAGCGGCAATGGACCTTTCCCGCCTCGATGCTGGCGTGTACATGGTAC
>CAMHDS010000138.1 GCA_946183925.1 uncultured Fibrobacter sp. | reverse complement strand
CCCCCATAAACAAAAAAACCGCCGCTTGCAAGGCGCCGGACAAAAATTTCGCCCACAGGTAAAACACCTGCGGGCGAAATAGAACCTAGGAGTCTCTATTTGTAGTACTCCAGCGAGATTTCTTCCAGGTGAATCCTAGTACCCGCTTCTGAGGTACCCAGGATGAGGAAGTACTTCTTGTTGCCCAAATCGTATGATTTCTCGTAACTCCCTGTGCTGGTGCCTGTTATGGGAGTTGCCGTGCCCGGGTCCCCGTCGATGAATCCGCTGTCGGATGCGTAAACTTGATAATCCCGGAGGGTATAACTCGATACCGTCTTCACGGTTACTTTGGACCAGGTGCTGGAAGTGTAGTTCCACATAGCCCAACCGCCATTGTTGGACATATATCCGTCAAAATGGTTGGGGGATCCGCCATGCCAGCCTAGATACCTGAGATAGAAATAGAAGCCTCTGAACTTATCCAGATAAGTCTGATCATACGCGTAATCCAGCGCCAGGTCGAAATCGTCGCCCATCGATGAGTTCTTCGCTGTTACATAACTGATGCTGAGTGTGATGGGATTTCCGATTTCCAATTCCTTTTCGACATAGTCCTGCTGGGAAATCTTTCCATCCACAGCCAGTGCGCGGACGTACAGGGTGTATGCGCCGGGTGCCAGGCCGCTGCTGACGGATGCCCTGAACACGGTTCCATCCGTGACTGTGCCCATCAAGTCATACCGGTTCCCGTCCTCATCCCTGAGGAAACAGTCGTATCCCTGCAAATAGTCGTTTTCGGGAAGCGGCCACCAGACTTCGACACCGTCATGGCTGTCATTGAATGTCTTGAAATCAATCTGGTCCTCATCTGGATTGGGAACATCCGGGGACCGCAGATCGACAGCGAAGGTCGTGAGGCCGCCTTCCTTGAATACCAGGGTTTTTCCTTTTGCCCTCAGGTTGACGTGTCGGTTGAGGTATAGATTGGCGCCACCGGGAGTTTTCCCATAGACTTCCAGATCGACCTGATCGGAAACACCGGACATACAACGAAGCCAGACCGTCGCTGTCCGGTCCGCACCGACCGTAATGCCCTCTTCGCCAAAAGAGAAGGAAATCCCGTCGGTACCATCCGAGAGGATCATTTTCTCATCGACCGGGTCATATTTCATATAGTAGCCGGCTTCAATGCCGAGTTCAACACCGCCGGACTGGATGACCGATCCTTCCGGCAGGCCATTCAGGACCATTTTGACAATCGTTCCCACCCGTGCGAATTCAAAGGAAAGCTTCTGGGGCCGGGTATTCTGGCAGGTCTCGACTTTTGACACCAGGACATCCGCTTCCGGGTCGAAACTGTCTGCCGTAGGCTGTTGAAATCTGGGGAAATCAATCGTGGCGATGAGCCTGTTCTTTTCGTAATCCCACGCCTCGTTCACATCGATGGCTGCGCTGGCAGGATAGATGGCCACATACTGGAGTTCACCGGACACATTCTCGCGGTCCTCAAGTTCAAGCGTGAACTCGGCGTTGTCCGTGTCTGCCGCCAATTCTGCGCTGGTGTATAGCAAGCCGGCGTAGTCGCCTTGATAATCGGGATCGTTCTCAATCATGGAAGCAATGGCTGGAACCCCTTCAAGCACGGCAAGGTTATCTCCCTTTTTCCATCCCACAACATACTTCCCATCCTCTTGCCGGATGGACGTACGGGTTCCGGCTCCACCGGCATAAACCGTCACGGTCGTAGCATTGGATGCCGGAACTTCCTCTTCTTCCGGATTGCCCAGGTCCCCCCGGTTGCACGCCGCGGCAGTCACCAGGACGGCGAGCAGACAATAAATCGACTTGTTCATATCAGATTGTCCCCCCATCGACAATATCATCATCATCAATACTCCCCCCGGCAGCTCCCGGGTTTCCATACTTCAAATTTGAGGATCCGGGACTTTGGCAGATTTCCCGATAAGGTCCGATTTCAAGAACCTCCGATTCTGGGGCCGCATACGCGCAAAAATGTAGTTTCATAGAAGTGGATGTAAAAGGCTCGGCTAAATGCACAATGTTAATCATTAATTGCATCATTTGCAAATGTCAGGCGCAGAACAGCATTCTTAACCTCATTGATAACCGATAACCACACCCTCTTTAACTCACTGATAGACAATAAAAAATCCGCCGCTGGATAGCGCCGGGTATATAGTGAGGTTGTTTCAGGTGCAAGGGACTTCGTACTCGTCCCGTTGCTTATGTCTTAGATTTCTCGACTTCGCTCGAAATGACAAGAAATCTTCGTAGCGGGAGTGGGTCACGTACACACAAGCTCACCTCCGCTCTTTAACGACGCAAAACACCAGCTGAACCACCTAGAAAAGACCTGACCGCCGGACTAATCGTGAGACCTAATATGTGCCAAAGAACTACTGGTCGCAAATAAGTTCAAATATCAGCGACCATGGGCAAATATAGAACAAAACCGCCGAATATCCAACCGCCGAATCTTAGCCGCCGTCCCTACTCCAATCAAACACCATCATCCTCGAGAACATTCATCGGCTCAAGAAAACAGCGCGGATAGTCGGGTAGTCAATCTCCACTCGTTTCGGGAATGGGTTGTGCGCGCTGATTCTATGAGCCGGAAGAATTAGACGTTATATCTTCCGCCCGTGAATGGATTGGGGGTGGATGGGGTTATTTTGTTGGCGGTAGAAGAGACCGATACGAATTTACTTCATAGGATTCTTTTTCGCTTTCGGTTTTGACAGTTTTTCATTCAAGTGTCAAAAATAGAGAAAATTTGACATTTGTGCAAGATTGTGTCAAAAACAAATGATTGTTCTCGAAGCTCAGCGTGCAAACCCCGCCCCGGCACTGCCACACAAACAAAAACGCCCCGCAGGACTGCGAGGCGTTTGGAGCGGAAAACGAGACTCGAACTATTTCTTGTAATATGTCGACAATCAATGATTTATGAGAAGTCGAAAAGGCATCAGGTGAAACATAGGTGAAACATTCGCGGCCGTTTGAGACGTATTTGGGATACGACTTGAACGGCCAGCATACAGGGAAACAGACGCCTCATGACGCCCAAAGATACCGCTCTTCACTGTCCGTTCTTGTCCATGACGGGGCGGATCGGGTAGCCGAGATCGCGGCCTTTGTGCTCCATGGCGGGACGCGTCCCTTGATATTGGTGACAAGCAGCCCAAGCGGCCAGGGGATTCTTTGCGTATAACGAGGACGTCCAGTAAAATCCATCCCGGTAATAGGTGTCTGCGTAGCTTTTATAAAAGCCTGCGGCCGGGAAGAAGATAGAAGCCTGATTGGCCTTGTAAGTAATGCTCCAACCTTTGTGTCCGTTGATTTCCGTCCATGTCCAAGTGTAATTCGTTTCATCCGATGCGGTTGACAGCAGTTCCTCAAATTCATCCTTCGAGGGCATTCGCCAAGTCTTGCCCCATGCTATTCTGGCAACATCATCATCTGGCTCAAGAATCAGGATGTCGTCTTTCAATCCATCCTTGCCATGTCTGCCGTCGGTACAATACTTGGTGAGAATCTCGTATCCTCCGTTAAACCGATAATTTCCCCAAGTGTACACTTTCTTGGGCTCTAATTCACCCCAAGCGTAGTAATCCCCGAATTGCTCCGGAGCGTCAGCTCCAACATTCTTTTCTGCCCATAATACGGACAAGCCCAAGTCTACTGCGCCCTTCGGAACATCGCCGGCCATGGTCATGAAAGATCTGACAGCTCCCGTCCAACTTACATTGCCGATTTTCACGAAAGCGACATAATAATAACATGTCTCTGGAGAGAGGTTATCTACAATTGCGGAAAACGATTGCTCGGAAAGTATGCCGGACAGATTGTAAACGGTCCCGTTAT
>CAMHDS010000137.1 GCA_946183925.1 uncultured Fibrobacter sp. | reverse complement strand
GTTTTGAAGAAGGCGTTGGGGCTGCCGCCCGTCAGCGCCTTCACTTTATAATAGAACTTGCTGCGGGAGACAAAAAGTTTGTCTGCAAACTGGTCCACGTTGATATCGTCGTTGGACAGTTCCGCTTCCATCAGTTCGTAAAACTTTTTCATGAAGGCGGCATCCTGCGGATTCAGGGCGGGAGCCTTTTCTTCCACCTCTTCAATGGTTGTCGCTTTTCCAAAGATTCCGTGCAAGCGTTCCCGGTTCTTTAACTGACTGTCGATAAGGGCCGTCAGATACTCCGGGTCGAAGGGCTTGGTCACATAGGCGTCGGCCCCTTGCTGGAGACCTTCAACCTGTTGGGCCACCGTTGTTTTTGCCGTAACCAGAATAACGGGGATATGGCAGAGGGAAGAATCGTCCTTGATGGTTTTGCACAGCTGATATCCGTCCATTCCGGGCATGGCAACGTCACTGACAATGAGATCCGGCATTTCGGAACGCACCATCTCCAATGCTGCCGTAGCGCTCAATGCCGATTTGACATTGTACAAAGGCGAGAGCAACATCTTCAGGTAATTCACGATGCCGGGATCATCATCCACCACGAATACAGTTTTGTCGTGCTCCTGGGCATCTTCGATGGGCTTATCCGTCTCGGAAAGGGCAAATATGGGAAGTTTCTGCTGCTGCATCTCTGCTTTTTCCGCCACCTCGTAAACGTCTTCGGCAGGAAGTGTAAGCGTAAATACCAGCCCGTCACTCTCCAGATTGCGGCAGGTAAGATCGCCATGGTGAAGACCGGCCAGGCGCTTGGCGAAATACAAGCCGATACCCGTTCCATAGTTGTGATGGTTCTCCACCTGATAGTAGCGTTCGAAAATACGCTGGAGGGACTCTTCCGGAATCTTGGGTCCGTCATCCGCCACGGTAACCTGCATCTTCTTTTCCCCCGGAGTGCCCAAAACGTCGAAGCCGATATTCACATGGCCGCCGGACGGCGTGTATTTCATGGCATTGGACAGAAGATTGGAAATGATCTTGTCCAGTTTGTCGGCATCCACGGGACATTTGAATTCGCCTTCCAGGCCGGTTGTGTTAAGATGGATTCCCTTCTCCTGCATATTGAAGGAAAAGGCTCCGATGGTCTGTTTCAGAAGGCAGATGACATCCTGCTCCGACACCTGGAGCTTCAGGGCATCCTGCTCCAGTTTGCCAAAGTCCATAAGCTGGTTTACCAGACGCATCATCCGGGCCACGTTCCACTTAACGGTAGAGAACATCTGGGGTGTAGCCGTGCCTTTTTCCATCTGGATTACGGGGCCTGATATGAGGGTAAGCGGGGTTCGGAATTCGTGTGAGATGTTGTTGAAGAAGCTCATGTTCACCTCATTAAGTTTCTTCTCCTGTTCTTTTTCCAACTGGGCACGCTTGGCAGCTTCCCGCTCTTTAATCATCCGTACGCGATAGGCATAGAAGGAGTACAGCAAGGTAAGGAACGCCAAGGCATACAGCGTCCAGGCCCACCATGAATTCCAAGGAGCGGGAGAGACGTGGATGGGAAGACTGGCGTATGAGAAGTCGTCATCTTGGGTTGTGGGAACAGTACGCACTTCCAAAGTATAACGACCAGGCTTCAAATTGGAGAATGAAACTTCGCCTCGTGTCCCGTTATCCACCCATTCCTTTTGGAATCCGGAGAGGCGGTATTGGTAATTTGAAACCGGTTTACCGCCAAAATCCATGGCCGCGTAGGAGATGGTTATATAATCATCCCTCCAATCCAAATTAACCTCCGTATCATATGGAAGGACTTTGTCCATGTATTTTCCAGGGGTGACCATTTGACCGTCAACCAGTAAATCTTCGAACACAAGGCGTGAAACGCCAAACTCATTCTTGTTTTCCGGGTTGAACGCCGTGATGCCATGTACGCCACCGAACACCAGGGTGCCGTCGGAGAGCCGGGCCTTTGCCTGAGCATTGAACTCACTTCCACCAATGCCGTCGGCCATGCCAAAACCATGAATGATACCATTGTTCCTGTTCCATCGGTTCAGCCCGTCCAACGTAGATGCCCAGATGTTGCCTTCCCCGTCAGTCGCTACCGCAACGACCTCCTGGCAGGAAAGCCCGGGCATTCTGCTACAAAGCCCCGTTGCCGGGTCATATCTGTAAAGACCATCATGACGCGTCCCTATCCAAAGCTTTCCGCTTAAGTCCTCGGCAAAGTCCATCACTACGTCTGCGGGAGCGGACTGTTCCCAAAGCGGGATGGTCTGCAGCTCTTGGGACTGGGGATTATACAGGATCGGATTCCGGAAAGCAAGCCCCAGGGCAAGACGGCCATCCCTCAGCGGAAGGACAGAGGAGATGAAGCTCAGTTCCGGTAACGATTGCAGTTGTAACGGGTGGAATTCCCGTCCCCCCTTCTCCAGTTTATACAGATAATTGGCATTACTTGAGCATAACCAGATATTTCCGTGGCCGTCTTCTGCAATTCCATTCAGTTGATGAACAATCTCCGGGTACTTGCGTTGGACGGAAAGTTGCAACCCTTTGCGGGAGAGCTGATAAAGCCTCTCATTCTGGATGAGCCATATTCTACCTTCGCTGTCTACCAGCAGTCTGGCATTCAGCGCATCCCGGGTGCTCCGCCCGGGAATGTCGAGGGATTCCAGTTCCTGATGAAGTCCGCTGTCCGGGTTACTCAGGTAGAACCTTCCGGAAGAACTCGCGCTCCAAAGGTTTCCCTCTGCATCGGATGACAAGGAAACTATGGATTCTCCTTCCAATTGGCGGGACAACCGCCATTTTGCGCTGAAGGGATTGTTTCCGGATCTTTGGATGTCCAGTACGCCCTTGTCTCTGGTTCCGGCCCATAAACCGTAACGGCTGTCGCGGAAGGTGCAGGTTATTTCTGATGAGGGAACATTCAGGAATGCTGCAGGATTGGGCTCATGGAGCATGGCACGCTTTCCGTTTTCCTCGCCATAGAGGAATAGCCCCTTGTCGGTAAAAAACAAAGGAGCCAAATCCTGTATCTCATAGATAAGGAGGATATGTGCATCTTTGAAGGCAGGATGTCCCGCAATGGGATTGGGTAGCCGGACAAACTGATTGCTTCCGGTGTCAAAAAGTTGAAGTCCTTGCGGTGATACGAGTGCCAAAATGCCATCGTGCAGTCGTTGCGAATAAGTGTAATTATCCCCTGTGGCAACGTCCCGCATCAGTTCCAAGGTCTTGCCGTTATAATGGCGGAGGTGCCCGTTGGATACGCTCCAGAAGTTGCCGTCCGGTTCCGGATGGCAGGTATTTACAAAGGCCCGTGCCGGATCAAAATGCTCAATGACGGTTTTTGCAGAGCCTGTGGAAAAATCATACCGGCAGAGCTGCTCTATCATATTAAAGAGGATTTCGCCCTCGGCATTTTCCCAGATTTGAGATGTCACCCTAATTCTGGATTCCACCCCGACACGGACAAAGGCGTCTGTTTCAGGACTGTAGAAGCAGGGACCGGATTCCGTTCCCACCCAAAGCCTTCCGGAGGAATCCTTGAACAGGGAAGAAATGACGTTGGAAGGGAGGCTGAGCGAATCGGCCTCTTCGTGGAAATATTGATGATACTGCCGGGAGTCGTAGCGGTTGAGGCCACGCTCCGTCCCCACCCAGATGAATCCCAGTTCGTCCTCTGCAATGGCCGTCACATGTTGGTTGGACAGTTGGTCCGATACAATGACCTTGCTCAGGATGACATCCGGCTTACCCATGCAGGAAACGGCTAGCAGACAAACGGACAATATGATATTGAAATGTGTGCGCATATACGTGGTTTGGCTTGTAAAGTTAACCATTTTCAGCGATTTGAACAAAATGGAGAGAGAA
>CAMHDS010000136.1 GCA_946183925.1 uncultured Fibrobacter sp. | reverse complement strand
ACAGGAAGCAATATGACTGTAACAAATTTTCAGAAGGAATTCCTGTTACCGTTCCCTTTACGATTTTTCCATCTTCGTCGCAAACCTGCTCGTAGGTATCATACTCAACCACAGCCGCCAATCGCCACGCCATATTTTCGCAAATAAAGTAGGACCCGTAACTTTCGCTCAATTCATTTATGTTTTGCCTCACCATCCCTTCACGCTTGGCATCACAAAGTCCAAGACCATAATTTTGCCACCAGAAATTGTTTACATATTTTTCGAAATTGGGTACACCCATAAGCATTCCCCAGGCATAGATATTGCTACGAATCCCTGCCAATTCGCCATTCAAACTTTGATTTGATGCCCAATCGGCAATAGCTGTCGCAGTCTTTACATCATTCCATATTCCATCAGTTTCGATATCTGCCGCATAATCTGAAAGTCGTTCACTAAACGCCGCTTCAGACAAATCTCCTTGCATCAGAACAGACAAAGCAAGCAGTGCCGCACTCTGTTCACTTTCTCCGAAAATGTTTAGGTCTTCTGCAGGAGAGAAATCCCCCTCAATTTCAAAAGACTTGAACACCTCCGACTCAGCCCGCTTCTTCGCCTCTTTAACGGACAGGGAATCCGTTGATGTCAGATACAAAGAACGTTCGTATGTTAAATGTGTAAGCAGGTTTACGTTCACCTCATCACGGTCGGAAAGGTCCGTGAGCGCGTAAAGCGTCACCTGGCTATTGGATCTTTCGCCTGTGACCTCGTTACGGTAAAAACCGGTAGCCTTCAAAAGGGCATACTGGGATTCTAGCCGTTTTACGTTTATCGAGAACTCTCCCATGTCGTTTTTGATTTTCCCTTCGAATCCAAGACCGGTCTGCGCCAGGGTTTCGCCATCCAATTCTTGAACGGTCACACTGGAACCGTTCACAAAGGGCCCCTTCTGAGATACGCCCGAAACTGTCTTTTCGGCAATGGCCACAACGCCCTCGCTCTGTTCATCCGTGCCGGCAGTATCCTTAACATCAGAGCATGCGTTAAATACGGCGACTAATACACAAAAAAATGCCATATCTACAAATCTTTTCATAATCAATCCCCTTTGCCCTTCTTGTTCGAATCCTCATACATTTTTTCCGTCAATGGAAAAAATTGTATGTTCAGCCGGCACACCTTTTCTAGCTTTTTATCTTTCGATACAATGGATACTATTCGCTTGCGACATTCTGCAAGTTCCTTGACCACTTCCTTATAACTTTCTTCAGTCACGCCCATCGTGAGCCCGCTAAAATGCCTTTCCGAAATGGGCAATACGTCAAAGGCATCAAGAGCAAACTCTCCCATTTTACGGATAAGGGAATGGATTGCAACAGAAACCACATTCATGTCGCCTGTTGTAAGCGAACGTTTGGTCTGGTGGTAATCTCCATTTTCGTCGCGGGTCAAAAATCCCGCACCCAATAAAAAATGGAGACTTTCAGCAACATCGGTGGCAGTCAACGGAAGCCTACAAGCCCTGGCAACTTCACTAGGAGACGCTCCTGGCATCAAAGGGGCCATCTCACGGACTACGGAATGTTTCCAGGTTTCATAGTAAGCATAATACTCATTTCCTAAAAGTCGAACATCGCTTGCCGCCCGTAAAGACTGCAGTTCTTCAAAACATTTTCTCTTTTCTCTTTCCGTTTTGGCGTTCTCACAACGAACCATTAGCACAAAATAATCAAACTCAAACCCAACAAGTCCCATAGCGATAGCCGTTTTCTTGGCACCCTCTTCCAAAAGACGGGTTTTGCCATCACATACCAATTTGAGATATGAGCCAGATGCGAAACCCGCAAGTGCTGCAAACCCACGCCATGTAAACGACGAGCAACGCTTCCGCTCTCTGTAATAGTCTAGGATAAATTCGCGATAATTCTGATAATCAAAAACCGATTTCATCTGTTCTTAAGTTAAACTTTTTTCAACAAAAAAACAATACTCTAGCGTATTTTTTGAGAAAACAAAAATGGCCTATTTAAGGGAAAATCGCCATTTTTGCAAACAATTACAGTTTTTACCAAAAATCATAAAACAAAAAACCGTTTTCATAGAACAAAACGAATTTTCTTAATTATTCTTTCGGAGGAGAGAATTACTTCTTTTCCCGGATGCGCTTGTAAAGGCTTTCGGCCTTTTCGGTGTCGCCGGCGTTGGAATACACGTGGCCCACGTTCTCGGCGCCGATACGGCCCTGGGAATTTCCGGCAAGCCAGGCCTTCATATAGCATTCGAAGGCTTCGTCGTAGCGTTTCTGGTTAAAGTAAATCTGTCCCAAATCCAGGTTCAAATCGCCCTTGCCCTTCTTGTGGCGGAGTCCTTCTTCCAGGGTGAAAATGGCCATCCAGGGGGAATTGTTCTGCACATACATCTGGGCCAGGTAACGTCTGGCGGAAACATTTTCTGGGTCCATCAGCAAGCCGTTTTCCATCTCGTTCAGGGAAAGCCTGGTGGAATCCATGCTGCGGTAGTAATAGGCCAGCGTAAAGTGGACATCGGCCCCAGCGGTAGCGGTCATCTGGAGAGCGTTCTGCAGGGTCTTGATGGCGTATTCGTAATCGCCCAACTTCTCGTAGACTTCGGCAAGGCCGTACCAGGCGTCCATGCGGTCGGGGTTCAGGGCCAGCGCCCGCTCGAAATTTTTCTGGGCCAAAGTCCAGTCGCGCCCCTTCAGGTAGCATTCCGCCAGGGCAAAGTGCACGTGGTCCGATTCTACCCCAAGTTCAATAGCCCGGTTATAAGACGCGATGGCCTCACCCACGTCTCCGCTCAGGTAATAAAGATCCCCCATGAGCATCCAGGCCTTCTCGAAGGTGGGCAACAGTTCCACGGTGCGCTTGTAGGCCACCAGGGCCACCTGCTTGCGGTCCAGCTGGACCATGGCGTTCCCTAAATTGAACCAGGCGAAAGGCTCGTAACGGCCCTCGTCAATGGCGGCACGGTAAAGCGGCACCGCCTCCTTGAATTTTCCCTGGTCGTAGAGTTCGTTGGCCTTGAAAAAATAATCCTCGGCCGCGTGAGAAAAGGCAGGAAAAAGAATCAACAAGACGAGAGACGAGAGACGAGAGACGAGAGACGAGACCCAAATATCTTTCGTCTTTCGTCTGTAGCGACGCTGTAAGCGGAGCGTTCTTTCGTCTAATCTACTTGACAAAGCGGAACTCCTTCGTGGCCTTTTGCGCCACAGGGTAACCGCCAAGTTTAGCGGGAGAGAATTTCCATTGACGCACGGCCTTCAGGGCTTCGGTATCGAAGCCGTAACCTGCAGGGTCCTGGCTCATGATGCTTGCCTGGGCCACGTCCCCATAGACGTCAATGACGATATAGACCTTCACGTAGCCCGAGAGGCCAAGCTTTTTCGCTTTCTCCGGGAAGGCGGGCTGCACTTCTTTCAGAGGCTGGGCCTGTTCGTCCACCTCGCCAGCCTCATAGACCACGTTTTCCATGGAGCCCGTGCCAACGGCCACGCCGTCCCCTGCGGCACCGCGTGCCAAGGACAAGTCCATCTGGAAATTCTGGCTGCGGGAGACTCCCATGTTGGAGGATATCTTGAAGGGATTGGGGTTCACGATGGTGCGGATGACCTTCTGTTTTACCTCCGGCTTTTTCTCGCTCACCAGGACTTCTACCTCGGTGACGGTTTCCAGCTGCTTTTCCGCCTTGGCGCCCTTGTCAAAGAACAGGGCGTTCAGCACCGGCACCGCAAGGAAGAACACCGCACTCACCACGAAGGAGAGCACGAACGCTACCGGGAACCGGAGATATTTTGCCAAGAAGTCGAGCATGATTAGTGGTTAGTGGTTAGTGGTTAGTGGTTAGTGGTTAGTGGTTAGTGGTTAGTG
>CAMHDS010000135.1 GCA_946183925.1 uncultured Fibrobacter sp. | reverse complement strand
CCCCGAGATTACAAATCACGTGCTCTGGCCAACTGAGCTATATCGGCAGCTCATTTGAATCCTTCATTCGCTGAAAGGACTGCAAAGGTAGGAACTTTTTTTGAATCGACAAAAAAAATTCAAATATTTTTCATTATTCCCAGCAGAAGATCGTAAATACCGTCCTGGTCCAAACTGCAGGCGGCCAGCTGGTTCTTCTGGCTGTCCTGCTGGACGAAGCGGTCCGGAATACCTACGCCCTTGATAATGGGGGCATCCGGCCGGCCGGCGAAGTATTCGCTCACGGCGCCGAAAAGGCCGCCCTTAAGCGTACCGTCCTCTACGGTCAGGATTACCTTGAACTTAGCGGCTTCCTCCAGGATTTCCACATCCAGGGGTTTGACATAGCGCATGTCGTACACCGCGGGAGCCACCCAGTAGTCTGCCTGGTGGCGCTGGGCTGCGGCCAGGGCACGGTTCACCACAGGCCCGATGCCCAGAATGGCCACCTGTTTGCCGTCCAGCAGCTTTTCCCCCTTACCCACCGGAAGTTCCCGGAAAGGAGCGTCTTTCCAGGCCACGCCCTCGCCGATGCCCCGGGGGTAACGGATGATGAAGGGCCCATGGTCCTGGCGCAGGGCCGTATACATCAGGTTCTTCAGTTCCAGTTCATTGCGGGGGGCCGACACCACCGTGTCCGGGATACTGCGGTAGGCGGCCAGGTCGAAGCAGCCATGATGGGTGGCCCCGTCCTCTCCAACCAGGCCGGCCCGGTCGAAGCAGAGCACCACGGGAAGCCGTTGAAGGGCGACATCGTGGATGATGTTGTCGTAGGCGCGCTGGGAGAAAGAGGAGTAAATGTTGCAGAAAGGCTTTAGGCCGCCGGCAGAAAGGCCGGCCGAGAAAGTGACGGCATGGCCTTCCTCTATGCCCACATCGAAAAAGCGGTCCGGAAACAGCTTGGCAAACTGGGTCATGCCGCAGCCGGTGGCCATGGCAGGTGTAATGCCCACCACGCGGGAGTCTTCCTGCGCCAGGCGGATGAGCACTTCCCCGAAGACGTCCTGATAGCGGTCTGCCGGATACACGGTCTTGATCCTTTCTCCGGTCTCGGGGTTGAATTTCCCGGGCGCATGCCAAGTGGTGGGATCGGCCTCGGCCGGGGCGTATCCGCAGCCCTTGCGGGTATGGATGTGCAGCAGGCGCGGGCCATGAAGGTTTTTCAGGCGCTGGAGGGTGGTGGTGACTTGTTCCAAGTCGTTTCCGTCCACCGGGCCGAAGTAACGGAAGCCCAGGCTCTCGAACAGCGCTCCCCCACTGCTGCGCACGAGGTTGGACTTGGTGTCTATCACGCGCTTCTGGAGCCAGTCGCGGGTCTTGCCTTCTCCGAGGGAACTCCAGACCCTGTTTTTCATCCTATTATATAAGGTGCTGGTGGTCACCTTGAGCAGGTAGTCGTGCAGGCCGCCTTTGTTCTGGTCGATGGAGATGTTGTTGTCGTTCAGGATAATCAGGAGGTCCGCCTTGGACGCGCCGGCATTGTTCAGCCCTTCCCAGGCCAGGCCGCCCGTGAGGGCGCCGTCACCGATCACGGCCACCACTTTCTCTCCGCTCCCTTTCAGGCGCGCGGCCTCGGCAAAGCCCAGCGCGGCCGACACGGAGGTGGAAGAATGCCCGGCGCCGAAGGCATCGTACGGGCTCTCGTCCCGCTTGGGGAAGCCGCTGATCCCGTCCCGGGTCCGGTTTTTCCGGAAAAGCTCCTTCCGCCCGGTAATGATCTTGTGGGCATAGGCCTGATGTCCTACGTCAAAGACCAGTTTGTCTTCAGGGGTGTTGAATACCGTGTGCAGCGCCACAATCAGATCCACCGCACCCAGGCTGCTGCCCAGGTGACCGGGATTCTGCGCGCAACATTCCACTATATATTGTCGGATGTCGGCGCACAACTGAACCCGTTCACTCAGGGACAGTTCCCGGACATCCGCCGGTGTATTTACTTTATTTAGGACCTCGTACATCTGTCGTTACAAGGTTAGGGAAACCTTGTGCGCAAAGATAAGCATTTTTCCCCGAATACCTTTCCTCCCACCGCCACTCGCCTGTATTTTATGCATTTTTCCCGTAACAACCGTCACAGCCGCCCCCGGTACCCGCACTTTTAGCCGAAAATGACAGCGCGGAAGTCTCGGCCGACACCGGCACCCGCATTTTTGCTCGAAAGTGACGGTGCGGAAGTCACGGCCGACACCGGCACCTGCAAAAACGGCCGAAATTGACGGTGCAGAAGTCACGAGCGACACCGGCGCCCGCAAAAACGGCCGAAATTGACGGCGTGGAAGTCACGGCCGACACCGGCACCCGCAAAAACAGCCAAAAATGACGGCGCAGAAGTCACGAGCGACACCGGCACCTGCAAAATCGGCCAAAAGTGACGGCGTGGAAGTCACGGCCGACACCGGCACCCGCAAAAACGGCCGAAAGTGACGGCGCAGAAGTCACAACCGACTCCGGCGCCCGCAGAATCGGCCAAAAGTGACGGCGCAGAAGTCACGCCCAACACCGGCACCTGCAATATCGGCCGAAAGAGTGTACAAATCTTGCCGTACCTGTTTTGCGAATCTACACCATTGAAAAACAAGCGATTGAGATTACCGGAAAAGTTATTTGCATTAATTGTTGGCTCCTTTTCAAAGAAAAAACGGCCGCAGAACAGCTTAAAATGGCGTTTTTTAAAATAAACGTTTAACATTTTGTTACACGGATAATTCTTCTTTTCTTCGCCGCATGAATACAAGTCGAAAAAAAGAGCGGGAAGAGTACCGCGCAATGGGCAAGGGATATTACCACCTTAGCACTGACGGCCTTAAAAACGGCCAAATTTTCAACTCAGTAAGCGAATTTGCTTACGGGATGCTTCTCATGGGACTGATCTTTTTGAAGTTTTCCATTAAGATTTATGTCTTTGAGCTGATGCCTAATCATTTACACATTATTCTCAGCGGTACAGGCGCAAATTGCCTTGAGGCTTTTGACTATCTGAAGCGAAAACTATCGGCCATGCTCATTCGAGACGGATATCCACAACTTCCGGATGACTATTGGTTCAACCTGGAAAGAATTGATAGTCAGGAGCAAATGAGAGCTGAAATCCTTTACGTTCTCCGGAACCCCTTGGAGAAAGGACTGGGGCTTGTAGGAAACTATCTTTGGGGATCAGGATGGATTTATTATTCCGGGATTCCCGAGGCTCTTGCAGGTACTCCGGCCGGGAATATGTCCAAACGTCGCCTTGCAAAACTGTTCGGCAGCGAAACTGACATTCCCGACAACTGGATTATCCATCCTTACATGGGCTTGCTCCCGAACTCGTTTGTGGACGTCTCACTTGTACACAGACTGTTTCCCTCTCCTAAAGACCTTCAGACAGCCTTGGTCAAAGACTATGAAGTATATTTTCAAATTGCAAAACGACTGGGGGAAATAGCCGAATTCAACAAAGGCGAAATAGAAATTATTGTGAATCAAACGCTTCAGAAGCGATTTGGAGGACAAGAATTAAGCAAGTTATCCGATCAGGACAAAGGTAAACTGGCCATTATCCTGCATCGGGAATTCGGCCTGACATCTTTTCAGATTTCCACATCCATATTCGTTCGAGAAAAGGTAATCCGGCAATTGCTCGCCTCAAAAGAACTTAAACATTACTAAACATCTGCTTGGATACTATTATCAATCGCCGTGCCCGCATTTTTGGCCGAAATTGACGGCGCAGAAGTCACAACCGACTCCGGCGCCCGCAAAAACAGCCAAAAGTGACGGCGCGGAAGTCAAGCGCAGCACCGGCACCCGCATTTTTGCTCGAAAGTGACGGCGCAGAAGTCACAAGCGACACCGAAGCCCGCAAAAACAGCCAAAAATGA
>CAMHDS010000134.1 GCA_946183925.1 uncultured Fibrobacter sp. | reverse complement strand
GGCCGTGAAAAATCGGTAGAAAAATAATCTTTTCTGTATAATCGGTTGAAACAGCAGAAAAAACATGTGAAACAACACTTCTTTTCAACCGAACCTTGTATTTACCAGGCGCAGTATTTAGGTTTGCAGCAGCGATCTGGTTATCGCCAGACCTGCTGCAAACCCTTTTCAGGGGGTGCTCAATAGTATTTAACCCTAAAATTTGTTTACGTATGAACACCTTGTTGAAAATCACCATCGGCGATGATGGAAAAGCCCAATTCTTCAGTGATTACGCTTCACTGGAAGACGAATTGTCAGTCCAAATTTTTGTCCGGCAGAAGGCCGAACCTTACCAGGGACCGCATCCGGAACTGGCCGAGGATCTGATTCTTTGGCGTCGGGCCAAAGCGCGCGAAATGAATGTGCCGCCCTTCTTCATCCTACACAATCGGGTACTGTATGCCATTGCGGACCTGAAGCCATCGACCAAAGAAGAACTGACGATGGTTCCGGGTTTCGGCGAGAAAATGTTTGACAAGTTCGGCAAGGACATCCTGGAAATCACTACGTTATGAAAATGAATTGTTTCCCGGGCGGAGGGAGTTTTCCGCCTAGCGGCAGGCCTGCACCGGTGCCGGGGATTGGTGTCGGTTTTGGCGGCGGGTTGGGTGGCAGACTTAGCTAGACATGGCCTTTCAGCGAGTTGTAGAACGACTTTTGCCGGACGGCTCTGTCGCGAGAGTGTACCCATTTCACGTCTGTTTGGAGGGTACGGAGTCAGTGTTGTTATGTCAGGACGATGAAGATTTCGACCATCTGGAGAAAAGTTTTTTCCTGGGCGCGTTGGATGCAAATGCGCTGGTGGTGAGCGAGATAGTCCTAGCTACGCGCGGGCTTTGTGCCGTGTTGGCAGTAAACTGGGAGGGGGCCGAGGCTGTCGGCGAGTTCGTGAAGAAGCGCCACTCCCAGTTTCTGGCCAAGAAGTATGAACAGAGGCAGGTCATGGCCCGGACGCGTATCAGTGTGCAGTATTTGGACACAGACGAGTATGTGCGGAATGCCCTGGCATACATTCTCCGGAATGCAATGGACTTGGGGTTCCACATTGAGGATTACCCATGGTCCTCGTTTCGGGGTATGGTTGCGGGTGAAGTTCGGTCCGTGAGTAGTTTGACGCACCGGGAAAAAGAAGTACTGTTCCGGACTCATAAAGATTTGAGTGGCGTACCCTGGCTGGTTGATGATAAAGGCCGGATTGTCCCGGCCTCTGCATGCGATTGTGCCTATGTGGAAAGTGCATTAGGGAGCAATCAGGCCTATTTTTTACGGAGAATTGCCGAGGTGAATCCTGCGGAAATGTACCAAAAACTGGTCTTGAACAACCACGTTTGGCAGAATGATACCAAGTTCAAGGTTTGTGTGACCGATGTGGCCGGGCGGTGGTTTCAGAAGGAGGTGCTAGCCCTGACTACTGTCGAGCAAGCCAAACTGATAATCTACTTATTCCGCAGCTATTACACTTCCGTAGCCCAATTGGCCCGCTGTCTTCAACTCCGCCCAGAGGATGTCCGCCGCGTCCTCTGGGAGCACGACATCCGGCCCCGGTGAAGTAGAAGGAGGCCGCCGCACACAACCAGGTGCGGCGGCTGAGTGGGCACGGAACCACCGCCTTGCAATACGAAGCAAGGCGGCTAGCGAAAACCCTCTCGGGCTCCGTTAAAGGGCCCAAGAGGGTTTCCGCTTTCCTTCCGGCAACATCCTGGCGTTAAAGCACAGGGTGAGGCGTTGGAGGTGGTTCAGGACAGGGTGGGTGTGCTTTAAGCGGGTGTGAAAAGGATGGTTAAAGCACAGGGTGAGGCGTTGGAGGCGGTCCAGGACGGGGTAGGTGTGCTTTAAGCGGATGTTAAAAGGGTAGTTAAAGCACAGGGCGAGGCCTTGGAGGTGGTTCAGGACAGGGGAGGTGTGCTTTAAACACCGATCGGGCTCAAAAGCGCTGGTCGGTAAGTGGTTGGTACAGAGTAAGATATGGAAAATCCTCGGCGCAAAAATGGGAGCCGAGGATTATAAGGATGTGACTGAGTATCAGGCGGTTAGTGACCAGCGGGAGGAGATACGCTCGGGCTACGCCCTCGGTATGACAGGGAGGGGGAGCCTCGGTATGACAGGGAGGGGGAGCCTGGGTATGACAGGGCGCAGGGAGGGGTGGCCTACAGGATATTCATGCTTTGTTCGCGGATTTTTTCCAGTTCGTCTTTCATGCGGACGACGAGTTGCTGGATGCCGGCGTGGTTGGCTTTGGAGCCGGTGGTGTTGATTTCGCGGCCCATTTCCTGGATGATGAAGCCGAGTTTTTTGCCGGGGTAGGGCTCGGAGTCGATAACTTCCATGAAGTATTTGCAATGCTGGCGGAGGCGGACTTTTTCCTCGTTGATGTCGTACTTCTCCAGGTAAAAAATCATCTCCTGCTCAAAACGCTCCGGGTTGGCTTTGGCGGCCAGGTCTTCCAGGGCCTTGCTCAAGCGCTCGCGGACAGAGGCAACGCGTTCACTCTCAAGTGCTTCCACCTGGTCATACAGGGAAAGAATCAAGGCCACGCGGGAGGTGACATCGGCATATAAAGCCTTGCCTTCGTTGGCGCGATAGGCCATGAGCTGCGACAGGGCATCGGACAGCGCGGCGGCGACCAGCGGCCATTCTTCGGGCGTGATGACATCGGCCTTGCGGGCATCCACAACCTCCGGAAGGCGAAGGATGGAGCTGGCGAGGATGCTGCCCACGCCGGGATCCTTCAGGAAGGTTTTGGTGAAAACGGTCTCTTTGTCCAGGGCCGATACCACGCTCTTCCAGTACTCGTGGAAGGCCTCGGCATTGATGCTGTGACTGCCCTCGCCGGCGGCGGGCTCGAAGGTGATATACAGGTCGATGGTGCCGCGTACAAGCTTATCGGCCAATAATTTACGCACCTCAAGGTCCTTCTCTTTGGGGAGGAGGGAGCTTTTGATGTTGATGTCGGCGCTTTTGGCGTTGAGGGTGCGGATTTCGAGGGTGATTTTGCCGCTGGAGAGCGTAGCTTCGGCCTTGCCGTAGCCGGTCATGGATTGAATCATACAGCTGAAAGTTTGCACAAAGATACGAAAATTCTTATATTTGTGGACTAGCTAAACTAACACGTATGATTTTTGACCATATCAAAAATGTGAGCCTGTACAAGGGTCTCACGCCGGCCATTGACACGGCACTGGATTACATCGCAAACGTAAAACCCAATGTAGAGAATGGCACCTATTTTCTGGAGAACGGAGTTAAGGTGATTATCAGCGAGTATAACACGCGTCTGGTGAACGAAAAGGGCTATGAAGCGCACAAGCGTTTTGCCGATATTCAGTTCTGCGTCGTGGGTACGGAACTTGTTCGGTGCAAGCCGCTTGCGCAGGTTACTGAAAGCATCGCTTACAATGAGGAAAAGGATGTTGCGCGGTATCTGGATTGCCCCGGCGCGGACGTGATTGTGGGCGATGGTTACTTCGTTTTGGTGTTCCCGGAGGACGCTCATGAGCCTTGTCTGGCCGTGGATGGGGTGTCCAAGGAGGTGAAAAAAGTGGTTGTAAAAATTCCTGTGAAATAAGATGAAAAGGACGATTATCATCACCGGCGGCGCGGGCTTTATCGGCTCGCATGTGGTACGCCTGTTTGTAAACAAGTACCCTGAGTATCACATTATTAACCTGGATAAACTCACGTATGCGGGGAATCTGGCGAATCTGAAGGATATCGAGAATAAGCCCAATTACGAGTTTGTGAAGATGGATATCTGCGACTTCGAGGGTGTGCTCAAATTAATGCAGGATAAGCATGTCGATGGTATCATTCACCTGGCCGCAGAGAGTCACGTGGACCGTTCCATCAAGGATCCGTTCACGTTCGCGCAGACCAACGTGATG
>CAMHDS010000133.1 GCA_946183925.1 uncultured Fibrobacter sp. | reverse complement strand
ACACATTGTCAACAGCCCAGGACTGTACCTTGGCCTGTTTGTATTTTGCCGTGCATCGAATGTCCTCCACGGAGGCACCGAACTGTATATTATACGTCCCGGCGGCTGTTTCCCAGCGGCTCTGGGCCTCGTTGAAGGATGCCAGGCCGTATGCCGACACGGCCATCGTAAGGGTCTGGCTCTCTCCGGGTTTCAGCTCCTTCGTTTTGGCAAAGGCCTTGAGCTCGCGGGCAGGCTTGTCCAAACCACCGGATGGCGCAGAAACATAAAGCTGAACGGCTTCCTTGCCTGCCACGGAGCCGGTATTGGTCACGGTGATGCTGGCCGTGAAGCCATCCTTCCCGGCCTTGACGACCGGCTTGGAATAGGCGAAGGAGGTATAGCTGAGGCCGAAGCCGAAGGGGAAGGATACTTCCTTGCCCACAGTAGTGTAATGGCGGTATCCAACGTAAATACCCTCGTCATAGGAAGTCCAGCCCACATTCTTCTCATCGGACTGAACGCCGTTCAGGATTTCCATCGGCCCCAGTTTGCCGTCTTTGTTGTACTCGTAAGGGAAAGAAAGGGCCGAAGGGATATCGAAATAACTCACGGGGAAGGTCATCGGAAGCTTGCCGGAAGGGTTGATTTTACCGGAGAGGATGTCTGCAACGGCGCGGGAACCTTCCTGGCCGGGAGACCAGGGAAGGATGATGGCATCGGCAAGGCTCTTCCAGGAAGCCGTTTCGATAACGCCGCCAACGTTCAGAACTACAATCACTTTCTTTCCCTGGGCGTGGAAGGCGTCGGATACGCTGCGGAGAAGCTTACGCTCAGTCTCCGTCAGTTCAAAATCGTCCGTCAGCCTTCGGTCAATGGCCTCGCCTGCGTTACGGCCGATGACAATCACCGCCACATCACTGCTCTTGGCCTTGGCCTCAAAAGCCCGCCCGGGAAGTTCAGGTTCGGGGATTTTGCTGCCCTTGAAGCGGAGGATGCCCATGCCGACAGGATCATCGGCATACTCCAGGGCCCATACGGCCTCCTGATGCAGCTTATACTCGTTGTAAAAGTTCCGAAGGTCCCTGTCCAGGACGAATCCATTTTCTTCCAGCGCCTGGTCCAGCGGAATCACGTAGGCTTTGTTTACATTGCCTGAACCGGTGCCACCCGCCACAAAATTCACGGCCGAAATACCGTAAAGGGCCACTTTAGTACCTTCGACAAGGGGAAGCGTATGCTCATTCTTGAGCATCACGATGGATTCTCCGGCAACGCGGCGGGCAACTGCAGCATGGGCTTTCAAGTCCGGTGCATCGGAATACTTGTATCCCTTGAAGGTATTTGTTTTCACCACCAATTCCAGAATCCTGCGGGCATTCCGGTCAATCTCGGACAGAGTTATGCGCCCGTCTTTTACGGCGGCAAGGATGCGGTTCATCTCTTCCTCTTCACCTGGTTCCATCAGATCCGTCCCTGCTTTCACGGCTTCAACGGTACCGTCCTTCATCCCCCAGTCGGTCATCACGAGCCCCTTGAAGCCCCACTCGTCGCGGAGGACGGTGGTCAGGAGCTCATAGTTCTGCTGCGTATAAGGACCGTTGAGGCGGTTATAGGATGCCATCACAGTCCAAGGCTGAGCTTCTTTTACAGTGATTTCAAAATTCTTGAGATATATTTCCCTCAGCGCTCTTTGGCTCACGCGGGACTCTCCTTGGAAACGGTTGGACTCCTGATTGTTGGCCGCAAAATGCTTCACTGAAGTGCCAACGCCTTCGTCCTGAAGCCCCAGCACATAGGCCGCGCCCATTTTTCCGGAGAGGACGGGATCTTCTGAGAAATACTCGAAGTTCCTGCCGCAAAGCGGGTTTCGATGGATATTCATTCCCGGAGAAAGCATCACGTCGATACCGTATTCGCGGGCTTCGTCGCCGATGGTGGCCGTGGCTTCGCGCACCAGATTGACATCCCAGGAGCTGGCAAGGAGCGTTCCAACCGGGAAGCCCGTCGCGTAAAATGTTCTGTCCGTTCCTTCGCGGGTGGCGTCAATGTGTACCCCGGCGGGGCCGTCGGAAAGGATGACGGCGGGAATGCCCAATCTTTCTATAGGCCTTGTGCAGCCGGCCGCACCCGGCACGCTGGCCGATGTTCCCGTGGGGACGCCATCCTTAAAGGTGGCAACGGCACCGCCTACCAGCAGTTGGACTTTTTCCTCCAGGGTCATGGCTCCGAGGACTTCGTCAATGTTATCCGGACGCAGCCGGGGTTGGGCAACGGAGGGAATGACCGTTGCAATGGCGGCAAATGTCAATAACAACTTCTTCATAACGGCATGTAACGGTTCAAGTATTCTTTCAGGGTATTCAGGAACTGCTGCTGTTTTTTAGGCTGCCAGCCCATATTGTGGCCGCCGCGGTCGAACTGGATAAAATCGTATGGAACGTGATAGCTGTCAAGCGCTTCCAGAAGATGTTCCGCTTGGTTGTAGGGCACGATGTGATCTACGCATCCGTGAGAAAAAAGCATGGGAACCGAATGCTCATTTATCTGCAGGGCGGGAGAAACCACCTTGATTTTTTCCATCCACGCTCCGTTGTCAAGATCTTCTTCCTGAACGTCCAGGCCGAGGAATACATTGAAAAATTTCATGGCAGACGCTCTGTCCTCAGGTGTTTCAAAGCCCTTGCATTGGCCGAATTCGCGGGGATCAGTGAAGGAAGGTCCCGCTGCCTGAAAAGTGAAAGCGACCGGGACGGGTGCATCATCGGCATCTCGGAAAGCATAAACCATGGCAAGAAGGGAACCGGCAGAACCACCGCCGGTGGCTACTTTGTCAATATGATATCCCAGTTCTTCGGCCTTGGCGACAGCCGCTTTCATCCCTTCTTTAAGTTCCAGCGTCATATTGAGGATGCTGGTTGAAGGGTCTCCATCAACGTTGAGGGTATAATTGATACCGGTTGCAACGTATCCTCTGGATGCAAGCCATTTAAGGATGGGCGCGTCACCTTCTTTGTCTCCGCCGTGAAATCCACCGCCATGGAAATAGCCAATCAGGCCATAGTGATCCCGCGACTTGTCGGCAGGAAGATAGAGGTCGAACTTATTCCCGGCTTTCTCGCCATAGGAAAAATCCGTCATGACGGTTCCCACGGAGTCGTTCCACTTAACCTTCGAGGTTTCGTCGGAAGTATAGGCCTTGTAAACCATCGGCCCAAAGATGACGGCCGATCCGATAAACACTACGATATAGAGCGGTATCCAGAGAGTCTTTTTCATAGCTAAAACCACTTGCCTCCAACAATGATGTTAATGACGGATGCTTCCACTACAAACCCGGTGACAGCGCCGGTGATAATCAGTACAGCTATTGTAATCAGCCGTTTTTTCGTTTCCTTTTTCATGGAAAGATTCTTCACTTCGTTCAGTATGACAATTAATTGGCCGGAGCGAGAACGTTGTTCACGGACCAGGACTGTGCTTTTGTCTGCTTGAAGGACGCGGTGCAGCGGATATCCTCCACTGATGCGCCGAACTGGACGCTGTAGCTGCCTGCAGCGGTCTCCCAGGCCGATGCGGTTTCATTGAAAGATGCTAGATCATAGGCTGACACGGTCATGGTAAGTATCTGACTCTCACCAGGCGCGAGTTTATTTGTCTTGGCGAAAGCCTTTAATTCGCGAACAGGCTTTTCAAGACCACCCTTAGGGGCGCTTACATAAAGTTGGACAGCTTCCTTGCCGGGGACAGAACCAATGTTGGTAACGGTAATGGAAGCGGTGAAACCATCCTTTCCTGCCTTTACAACGGGTTTGGAATAGGTAAATGTAGTATAACTGAGGCCGAAACCAAAGGGATAGGAGACCTCTATGCCACGGGTATTGTAATGCCTGTAGCCCACCCAGATATCCTCTTCATAATCCGTGTAATCCACATTCTTTTTGGGCTGGGCGCCACCAAAGAGGTCCGCCAGGGCCTTCTCCGTCTCACTTTGGTTCCCATCGACATAATCATAGGGGAAATTGCGGGCTGACGGAACGTCGAAGTAGTCCAGCGGGAAGGTCATCGGCAGTTTGCCGGAAGGAT
>CAMHDS010000132.1 GCA_946183925.1 uncultured Fibrobacter sp. | reverse complement strand
CACATAAGAAAGGTCAAGGTTCAGTACGTAACGGCCGCGACAGTAACGCCAAGTATCTTGGTGTTAAGAAGTATGCGGGCGAAGTCGTCAAGGCTGGCAACGTTATCGTTCGTCAGCGTGGTTCTCACTTCCACAGTGGCGTGAACGTGGGCATGGGCAAGGATTTCACCTTGTTCTCCCTGGTTGACGGCAAGGTGAAGTTCGAACGCCTCGATGCAAAGCGTCAGAAGGTTTCTGTCTACCCCGAAGAAGCCTAATTCGATTTTGTTTCGATTTGGACGGTCGCTCTTGTAGCGGCCGTTTTTATTTTGTGGCGAATTGTGGGTTTGTTCTGGAACAGCCCATTTTTCTATATTGTGAGTAGATGATTTTTTGCGGTCTAAAAGACCTGTGTCGAAGACGCTTGCTTTGGCCTGTCGTGCTCTCCCTGTGGGGCGCGTTTTTGGCCGTTTCCTTGATGGCATGTTCCGATGACGACAGTTCTGTGGAGTTCCTGTTCGATAGGGAAGCCTCTGATGTGAGTGTGCTTCGGTCCTGTGCTACCGAAGGCGATACGGCAGCCTGTTACCGCATTCGACTACGCTATCCAATTGAAACCGAAGACCTAGCCCGCATCTACATGTGGGTGGACACTACGGTAGTGGACGACACTTCCAAGGCTGTATCGTCAGACCAGATTAAAAAAGCTACAGCCAAGTATGATTACCCTAAGGGAACTAAGGCTCTTTACGACACTATCGATGTGACAGAATATGCGAAGGACTATCTTGATACCCACGATAGTCTTCAGGTGGCGCTTTATTGCGAGTATGATGACAACGATGACCCAGGAGCGGTGCAACGTGTGTTCTTGCACTTTGGCGATGATATGCCCCCTTCTCGGGTGAGCCTCTACGATTCCGTATGGACGACTGGCGCTATGATAGAGTGGTACAGGCCAACGGACCAGGTGGATTTCTACAAACCGACGGAGCTTTCGGGCCCTATTGTGGGTTATAACATTGTGCTTTATTCGCCGGATAAAAATGAGGATCTTCGGAAAGTCAGTATTCATCTATATTCTCCAAATGGCGTAGACTTGACAGGTAAGACCCTTTACAAACGCCACTCCAGGATTCGTGCAAACGACGATTCCGTATGGGTAGACGGGGTCGGTCATGGGGACAATGTCAAGAATTATCTGCGCTTTGCCGTAATTGACGGACGAGGATTCAACTTTGATGAAGATACCCTGAACCGTTTCCGCGTGTTTTTTGAAGGCCTGAAGGCAGAGTCCAAATACAACATCGGTCTCTCGTCCTGGGATTCCAGCGGAAATTCCTCCGGAAATGAGGGCGTGGCTACGGTGGAATCTTACCAGCTGTTCATGACCACGGATTCCATAGCTCCCTTGATGCCCACAAAACTTTATGTGCTGGAAGATACCCTGTTTCCTGGAATGGCTCGGCTTGATAGCAATAACCGCCTGAGGATTTTCTGGAGTAGAAGCCTAGACCCTACGAACGCGAAACATGGAATCCTTGTGGATACGGTTTTATTTATACCGGATACATGCGCATGGAGTCATTGTTTTGACTTGGTTAACACCTACGTGGTAGACTGGTACGATAAGAACAAGAAATCTTGGGTGACCTACGATGATGTGGGCGGCTCGGATCGGTACACGACCTTCTATTCTCTGAAAGCCGATACCATGAAGGTTTCTTCCAGTGGTTCCTTTGTGACGGATACAATCCGGTGGGTTTCCCCGGGAGATACCCTAATTTTGAGGGTCCGTGCTGTAGACAGCTCGGGTTATTACTCGGTAGCGTTGATAGATACCATTGCCATTTCTCCAGGGAGCCTTGCAAAACAGTTGGCATGCCCGGACAAGTTTTTGCCGGTGTCTATTTCCAAGGATTCTGTTTTCTGCATGGAGCGGTTCGAACATCAGGATGATTCCGGCAAGTTTGTGAACAATGTGCTGTACTCCGAAGCCCTGGCCACATGTGAAGCCATTTCGGCTAGCGGATTTAAGGTGAGTCTCTGTAACGAGCGGGATTGGGAGCGGGTCTGCCTTTCTGGCGGAGCCCTTTCGTACGGAGTCTTGCAAGAAGACGAAATCGATGCTACGGAATACTTGTTCAGTTATTGCAACGTGGCGACCAACGATTCTGTAGGAGCTAATGACATAACCCTGCGTAATCCCCGTTGTGTGAATCCCATGGGCATCAGGGATTTCCCGGGACAGCTTCAGGAATGGGCAAAGGGCCGTTCTGAAGATTCGGCTGCCGTGGTGAAGGGCGGGAGTTACAAGGTGTTTAATGGTTTGGAAAGAGAAGACATTGCCTATTGTACAAACCGTTCGTTCCCTTACTTTACCCGCTTGGAATATGTGAAGGATTCTGTGTTCCTCTACCGTGAAGGAGCCAAGGTGGATACGGTATTCCAGGCCGATACCACGAGGACGCTCTACAAACTTTTGCGGACCAAGGATTTTAAGGATTCCCTGCAGTTCTTTAAGGTTCAGGATACAACAGGTGCCGTTATCGGTACTGATTACGCCCTTTATTCCGAATACAAAAACGGCGGGGATAAATGGCTGGAATCCATTAGTAACGGTCTCAAGTACGTTCCGGACCACATTGAAGTGGTGTTCCTGACGGGCAAGACCACGGCCTACCGTGGAGCTTCGGCATATTACAAGTCTCCTGTCATTGGGTTCCGCTGTTGCGCCTATCCGGAGTAGACCGTGAACTACCTAGGTATTGACTATGGCGAGCATAGGGTAGGGATCGCCTTCGGGGATTCCGACTTGCGCATGGCATTCCCGCGGGAAACCATCAATTGCAAGACCACCAACCTTTTTGAACGCCTGGACCAGCTGGTAAAGGACAACAGGATTGATGAATTTGTGGTGGGCATGCCTTACCACCCCGATGGCCGCAAGGACGGCAAGAACGTGGTGGTGGAGGCTTTCGTAAAGGACTTGGCCCTGCGTTTTCCGGGCATGAAAATCCACACCCAGGATGAATCCTATTCCAGCGTACAGGCCCAGGAGCAAACGGCCCATTGGAGCGTGAAAAAGAAAAAGGCGAACAAGGCGGTTATTGACTGCGCCGCTGCGGCCATTATTCTGCAGCGCTGGTTTGATGAAGGCTGATTTTTTTAGCTGTAAATAGGATGCTTCTGTAAAAAAGGTGTGCGAAGAGATAAAGCCTATATTTTATTCTAAATCCAATAGGATTAGTGCTTTTTTTACCCGTAAATGAAACGGTTCCTTCATGTCTACGATAAAGTTGGAGGACCTCGTCAAGATATCCGCACCGGAAGTGAATTTGGGCGAAGAGAGAAATCCATAAATCGTGGGCAACCACATTTTTTGGAAATGGCAAGACGGCTTCTTTAACTTTGGGTGTAAAAGCGGTGCAGGCGCCGAGCCAACTGTTATTGATAAGATTCCCGATGATACTTTTTTTCATAGGCCATTGGGAATCAAAATGTTTTCTTTTTGTGATATTTAAATCTGAATCCGTCAGTGAACAGTTACACATAACCATGTCATAGTTCCCTTCTCTGAGGAACTTTTCCATTGTAGAGATCTTATTGGGAAGCCAAACGTCGTCTTGATCGGCGAAAAAAATTAGATCGCCTGTAGAATGATTCAAGGCGTTTTCAAAGTTGCTGGCGACACCATGTCTCTGATTATAGAAAAGCTTGATTCGAGAATCGTTGTAGGATTGAATTATGTCAATGGTTCCATCAGTTGAACCGTCATCGGATATGATTAATTCGTCGTTTTCTTCCAATTGCGCAAGAATGCTGTCTAACTGCGGCCGTAGATATTTTCTCCCATTATAGGTTGCTAGGCAAATGCTGTACATGAATTCAAATCGCAAATCTTGGCTAAAAACAGCTAATGTTTTTACCGCTTTACCTTATTCCCACTCGATGGTTCCAGGCGGCTTGTGGGTCACGTCGTACCACAGGCTGCCGGCACCTTCTGCTTCGAACTTGCGCCAGAGTCCGGCCAGCATTCCCTGGTCGATTTCGGCGAAGTTTGCGGTCATGGCTTCGGTGGAGTTCA
>CAMHDS010000131.1 GCA_946183925.1 uncultured Fibrobacter sp. | reverse complement strand
AGGCCTGGCTCAACCGTACCCTCGTCCCCACGGACATCGACACGCTACCTCACGAATCATGCGACCTATACCGGGCAATCCTCAAGAGACTCCAGAAGAAACCCGGGTAATCCCCCGCAACACCCCGGTTACATACAAAGTATATCACACAGGGAACCTTTTTGGTACCCCCCGAACATTTTTTGAAAAGCCGGTACACCCCCCTGATGAAAAAAGAGGCCACCCGGGTACCCCCGGGGGTGAAACTTTTGTGTTTTCCTTTGGATATACCCCGGGGAAACGCGGATACCCCCCTACCCAAAATTTTTCTGGAAAACGAAAGGGCTTCTGTAAAGTAAAATTTACAATCTCGTACCTTAATAAATTATTTGAATTTTTCCCACCGGGCCTTCCACCATATACCCCCATGTACGCGCCTGCAGCCCGGGCTATCACACTGACTATCCATAGGGCTATCCGCTGGGCTACCAGAGGGGCTATTCACGGGGCTACCTGGCGGGGCTACCTGGCGGGGCTGCGCGGGGGAACCACTATTCCGATGCACTGGCAATAAAAGTACGAGTGCTAAACCCTTACAAACTAATGGGGCGTATATGCCCATAAGGTCACTGCTCACACGAGCACCCCTGCTCACCCGTGTAGCACCCTGTAGCGACTGCCCGACGCCCCGACTCGCCGGCGCCTCCCGGGGTCCCAGACAGCTGCACCAGGGAGCCCCCGTCCGTACACCCGTCCTGCCCATGGGGAGCCACGGGGGAGCGTACGCCTGTCAAGATGCACAAGAGAGCACTGCACAGCCGAGCACTAAGGTCAGCCCACCCCCGACGGACTCGTGCAACCGCCGGCGGGACGAGCCTCCGCCAGGCAGCCATCAGGTCAGCCCGTGGAGATACCCGGGTACTCATGGGGAGCCACGGGGGGAGCCGATGGGGCAATATGGGTAATAGGTAGGGGCAAGCGCCCGCCCTAGAGAGGCGCATTAGATAGGTAGGTACGAAATGAGAAACAACGAATTGCCTAATTATAGAGATACTTATGGGGGTTCAATAGGGGATTCCTCCCTCCGCTCACGTCCGGAGCCGAACGACCTCAGCGATTACCTCAAGAGCTTGCAGGACCCGAAAACGCCAATCTTTGAAGAGGTGGAACGAATCCGCAACACTCGTTCGTGGGTGGTTCGCGATACGGCAAACAAGATGATTTGTCTTCAGAGCTACTTCACTATTGTCTCTGTGAAAGTGGGCGCAAGCTCTAAGGATTTGGCGAACTTCAGTTCAACCACTTCGAGACAGCAATGCTATTTCAGACAGTGGTGCGAAGATAACGCCCAAGTGGTCTAATAAAACGGGGGTGAGAATCCCCCACTACTTTTAAACCTTTAACAAGAGAGGGGAAAATGAGACTGACAGGATACCACGGCTAAACGGAAAATTTGGTTTATATGGAGTTGTCCGCACTGTAAAAGGTGCGGGCATTTTTATTTTTATCCTGGAGGAGCGAGCGGGCGCCAGCGGGGTTCGTGGGGTCACCCGAGTAGTCATGGGGGGCTACGGGGAAGCACCGCGCGGATATATGGGAAGTGAGGAAAAATAAATTTTCCTAAAAGGTAGGTTAATATGAATACTGAAAAGAAAGAACTGAAAACAAAATATATCGTGCTTGATATTGGCGCCTCTTATTTTGACAATATTCCCTCTATCGTTCCTATGGGCGAAGCAAGTGGCTTGAAAGATGCATCGCTAAAGCTCATTGAGGCGGTAAATAATTCTATTATTGAAAAGAAATCATTTGGCAAGCGTTACACTATTTACGCATCATATACTAGCGCTTGCGCAAATTATTCCATCAGCGTAACGAAAGAAATGCTAAAGGGGCTTTATGATGAACTGATGGGCAAAAGGTACAACTCAGTCACTATTTGCGAGGGAAAGAAAAGCAACCCTAGACGCTACGCAATCGTGAAAGTAAAATAAGCAACTCCGCAATGAAACAAAAAAGGCGCTCCGAAAGGGGCGCTTTTCTGTATCTGAAGCGGGACCGCAGGCGGGGGCAGTTCGGGCGTGGTCTGACCCGGGTAGTCATGGGGGGCTACGGGGGAGCACCGAGTGGGCATATTGAGGGTGAGGGAACAATTCAGTTCCCCGACATTGCGGAGGTTAAACCTTATGAAAAATTTGCCGTTAATCTGTGGACTTGCTTTGGTCGGTTTTGCGATGGGTGCCGATTTGCCCATTTGCGAAGAATTTGAGGGCGAAAAAGTCCAATGTATCAGGACTGAAGATAGCGCCGTCATTACCTCTATGACCGAGCAGGGGAAAAGCTACGAATACTACAAGAACGGGAAAAAGGCTTACCTTGAGGTAAATAAGGACAGAAGCCTCTTGGCAAGCTCCGGGAAGCGCACTATGTGGATTCCGAAGATTCCCGTGGACATTGACGAGGACGAGCGATACATCGGGGAAGTGTTGGACGCTATCCTGAGTGACATCGGTCTTTAGGACTTTGTTACCACCTACCTAGACGAGTCCCGCCTGAAAGGGCGGGGCTTTTCGTTTTGGCGGAGACCGGGAAGCGCCCACCGTCCCCGGGGTAGCTCCGTGGGTTGACCCGGGTAGTCATGGGGGGCTACGGGTAGGCTCTACGGGGGCATAATATGGGTGAGGGAAAGAATTTTTTATTCTCTCAAAGGTAGGTAAAAATGGTAGAAATTGAGTTTAGTAGTGCAGAATTGGAAGTAATGAAAAACTCCATCTGTGCAAGCGATGAAATTACTAATAGTATTCTTGACAAGATTGAAAGCGCTATCCCGAGGGCTAAACGGCTTGAGGTCATTATGCCACGCAAGCACGATTAAAAAATAATCATCTCCGCAACAATCTCCAAGGCGCTCCGCAAGGGGCGCTTTTCTGTATCTGAAGCAGGTGCAGCAGGTGCCACAGGTAGCCCCGTGAGGTCACCCGATTGTTCATGGGGGGCTACGGGGAGCTACGAGGGGGATATAATGTAGACAGAGCCGAGTGGTTCGGCTCGTTAACCCTTAAAAGGTAGGTTCATTATGTTGAAAAAAGTAATTGGCTTCTTGACTATCGTTATTGCTATCGCATTGGTGGCAAAAACAACTATCTTCATTCTTGCCATTATGGGCGGTGCGAAGATTGATGCTGAAAGTATTCAGTCGCTCGTAGAATTGGGCATTTCTTGGCTCGTGGTGCTTGTTGCAGCGGTGGCGTTCGTCTTCAGGCTCTTTGAGGAACCGAAGACCATCAGGGTGCCGGTGCCGGTGCCGTTCCCCGTCCACGATGACGATGAGAAGCCCGAGGACGATGACCCCGAGAAGCCCGAGGGAACCGAGGACGGGAAGCCCGAGGGTGGCACCGAAGAGAAGCCCGAGGGAACGGAAGACAAGCCCGAATAAGAAACTCCACAAAGAAACAGAAGCCTCCCGAAAGGGGGGCTTTTTCGTTGGTCTGAAGCTGGAGGGACTGGCGGGCGCCCGCTGGAGGGCGTGGGGTCACCCGATTGTTCATGGGGGGCTACGGGGCTGTGTCACGGGTGCATAATATGGGTGAGAGAAATAAATTTCTTTCAAAGGTAGGTAAGATATGTTTTTTATTTGTAATTGCTTTACTCTTATCGGGTTTGTCTTTCTGTGGTTCGGGAAGTTCAAAACCTCTTTAGCTTGTATGATGATTGCATTGGGATTTTGTATTGCAGGAATTCATAATATGATAGGGGGGTAATATGCGCAATAACAGAATGAGCGATAACGAGTATCTTCTTTATATAGGGGTGTGGTTTGCTTTATTAGTGTATGCGGTTTATAAATGGTTATGCGGAGGTTGCAATGGCTAAACAACATTGGTTAGATATTATTCGCTCCGAAGTGCAGGCGACCATAGCGGTAAGCGGTAAGCGTGAACTTACAGGGAACGAAAAGAAGCTCCTAGACGAGTACGAGAAGTACGCTAAAACGAGGAACTTGCCGAGCATTTAATTCACCACCTACCTAAAGAATCCCGTCCGAAAGGGCGGGATTTTCCATATCTGAAGTCCGCCCGGGAACCCCCG
>CAMHDS010000130.1 GCA_946183925.1 uncultured Fibrobacter sp. | reverse complement strand
TTTCGGCGAGGATTTCCTTCGCCTTGGCGAGGCTCACCTTCGGGCTTGCCGTCACCGGATTCTTGGTCATCACGGCACGGATCTTCACGTTCATGTCGCTCACGGTGCGGAGGTCGCGGCTCGTGAGCATACCCACAAGCTTACCCTTGGAAAGAATCGGGAAACCGCTCACCTTGTTACGGGCGCGGAGTTCAAAAGCAGCGGACACCGGTTCGTCAGCATCGAGCGTCACCGGATTGGTCACGATACCGGACTGCCAACGCTTGACCTTGCGAACTTCTTCGGCCTGGTCTTCAATGGACATGTTCTTGTGGATAATGCCGAGACCACCCTGCAAAGCAAGGGAAATAGCCAAGGGAGCCGTCGTAACGGTATCCATTGCAGCACTGATGATAGGAATGTTCAGCTTGATATTCGGGGCGAGCTGAGTGCTCACATCGGTCTGAGCCGGAAGAACAGAAGATTCAGCGGGAACAAGGAGGACGTCGTCAAACGTCAAAGCTTCTGGCAAAAGTTTCATAATAGACCTCTTTTGCGTGGTAAATATAGAAAAAAAGAGGCTAGGGTCTAGGGATTAGGGGCTAGAAAAAAGCGTAAAAAAAGCCTACAGCGAAAACACCCGCTTAATGTCGTCCACCCGTTCTGTTACCGTGAGGGCGAGTTTCAACAGCACCGCCGCCTTCTGGGGCGCAAGTCTCCCTGCGCAAATACAGCCGAGGGCAAGAGCTTCGTTCAATGTCACCAGCCCGTGATGGGTGCGGCTCGCTATGACCACAGGAATGTCGATACGTTCCAGAACCTTGGCCCAGGCCTGACTGAACTCGCCCGAGCCCGCCCCCGCAATCACAAGGCCGTCCGAAACACAGGAGGCGTATTCCAGCACCTTGGGGTTTGCATCTACCGTAAAATAGACCACGTTCACCCGTGGCAGTTCCTGGAGTTTCGACACGTCAAAAAAGTTCTGCTCCTTGAGGGCGTTCCAGTTGGAGCCTTCGCCGGGAGCGTCCACCCCCATGGCGTTTATGGCCGAGGCGCTGCATTTTTGCACGCTGCGGGCATCGAAAAGTTCACCTGCAAAAAACACCCACACCAGGTTTGCCGGAGGGTCGTCGTCGATGGCAAAACCCACCGCCGCCCGCACCGCTCCCAGCAGGTTCGCAGGGCCATCGGGATTTTTCGCCGTAGCGGGTTTCATGGAGCCCGTCAAGATTACCGCCTTTTCGCACTTGACCGTAAGGCTTATAAAATAGGCCGTCTCGTCCATGGTGTCGGTGCCGTGGGTCACCACGATTCCATCGACGGTTTCGTCTTCTTGCAATTCCCGAATGCGGTTCGAAAGCTTAATCCATAATTTGTCCGTAATGTCGTCGGAATTCACGTTGCAGATTTGCTCCGCCGTGACTTCGGCGTATTCCGAAAGTTCGGGCACAGACTTTACCAGGTCTTCGGCAGAAATCTGCCCCGGAACATAGCCAGTGCTCTTGCCGGGCTCGCCTACGCCGGCAATAGTTCCGCCAGTGGCCAAAATCACGATTCTTTTCTTTCCGCTTGCCATCTCTCCCCCTACAAGTCCCGCGACGAAACGTTACCCGAGTTAGACTTCTCGTCACCTAGCTCGTGCTTTCCGCCACCCATCTTCTTGAACTTCTCGCGGATGAGTTGCAAGTCGTGCTGGTAAGGATTCCGCTTGAAATCTTCAAAGGCCCAGGCCGTAGGGTGGAACTGTCCCTTGGCATAAGTCAAGAGCATGTCCAGCCACACGCCGCCGCCCGCGTAGAGCTTGAAGGGGCCCCGCTTGTAACTGGGGAGCACCACCTTGTCCAGGTCCATGTAGCCGATGTCGATATTCACTCGGCGGGCCTCGGGCCGCACCGCAGATGCCATAGTCAACTCCAGAGCGTTGCTCCGTTCTTTTTCGAGAGCGATGGTCTCCGGCGGGATTTCCTTTTCAAATGATACAACTCCGCGATACAGACCTTCCCCCATCTCGGGCGTGTAATAGGGGGTCTGGTCAAAAGCGAAAAGCTTTCCCCTATGGCGCAGCGGCCCCCAGGTGCGTTCCAGGGCGTCAATCACTTCCGGTAGCCATTCCGGCCCCGGCTGCAGCACAAAGGCCAGCAGTTGCGCATTCTCCGAAAATTGCGACGCTTTCACCTTGCCCCCACTACTTGCCGTTGTAGCGTTCCATGCACTTTTCCATGCCCAGCTTAAAATAGCATTCCACCAGGGCGGGAACTTTCGCGATGGCCTCTTCGAAAACGGGACGGTCCTCGGGAGAAAACTTTGCCAGCACCCAGTTACTCAAGTCGAACTTGGGCGGACACTTGCCCACGCCAAAGCGGATACGTGGGAACTTGTCCCCCACGTGCTCGATGATGTTCCGGAGCCCGTTCTGCCCGCCGTGACTGCCGTCCTTGCGGCAGCGGATGCGGCCCACGTCCAAGTTGACATCGTCGCTGAACACCAGCAGATGGTCCACCTTCACCTTGTACCAGGTCATCAGGGCCTGCACCGCCTCGCCCGACAGGTTCATGTAGGTCTGGGGCTTTACCAGCAGGCATTCCTCCCCCGCGATGTTCACCTTCATGGTAAGCGCCTTGTGCTCGTTTTTCCAGTCCTTGTTCGGGTCGGCCAATTTCTCGACGGCCATAAAGCCCGCGTTGTGGTGGGTGTTGCTGTACTGGGTTCCAGGGTTTCCGAGTCCGACGATGAGATACATATTAGTGGTGAGTGATGAGTGATGAGTGGTGGGTGATGAGTGGTGAGTGATGAGTGGTGAGTGGTGAGGGCTGAAGGCTCGGAGCACGAGGCTAGAGGTGAGAAATGTTTGGTACTGGAAATTTAATTTTTTGTGAATGGGTGGGGGAAGTCTCCCCCTCGCTTCAGCGTCTCGTCATCCTCGCGAAAGCGAGGATCTCCTTGCCGCTTCCGCTACCCCCTCCATCGTGGAGAGCTTGTCGAACCATAGCGGGAACACCCCGTGAACACTTAATTACAGATGTAAGAAAATTGTAACAAAAAAAAACAACGAACGACAGCACCCTTGTATTATATTTAGAACGAACTTTTTAACCTCAAAAAGGAGCAAAAATGCTTTCCAAAAAAATCTTTCTCTCTGCCGCTTTCGTATCCATGGCCGGTCTTGTGGCCTGCGGCGACGACAGTTCCTCCAACTCCGGTTCCGGCGAACTCCCCAAGAGCGTTCCCACCTTTTTTGACCTGGCCGATGTGGAATGTAACGCCGACCGCAAGTGCGAAACGATTATCGTGGAAGATGGTCCCGACACCTACGAATGCGATGGCGTCAGCCAGTGGAACATGTTAATTAACAGCATGCCCTCCAAGGTCTGCCCCGCCAAGGAAGAAAAGGGCACCGAAGGTGACGAAGAAGGCAAGACCGAAGGCGACGACAACAAGGCCCCCGAATCCTCTGCAAGCGAAACTACTTCCACCGATAGCGGTGCCGACTCTGCCGACAGCAACACTGAATCTACCGACAGCGGTGAAGGTTCCGAAGGCGGTGAAGAAGGCGGCGAAGGTGGCGAAGGCTCCGAAGAAGGCGGCGAAGAAGTCACCGGCCCTACCGGCGACCTGGTTTCTTGCTCCTTTATCGCAGACGGTGTTAAGGGTGGCACATATTGTGAAGAAGTTGCCGCAAGCATGCAAGCCGCAATTGCCATGGAATGCGACATGATGAGCGGAACGATGAAGACGGACGGTGGTTGCAGCCAGGACGGTGTCAAGAAAAAATGCACCTCCGAAAACATGAACTATTACGTCTATGATGGTGACGAAACCTGCCCCACCTTCAACTAACCACACCTTATACTCCATAGACAAAGAAAGGGTCCCGAAAGGGATCCTTTTCCATATAGTACACAATTACTGCACAAATTGTCACCCACTGACAAAAATTTTTTCTATATTTGTGGAAAAGGGCGAACTGCGGCTTGTGGTCCGGATTTGCCCGTCAAATTTTCTTAAAATTGGCGAAAAAAGGCGTTTTTAGGTCTTTAAAAGGTAAGTTGATAGGTAAAAAATGGCTGTAAAGTACGACAAGGACAGCATCAAGACTCTAGATTGGTACGAA
>CAMHDS010000129.1 GCA_946183925.1 uncultured Fibrobacter sp. | reverse complement strand
GATTCCTTTCTCTTATGAAAGCCTCTGGGCTTCTGGTTCATGCAATCTCACAACCTACAAACTGGAAGAGTTACTGGGAACAAAAATGCGAGCGCTTTATCAGCGCAAGAAAGGCCGCGACCTATTTGACCTTGCGTATGCACTTCAGAATGTTGAAGTGAATCCGGAAGAGATTGTTCGATGCTATAAACGCTATATTGGATTCGTTGTGGAGACGCCCCCAACATACAAGCAATTCATTGCCAATATGGAGGAGAAGATGATGGATCCGGAATTTACCGGAGATACAGTCAAATTACTTCGACCAGGAATATCCTACGACCCGACTTCTGCATGGGAGACTGTTCGTGAAACACTTATTGAATTGATGCGATGAAGCGCAAAGTTAGTTCTTTTGGTAGGACCCAATGGGTCTGGAAAGACGTCGTTATTTGAGGCGTTCTATCATTGGTACAAGTGGCGTGGATATAGGACTACCGGCGGGCGCTCAATGCTTTCCTGGCGAATCCGAACTACCACGAGCGTCCAGGCGGCTATACTTTATTTTTCCATTCCTGCGGAGTCATGCCGGTGAGCGCCTTGAAATTGCGGAAAAAAGAGGTGCGGGAGGAGAAGCCGGATTCGTCGGCGACATCGTCCAGGAGCATATCCGGATGTTCACGCATCAGGCGCTGGGCGTACTCGATGCGGTGGCGGGTGATCATCGAGGTGAATTTCTCCCCGGACAAACTGTTCAAGATAGCACTTACGTATGTCTTGTTGGTCGCCAGTTCGGAGGCGACGTCGGAGATGCGTAGATTCTTGCGGAGATAAAGCTTCTCTTCTTCGATAAGAGAAGACATCCGTGTCATCAGGTCGGTCCGAAGATTGGCGTCGGCTCCGGAGACTTCCGGCCCGTTTTCTGCAGTCAGACGGCGCTTGCGCAAAATGCGATACAGAAGAGCAGAGCCACAGCCAAGCAGGAGGATTCCGCCGACCAGCCAGCCCCATGGGAATCCGGCCTCTTCTACCGGCTCGGGATGGAACATCCAGACGTCCGACGAAGTAATGAAATTATCCTCGGCAATCTCTGATTTCCGTTCATCCTGTCCCACACCGCCTGTCAGCACCAGACGCCCGTCCGGAGCAAGAAGTGCAAGTCCGCTGAACAACCTTCTTTGCGGACACGTTGCGCTGAAAAGGTCCACGGAAGCGCTTCCTCCATCCAGGACGGCATTGTAATCAATACGGGCGAAGAAATACCTGCCGTCCCGGTCGATAGCCTGCATCCACGCCTGCCGTTTGGGACGGTCCACCTGAATGGGCGCCAACCAATCGAGAGACTTTCCCTCTTTGTCCACCAGTGGGATGGGAGTATCGAGTTCCACCTCCGAAAAGATGCCGTCACTCACTTTCAGAAGCCCAATCTCGCCGTTGTCCCTTCTTTTGGCCGAAAGCAGATAGGTTTTTCCGCCGATACAGCTAAACTGACTGTTTGCCCATAGATTGAGAAGCACCTCCCATTTTTCCAGAAGAGGCTCCTGATAGGCATCACCCAGCAGGCGTTCCACCAGCGCACCGGCAGGGGCGCCGAAATTGCTTTCCGGGCCGAATACCAGGTATTCACCTTCCAGTGCCGGAAGAATCCACGGCCGTTCCCACCCGGAAGAGAGTTCCTTTACCGTTGAAAAGCCTGTCACCGGGTCGAAGATGGCGATGGCGTCATCGGCATACCAGTTGCCGGCAACGAGCACCCGCCCGTCCGGCAGGGCCTGGGCCGATGCCAATGTCCTTTTCCGGTCCAGGATGCCGAGAGCCCGTGTGCTGTGGGAGGAGGGATCGTAGATTTCTACGCCCCAACTTTGTCCGATACCGAAAGCCTCGGCGCTGCCGCCGCCGATCATGACGGTCCCATCCGGAAGCGGGAGCGCAAAACCGTTGTCGTGCGAGTAGTGCATCGGCACTTCGTGCCAGACGCCGTCCCTGTAGTATTCCAACGTCTCAATCGGCTTGAATCCATTCGTATGTCCGCCGATGACCACTAATTCTCCACCCGCCATAAGTGTGCGATGCTGCCCCCGGGGCTTGTTCAGACTGGCTAGATGCTCAACCTGAAGAGGCTTCCACGGCATCTCATCGGGCCGAGCGACAAGGCGTTCTCCCTTCTTCCCGGAAGAACACCCCATCAGCAGGAGCGTGGCTGCTGCAAGTATGGACAACGCCCGTTTCACGTTGTAAAGATAACAAGGATTCCTAACAGAATCAACAGATTAAACTATTCGCGGACGGGACGGATTGAAGAGCCGCCAGCACGATCGGCATCCACCCTTTTATAAGAACGCTCACTACTATCCCAACGTAATTGCAGCTTAAGCGCCCTGGACGGATTGTTCCAGTAGAGCGAAGAAGACAAATAAAAGCCGAATCCATTGTAATACCAGTCGGTCCCTGACATGGAACCGGTGATGGGGAGGAACAAGGTAGCCCCTGTTGAGTTCCTGACAATCATCAGTCCTTTTACACTTGTACCATTGTATTGTACGTCAGTCCCGTCGCACCAGGTTACTGTGTATTCTCCAGGGTGATAGTACTCTATGGTACATAGTTCATACACTTCTTCTTGTGTCGGCATACGGAATTGTCCCCCCAATGCGGCATAGGCTGCATCATCTGACTGCTCCAACACCGTCAGGTCGTCCGTGTATCCATCTTTTCCTCTGCTTGCGTTGTCACAGTATTTGGTTAATTGATCGTAATCCGAACCGTATAGATACGTGTTCCACTGATAATCATTTTTCGGCTGGAGTTCCCCCCAGGCGAAATAGTCACCGAAATCTTCGGGATTGGTGGCCCCTAGGTTGCATTTGGCCCACTTGACGCTCAGGCCAAGGTCTACGTAAAGGTCTGACGCGTCGGTCACGGCCCAGTTGGTGCCGCCAGTCTCGCTCAGCGCCGGGAAATTATACATCGTGCCTGCCGTGAGGGTTTTGCCCGTGCGGGTCAGGGTGTAGATATTGTCGTCGCTGGCTACCGTGAAAATAAAATCGCCAGCCGCTCCCGGGCTGGTAAGCCGTCCTGCGAAGACGCCGCCGTCGCTGTCGGCGATACCGCTCAGCCGGGCCCCTGCCTGGAGGACATCCTCGGTGATCGTGCCGTCGATACCTACGCTCTTGCAGGCGACAGGCCGTATTTTCGAGCAACCGAAGGTGTAATCGGCAACACTGCTCTCGATCCCGGCCACGTGGATCTGCACCATATCTGCAGGCTTGCCCATCGATAGCGTGGCGGTTATAGTGGTGCCGTCCACCGTGTAGGTCTTGCCGGTTTCGAACAGGTAGTAGTTGTACACCGGCTTCCCGCCGCTGGTGAAAAAGAACTTGCCGTCGGCAAAGGTCACGTCAACCGCAACGGGGAAATGAACCGCGGTGAGCTTCTTCGTGCCCAGGCCGCTGAAATCGGTATCCAGCAAGTCGCCCCCGCCCGAGGCATCGGACCAGCCGGTGCCGGTACTGTAGGTCATTACCAGGTATTTGGTCTCCAGGCCGTTGAAGAAGACATAGATCTTGTCGCCGTCGACCCAGCCGGTCTTGGCCGCTTTGGTTTCGAGAACGGTCAGCTCGAAGGTCATCGGTACACCCTTGTTCTGGGGAGTTTCTTTTTCGGGATTGAGGACTTCCTTGGCGCAGGACATCAGGCCTGCAGCCAGGCAAAGAAACAATAAGGCTTTTTTCATCATATTGTCCTCCAGAGATTAAATGTCCTCCCCTTCCCATTGGGGATAAGCTCCGCCACTCGCGCAGACTATACCTTCTTGCCTGACTTCGAAGACCTCTGTTGAGGGGGCTTCGTAATACTTTTCCTTCTTTTCCATTGATTATCTTTTATTGATTCATTTTCAATGGAAACAAAGATAGGCACGCGCATGCGCAAGAGGAGTCCCAGAACGGATAAACCGGAGTGTCAGAATAGAAAACAGATTGACACACGTATCCGACCTCATTCGAAAAGCTGTTTTTGGAAAAGCGCTCTTTTAGACCCAAATTTCTTTGGAAAAGCGTCCTGTTTTCATGAGACTATCGCCAAATAACCAAACAAAACTTCGCCAAACAACCAAACGATTTTCCGCCAAATA
>CAMHDS010000128.1 GCA_946183925.1 uncultured Fibrobacter sp. | reverse complement strand
GAATACGCGAACTTCACCATCCGCGTTTCCGGCTACGCCGTCAAGTTCCTCTCGCTCACGAAGGAACAGCAGGACGACGTGATCAGCCGTACCTGCCACGGTGTGCTGTAGCTAACGGAAAATGGGTTTGGCCTCCCAGCCATTATCCTGATACATCTTGACCGAAAGACCCTTCGCCTTAACATAGTCGCCAATCATCTCGGTGCGCTTGTTTTCGCGGAGGGTTTCGTTGTTTGACATGTTCTTCACCCATTCGTCATAGTATTCGCCAAAGATTTTCCTGGCGCTCTTGTCGTAGCGGGAGCCATCTTCGACAACGTCTATACCTGTGACAACATAGCCTCCCTTGTCTAGCTTTTTTAGGTGAGCTACACCGGGGTAATTTCCCCCTGAAACGCAGAACAGCGTATCGCCTCGGAGTTCGTAATTGAACACCCAGAACGATCCCCAGGCCAGTGTTTCGCCTTGCTTAGTCGTTTTGGTCGTTAGTATGTTTACAACGGGGATAGTCGCATCGGACTGCGCATAATGCGGGCCGAATTCATCGACGACATACGCCGATATGGCAGCCTCCAGCGGGTCAGAACCGGCACAGGCCAAAGACACCGCAGCAACCAGAGCAATCCATAATTTTTGTGTCGTCTTCATAAAGGCCTCCTTGTTCTACACCATTAATATACCTTTTCTTTTTTATAAATAAAAATTGATAATTTTAATAAATTTAATCAATTCTAATTATAAATTGCATTTTGACGTAAATTCTCTTTTTTCAAGCGCAAATCGTCGTTCTTTTTATCTATAATTAAGGCATGGCCCCAGGTGAAATCAACGCCCTCATCAAGAAGCTCTCGCCCTTTCTGGACGAAAGTTCCGAAGTATTTCGCGAACTAACCGTCTTTTTTGGCGAAGGCGGCAAGATTGAGGTCCATCACGGAGACCTTCAGAAATTCCTGGGCCGTAAACGGCTCTACCGCGTGATACGCCTGAGGGGCGAAAGCTACAAGGACTGCGTCTATCAGCTGGTGGACGACCATCCGGAATCCATGGAAGCCCTGGGTATGCTCCGGTACTACAAAGCCCCAGCAGGCCCCATCCACTGGGAGCACGTAGAGGCCGCCGAAATCGCCATAGGCAAAGAACTGACCACCAATCCCTACGGCTGGGCACCAGACGCCTGGACTCTCTTTGAGCATAACGAATCCGAAGTCAGTCCTGCGCAGAGCAGTACCGGAGACCACGAGATGGTGGCCATTCTCGCCTTCGATTACGGCGACTAGGCCGTCCTCAAGGCTTCACGAATTCAAAGAAAGTAACGCCCGGAACGCTCTTGGCGCTTCGGCCTTCCAGATATTCCTTAAAGGGAATCTCCAGCACCTGCTTTTTGAAAGCGGCGTGACGGAACATGGGAAGCTCACCAGGGGTAAGCACCATAAATCCCGTGTGAGTGGCGTCCAGATTCTCCATAGCAGCCACAAGTCCGACACCCTGCACCTTCATGGGCCCTTCGTAAACACGCCCAGCCCATTCTAGGGCCTTGTCATAAGGCAAATAGCGGATTTCCACGGCAGGGTCGGCGGCATCCTTACCATCTACCAGGTATTTCAGGTTTTTCTTCTTGAAAAACTCGTTCTTGCCGATGGTCTTCACCACCACCGTATCCCCCGGCATGGAAAGCTTGCGGGTAAACCTCGTATCGCTAGCCCAGTCGGCAAGCAGGTAATGCTTGCGGTGGCTGTAATCGATAATTCCATCCTTGTAGCGGATGTTCTGCAGCACCTTGAAAAGGGAATCTTCACTTGTGGCTAGCGCCATGGCCAGGGCGTGCTCGATATAGGTCACGCAATCTACGGAATCCATATAGACTAGCGGCTTTGTCTCGATGGAATCCAGGTACCCCTCGCCCATGGGCCCGAGCAAGTAAGGCGTTCCTTCCATCTTGCGGGAGAAATATTCCAGGCGAGCGTCCAGCCCGCGGATATTCTGGGCGTCGAGCCACATCTCCTTCATCTTGAGGAGTGACGCATAATCGTCGTTGGTCTGGGCGATAAGACGCATCCAAAGGGTATCCAGCACGTCTTTCAGGGTGGCGTCCTTGTTCTTGCCCGTCTCGTTCAGGTACATGGCCACCGTCAAGGTGTCGCCGTCCATAGGGAACAGGTAGCCCACCAGGCCGTGGGCCTCGCCAATGAACCCCGTCTTGAATCGGGTCAGCCACGTGTATTTCAGGTCCGTCATGCGCTTGGCGCCCGTACCCACCTTCGGGCCTGCAAAACTGTTCATGTAGAACTCGCCTCTGGGGTGCCGGGCCATCTTGGCCAGCAACTGCGTTTCTACGGAGGGTTTCAGCTTGTTCTTGGGCGAAAGACCGCTTCCGTCCCAGACTTCAAAATCATCGAAACTCAGGCCCATTTCCGTAAGGAACTTTTCTTCCAGTTTCTTTCCGTTCTCTACGTTTCCCTTGCCGAGAATCTTGCCGCCCATGTTGCGGAAAAGACTTTCGGCATGGTAGTTCTGGCTACGCTGATTGATTTCGTCCAGAATACTCAGGAACGGTGCCGCCGAAAAGATGAACCGCTTGATTTCGATGCCCTGAGGAATGTCGTGGTTCTCTTCGAAGACAATGCCGTTTTCCTTGAGCATGTACATGAAGGCCGCACGGAAATACCCCACAGGGTTACGGATAGGGAGCACGAGACTTGCGGAATCCACGTCCATGCCGATAGTTCCACCCAGGGTAATCACGGACTTGTCAGGCTCCAAGGCCCAAGTCCATTTTCTCTTTTTTCCGGGAACGGTCTTCAGGTCATTCTTGACCGTCACGTAACCCACGTCGGGCACAATGGAGACTATAGCCGAATCCCCTTCCTTTTCGCCGGGCTTGAAACGGACCATGGTGCAATTGTCGTTAAAGTCCAGCGGGGCGATTTCGGCACCGTACCAAGCATCGTAAAAATTCTTGCGCCAGTGTTCCGCCTTCCAGGGGCCGTCATAAAAACCCGTATCCAAATCGATGGTCCCGCGGATGGTATCGATTCCCAGAGCATGGATGGAATCCACCATGGCGTCTATCATGTAGAAGGGGTCCGCATAATAACGTCCCGAAAAATTCGGGTCCCCTTCTCCGCGAATCTGGACCGAACCCAAAAACTTTTTCTGCTGGACACTTCCCATCAAAGAAATTTTCGTTTCGGGAGCATAGTCCAGGGGCAAGAAGTGCAGGGCCGTCGCCGTGGTCAAGGTTTTGAGGGTGCTCGCCGGAGTAAACTTTTCTTCGCCGCGGATGTTCGCCAGTTCCTTTCCGCTCTTGAGGGAACGCACCGAAATTCCGAGACGGGACCCCGGCACAACAGAATCTACGTAGGTCTGGTAAGGTGCCAAGTCTATCCCGGCAAACAGCGGAGCTGCCGCAAAAGCACAGAACGCAAGGCAACGGAACAATTTCATCATCCGCTACTTCTTCCTGATAAGGGCCGACAGGGCCATGCCCGCGATGGCAGCAATAGCCGCAATGCCCACTACCAGAATAAACACCCAGATGGAGCCTCCCTCATCTTCGACCGGAACCGTCATGGATTCAGGAGTCACTTCTTCAACAGGGGCAAACACCAAGCTCTTGATATGGGAAACGGCATGGGCTTTGTCCAGCGTATCGGCATAGCCAAGAGACTTGTTGATCTTCTGGTGGGCATCCCAGAACAATTCCACCGTCTGTTCCTCCACAGCCTCCCGCGAAGAACCTTCCCTAAACAAGTCGCCCAAGGCATTGGAAAACTCTATCAATATTCCTTCGATAGCCACCCATTCCGGAATGTTCGGGAAAGACTTTCCGGTCTTCATGGTCTCGATAATCCTGGAATAGCGGGCGTCCTTGCCCCAGATGTTCACGATGCTTTCGTCAGCAGGCAAGAACCCTACCTGTCGGGTGTAGGCGTCCATGTTGTCGGCCCGGAGCAGGTAACAGAGAAGCCGTTCTGCGGCAGGCCTGTGAGCCTTGGGCAACACCAGATGGCTTCCGCCTACAAAAGAAACGATTCCCGAGTGCCCCGCCAGAGGCTCCACGATGGTTATTCCGTCTTCGGCGATGGGCGAATCCTTGAGGCCGCCGTCCTTGCCTGCAATTTCCATCTGGCGGATAATTTCGGAGGTGCCGTACAGCACCAGCTGCCCACCACCGATAAACCGTTCCGTTTCCTGCACGGAATTTTCGTCCAGACCATAAGGAGAAATTTCCCTATCGGCAAAAAT
>CAMHDS010000127.1 GCA_946183925.1 uncultured Fibrobacter sp. | reverse complement strand
CGTACAATTGCTGTACTTATGTCTTTGTTTCCGTCCCTTGGCATTTCAAGCTTTCGTACCGCCGTGTGTTGCGACGGTGAGAATGAATATACCACACCCGCGCCTCGCTGTCAACCGCTTTTTGCATTTTTTTTGGATTTTTTTGCGTTTTTTTTGTTCCGGGATGGCGGACGGTTGTTCGGGTTGTTGTTCCGGTTGGAGGTAGGGCTGTTGGACATGTTGTTGTTCCGGCTGCCGCCGCGTTTGACGCGGCTGGAACCCGACGCGACACCAAGCCCTAACGTTGTTTGTTGGGCTGCATCCCTTATTTTGCAGAAAAATTCTGCGTTTGCGCTCCGTTTTTTCGCGCCCCTAAGGGCGCTCTTTACACGGAGCGTAAATTTTCTTTATTCAGACCTAGAACGAACAACGCGAAAGCCGATGTAGGTAACGTGGTAGCCCGTGTAGCCGCCGCCCCGGTAGGAGACAGTGCAGTCGGACGCATCGCCGTGCCAGCTGCCACCGCGTAGAATGCGGCCAGACCCCGAAGAGGCACCAGTGGGCGGTGTGCCAGCAGTTATTGTGTCGCTCCACCAGTCCCAGCACCACTCCCGTACGTTCCCGCTCATGTCGTATAGGTTCTTTCCGTTTGGATTCTTTGTCTTTACCTGGTGCGCTCCGTAGCTTGGGCTGCTTGAACCAAGATCATAAACATTGATATCATACCACGCGACATCGCCTATTGTGTTGCTCCCGCTGTAGGTTGTCTGCCCATTGTTGGTAAGGTTTCCACCGCGCGCAAGGTATTCCCACTCTGCTTCCGTAGGCAGGCGGTAGCCGTTTGCGTTAAAGTTGCATGTCGCCGCATTCCACGTTGCATTATCACTTAAGGGAACCGTAACATTGCCGGAAAAGTCAACTCCGCTGACTGTGTAGCAGGGTGTTAAATTCTCTGCAAGGCTCCTCTTGTTGCAGTAGGTTATGGCATCGTACCAGCTTACTTGCTCCACCGGCTTGTTCAAACCAGAATAGCCGCTTGGGTTCACTCCCATAACAGACTGGTATTCTGCCTGCGTTACCTCGTGGTCGCAAACTATAAGATTTGGTATTGTAATAGTGCGTCCTGAAATGAATACCTCGGAGCCGGTTACGGCTGTTGTTCCGTTGAATGTAGTCCCCTGAACAAAGACCAAACCTACAGGTACGCTTGTGCTTCCGCTACCACCGCCAGAGCCACCGCTTCCAGTGCCAGAGCCTCCTGCACCGCTGCTTTCCGCTACTGGCGTTACGTCGTCTTCATCGGAGCCGCCACCACCTCCGCCGCCACAGCCTGTGGCAAGCAGGGCCAATGTGGCAAGGGCTAAAAATGCCAGCCTAAACTTTTTCATATTATTCCTCCGTATTTTTTTACAATAATGTGAATTTCGTTTTTGTTCCGAATGTCATTGCCTTGCATAAATTAACAATTCATATTTTACAGATTCCGGGCAGCGTTCAAGATGACTGATTTGCTTGCGCTCCGTTCTTTCGCGCCCCTTGGGGCGCTCCTTGCACGGAGCGCAATTTTTTATTATTCAGACCTGGAACAGACAACACGGAAGCCGTAGTTGTTGTTGCGGTAGTCCGGGGCGCGGTCGTACCGATTGGAGACAGCGCAGTAGGACGCAAAGTAGATCCAGCCGCCACCGCGAGCGACGCGGTAAGAACCCGACGCGGCACCAGAGGAAGGGGTGCTCGTGCTTATGGAGCCGTACCAGTCCCAGCACCACTCCCATACGTTGCCGCTCATGTCGTAAAGGTTAAGGGCATTCTTGGCCTTTTTCTTTACCTCGTGGGTCTTGGAGCCGCTGTTAGAGACATACCACGCAACACTTTCTATGTTATCGTCTCCGCTGTAGTCCTTCTGCCCGCTGTTGGTAAGGTTTCCTCCGCGCGCAAAGTATTCCCACTCAGCCTCGGTAGGAAGGCGGTAGCCGTTGGCGGTAAAGTCGCAGGTTATGGTTCCGCTTATACTGTTTCCGCCGTGAGGGGTGTAGCCCCACTGGCTTGTGTCCGCATTTCCGTTCACCTTATAGCAGGGCGTCCTGCCGGCTTGAGCACTCTTCTTGTTGCAGTAAACAAGTGCATCGTACCAGCTTACAGATTCTACAGGCCTGTTTGCCTGTGTCTCTCCGCTTGCAGGGCTTGAAGAGAAAGAACTCGGATTGCTTCCCATAACAGACTGGTATTCTGCCTGCGTTACCTCGTGGTCGCAAGCCCATAGGCTTGGTATGGTAACCGTGCGGCCTGCAATGAATACACCGGATAATGTTATGGCTGTTGTTCCATCGAATGTAGCTCCAGAAACCGGCACCAAACCCTCAGTCACGCTTATACTTCCACCGCCAGAGCCATCCCCGCCTGTATTTTCGCTACCGGAACCTGACTCAGAAGAACCACTTCCAGTACCTGTGCTGCCGTTTTCCGCTACTGGCGTTGCGTCGTCATCATCGGAGCCGCCTCCACCTCCTCCGCCACAGCCTGTGGCAAGCAGGGTTAAAGTGGCAAGGGCTAAAAATGCCAGACTAAACTTTTTCATATTATTCCTCCGTATTTTTTTTTGCAAGTTTGGCATCTTCGGATTCTGCGCCGAAAAGATGTTGGCTTGCATAAATTAACAATTCATATTTTACAGATTCTGGGCAGCGTCCAAGATGACTGATTTGCTTGCGCTCCGTTCTGTCACGCCCCTAAGGGCGCTCTTTACACGGAGCGTAAATTTTCTTTATTCAGACCTAGAACACACAACACGAAAGCCGAATAGGTTGCCGTAGCGGCTGAGCGGGTTGAAGCCGTTCCGGTAGGAGACAGTGCAGTAGCTGTCGTAGTAGTCCCAGCTGCCACCGCGAAAGACGCGGAGAGAACCCGACGCGGCACCGTCAAAAGGAGTGCTCGCGCTTATGTTGTCGTATCTGTCCCAGCACCATTCCCATACGTTTCCGCTCATGTCATATAGGCCTAGTGCATTGGCTGTTTTTTTCTTTACCTCGTGGGTCTTGGAGCCGCTGTTGCCACTGCTACCTCCATACCAAGCAACGAGTCCTTCCGCGTTGTTTCCGCTGTAGGTGGTCTGATTGGTATTGGTAAGGTTTCTTCCGCGCGCAAGGTATTCCCATTCAGCTTCTGTGGGCAGGCGGTAGCCGTTCGCGCTAAAGTCGCAGGTTATGGTTCCGCTTATACTGTTTTCATTATGAGGGGTGTAGTTCCACTGACTTGTGTCCGCCTTTCCGTTCACCTTATAGCAGGGGGTCTTTTCCTCCGCAGCACTCCTTATGTTGCAGTACATTATGGCATCGTACCAACTTACCCGCTCCACTGGCCGGTTTGCCTGAGTCTCCCCGTTTGCAGGGTTGTCCTTGAAATGACTCGGATTGCTCAACATAACAGCCTGGTATTCTGCCTGCGTTACCTCGTGGTCGCAAACAAGAAGGCTTGGTATGGTAATAGTGCGTCCTGAAATGAATACTTCGGAGCCTGTTACGGCTGTTGTTCCGTCGAATGTGGTCCCCTGTACAAGGACAAAATCTTCGGGTACGCTTGTGCTTCCGCTACCACCGCCAGAGCCACCGCTTCCAGTGCCCGAGCCTCCTGCACCGCCGCTTTCCGCTACAGGTGTTACGTCGTCGTCATCAGAGCCGCCACCTCCTCCACCGCCACAGCCTGTGGCAAGCAGGGCCAATGTGGCAAGGGCTAAAAATGCCAGACTAATTTTTTTCATATTACTCCCTCCATATTTTTTTTGTAAGCTTGGCAACTTCGGGTTCTGCGCCGAAAAGATGTTGCCTTGCATAAATTAACAATTCATATTTTATAGATTCCGGGCAGCGTCCAAAATGACTGATTTGCTTGCGCTCCGTTCTTTCGCGCCCCTTGGGGCGCTCTTTACACGGAGCGTAATTTTTTCTTATTCAGACCTGGAACTAACGACACGAAAACCGCAGTTGTAGTGGCGGTTGTTCGGGATGAGGTTGCCCCGGGCGGAGACAGTGCAGTAGAACGCACTGCTGCCAAAGCCGCCACCGCGCTCGACGCGGTAAGAACCCGACGCGGCACCGTCGAAAGGAGTGCTCGCGCTTATGGTGCTCCACCACCAGTCCCAGCACAATTCCAATACGTTTCCGGTCATGTCGTAAATGTCCAGGCTGTTCTTTGTCTTTTTCTTTACCTCGTGCGTCTTGGAGTCGCTGTTAGTGCTATACCATGCGAGATTTCCTAAGTCACCGGTTCCGCTGTAGGTGGTCTGATTGGTATTGGTAAGGTTTCCCCCGCGCGCAAGGTATTCCCACTCC
>CAMHDS010000126.1 GCA_946183925.1 uncultured Fibrobacter sp. | reverse complement strand
ATTTCCAAGCGTTTGAGTTTTTGCTCCTGCTCCCGGATGTGCGCCTTCATCTTTTCTCTCTCATCTCCTCCTTTGTCGAAGAAGGCCAGGACCAGTTCATAGGCATCGCCCCGGTGAGAAAGGATGGTCTCGTTCTTTTGAAGGGGATGGTTGCAGACGGCATGGTAGCGTTTGCCCCAGTGCTCGGCGCTGTTCTGATGGACGCCTATTAGTGTACCAAGGGCGATGAGGGCAGGAATAAATAGCCATGCCGCAATGTCCCTGAGCCAGATTCGCCAAGGGGCAATCTTGGTCTCGTCCAGTTTATTGATGGCCCAGCTCAAAGTATCCGCAGCCTCGCTTATTTTCTTTTCTTGCTCTGGATCCAGACGATGGATGTAGTCCGTTTCAATACGAATTTTGTATTTCTCAACGGCCTTTGCAAAGCCCAGTGACGCGAATTCTTCGATTCTTTCTTTCAGCCCGGAGATGTCCGGTTCCGGCAGTTCGCAATCCTCAATACGCTCCCTGACCTGTGCGGCAATGGCTCCTGCTACTGATTCTTGCATCTCCGGGGTTATTACGGCATAGATTGGCGCAGCATTACGCCGCTCCTGGTCCGTCATGCGCTCTTTCAGATTCTTGATATCAATGTTGTGTTCTGTGACAATATCTCGTATGTCCTCAATGTTTATAGATTTCATAATAATTTCAGTTTTAATTTGTTAATAACTTATTCCGCGGTCTTTTTTCTTTCCTATTTCTTCATCCTCCTCCCGCTTTGAGCCTCCGCCGGAAAAGATGCCGCCCAAAAGCATCTCACCGGCGGTCAAAGCCACATCCTGGACAGATGCAGAACTTCTCTCCGGTGCCGATTCCTTGACATCTTCTGCAGGGAAGAACTTGCTGGAGAAGTCACCGCCTCCAGCTGCTTTATCCATCGGCACTCCATTTTCTATCATCTTGACGATATTCCCGGCGGATAGCTGCCTGTCAATGGCGGAACCCTTTATGCTTTGCACCTGTCCATTGATATCCTTGTATGTGAACGTTACGCCCTGGATTTTGCCGGTATTGGGATTGGTCTTGAAATGGGTTTCAATGCCGAACCGGGCGGTTTCTTTGGGGAGGTCCCGGATGTCCTTGATATTGGCAATACAAGAAAAAAGCGTCTGTTTCAAAGCTGCTTTCTCCTGTTCATGGAGGCTGAGTTCCGGCTTGGCACTCTTGTCCAGCAGCTTCTCCTGACCAAGGGATTTCAGCACTGCACCTGCCGTGAGTTCCTTCCCCAGTTTGGAGCCTTTGAAAACATGCTCCTTCCCTTCGGAGTCTTTGGCCGTAAAGGTGATACCGATGACCTTTCCGGAGGATTCACTCAGTTTCAGCGTGGTTTCTATTCCAAGCCTGGCGGTTTCCTGCTGGAACTGTGTCAGCGTAGATGACTTTTGTAGGCATTGGTAAACGGTTTTGGCTATATCGTAGCGGAACCGTTCAGCTTTGTCGTTCACTTTTGCTTGGGAGATCACTTTGCTGTCGCCCCAGGTGAGGCCTTCTCTCAAGGTAATGGCCTTGCAGACGGCCGCGTTCCGGCGCAACTCGTTGCTGTCGCTGATGCGTTTCCCTTCGTTGTCCACCCGGTTGAGGGTGATATGGACGTGGGGATTCCGGGTCTCTTCGTGCCGATGGATGACGTACTGCGTATTGGTAAAACCCATCTCCTGCATGTACTCCTTTGCCAGCTTGACCATATAGGCATTGGTAAGACGCGGTTTGTCCTCGGGCTTGAAGGTGAGGGCAATGTGTACCACGGGCTTTGAGACTTTGGGATTCAGGGCGGCCTGGATTTCAAAGCTGCGCACAACGGCTTTCATGTCCGGGTCCGGCGTCCCGTCGGGCTTGTAGTTCATATCCACACCGCAGCTATCCAAAAAAGTGGCTGTCTTTTGGTTCTGCTGGTTCTTATCACGGTCATAGTCCAGCGCTCCACCAAATGATGACCCCGTTGTAATCTTTGCCATCATAACTTCTTCACTTTTTTCTGGTAAAACTCCTTGATATCGGCAAAGTCGGCTACGAAGCTGTTGTACTCCCTGAGGGCATCGGCTTCTTTTGCTAATCGGCCCTGTACGAAAAGTTGGTTCAGCCGCTGTCCCAGCTTATGCAGGTTGCGGATGACATAGAGCTCCTCCTCCGTCAACGCCTCGGTAAAGGTTACAGACAGCACCACCATCCGGCAGAACTCCGATTCGGTGATTCTGTCAATGTCCTTGAGGAAGACCTCGTACTTTTCCCCGCTGATTTCCACTTGTTGCATCGCCCTCCGGCAGAAGGCTGATGCCTCCGCTTTGGCCCGGCGAAGCTTCGATGCAATCACCATCTTGTCATACTCATTCACGGCGAAGGATACTCTTCCCTCGCGAACGCGGGTGCGCTTCTCTATTCTTGGACGCCCACCCTTCCTGTCTTTTTTCACGTTGTCCATTTCATTGAAGTGTTTTCTTTTTCACCGCAACTTCGGGCCTGCGGCGTCGGCCATTCAGTCTGCGACCATCGGGAGCAGGCTGCGAGGACAGTTTGCGTTTACGCAAACACAACCTCGCTACCCCATTTCAAAGCCGCTTCTTTTGCCCATGCCTTTCCTTTTCCCGGGATACCCAATCCATCGCCGAGCGCCTTGTCTCATGGACCACATAAGCCTCTATCCAGCGGAAGAAAGTGATGGGCGTAAGATAGGTGGAGTCGTTTCCGAAGGTCCCCCGGAAGCCTTCCAGGAAGGCAATTTCCACTTCGGCCGAACGTAGGCTTTGATAACGCCTGTCGGCATGGATGTCATACAAAATGGCGTCAACGGTCATGGCAACTTCATCATCAAACAGCTGCTTTTTCATGTTCCGATGAAGAGAGCCGAACGTGTACGCGCGACGGACGCATTTTTCAAGAGCGCCTTTTGCCGACGGGTCTTCCACAAGGCGCACATCATTGTAGATGATACGGGCGATTCTTTCCTTATCCATGGCATTGCCCTCCGTCGCCGCCCAGCGCCTCTGATGCGCTTATTCCCTTCTCGGCCGTCCTTTCCTTTTTCATCCAGGCTTCCAGGCGCTCTTCGGCATCCCAACCCTGGAAGTCCTCGAAGCGCATCTTTCCGCGAGTATGGCTCGGTGCCGTCCAATATTCCGTGAACTTTTTTAAAACGGATGGAGAGTATCGGTTGGTGAAGGGTGCGAGCATTTCCCTGAACCCTGTCTTCCTTTCCTCTTCCTTGTTAACTGTTCCTTTCCCTGTCCCCTGTTCCGGGGCGGAGTCCTCCCGGAGGGCTACCGTAGGAGTGGAGGAGCCTTCCAGATACCGCTCAAGGATGTCTTCCGGAATGGTATGGGACTGGGATTTCTTGTTTACGACCTGGTGTTTGGAAAAGTTACGGACAATGTAGTAATGATTCCCGTCATGCTCACAGGAGACAATCATTCTGCGCTGTTCCAGCTCACGCAGCCACTGCAGGACATTTTCCTCGGAGATGTCCCTGTCGTAAAGGAAGATTCTGGACTTGATGAACAGCGGGCTGGAGGCAATGACGCCGTAATCATCGGCAAAGTTCCATAGGCCGATGAAAAGAAGGCGGCACGCAAGCGGCAGGCCGCCCACCTTCTCATCCGACCAGAACTCCGGCTTGATGGTTCGTATGCGTGCCATGGCTCAATTCTCCTCTCCGGCCAGGCATCGTTTGTATTCATCGGCAAGTTTCCTTGCCAGCGGGGCGTTGAATACGATGCGCTTGCCCACCTTGGAGACAATGGCCGCATTCAGCACGCCGCGCTTTTTGAGATCATAGATGGTGCTGGCACAACAGCCGATGTATGCCGCCAGGTCCTGAATCCCGTAGACGTACTTCACGGCTTCCGTCGAAGTGCCGTTCCCACCATTCTCCACTGTCGCCGCCATCCTGAAGATAGCGACGAGCTCCTCTCCCGTCATCTGGACGAGCATCTTTCCGAGGAGACTTTCGTTGTCATGTCTTTCCATGATCAAAAAAGTTTGAAGGTTATACATATAGTTTCAGCCGGACAGAGACTGCGGGGCAGTGGCTCCATCCGGCTGCAAATATATACATTTATTGTGCCAAAACAAAACTTAACAAATTGATTTACAGTGAGTTAAGTTCCGTTTCGGTTCTTAAAAATTAGGCGTGAATTAAATGGAACTCCGTTGGAACTCTACTTGGAAAAGTACCATTTGAGGCGTTCCCGGTCATCCTTGGTCACTTTGGCTTTGCTTACAGCCCTGGGGGTTGTAAAAGACAGTACTCCGGTGGGACCGTAATCCTTGATGATGAGATTTGACAGGCGGTTCATACTGACATCGGAGATGAGAAAGGCGGAATTCTTGAGAATGTGCTCCAAAAGGG
>CAMHDS010000125.1 GCA_946183925.1 uncultured Fibrobacter sp. | reverse complement strand
ATCGAGTGGGAATGACGCTCGAAACGGCGAAAACCCGCATGAATACAGGCTTTTTTGCCCGTCCATACTGCTCTTGATACTGGATTGATACTATTTGTGTCCGCCCGGTATTCTCAAGAGAAAAATCCCAAAAGGACAAGCAAAACCGCCCTGCTGAACGACAAATTCAGCAGGGCGGTTTTTTTGCTTGTCTTATTTATTTTTCCGCCAAGGGATATAATATTCGCTTTCCAGGCCATCGTCGCAGGTATGGGGCCAGTTGAGTTTCCATTCAAAATACTCTTCCCTGGTGATCTCCCCGGCGTGTAACTCCTGCTGACGAAAAAGCCATTCCCGCATGAACTCGTCCACAAGGCCATACTGGAAGTACATACCCACGGGAGGGTGTGCGGGCCAGTCATCGCTATCATTGTACCGTACAGCGGTATCATCAGCGGCCCCTGCTCTGCCCGGATTGCGGACAAGTTGGAACAGGCGGATAGCGCCAGGGCTGTCCTCGTCCAGCCAGAAGAATGTCCGCATGAAGTCCTCGGCAGAGCCGGGGGCGATGGTGTAGAAGTTCTGGCGGTCTACCCGCAGCGCCTCGGCCATCTTGTCCAGCAGTTCCCGTTTCGGAACACGGTAATTCGTCTCATACTGGGCGATCCGGTTGTCCGCTCCCTTTTCCTCAAAGCCGATAGCAAGCCCCAATTCCTTTTGTGTCATGCCTCGAAAGGTGCGGATTTTCTTTATCTTGTCTCCGACTGTCATAATATCCCACCGCCTTTGCCAATAGTATAGCGCAAAAAAGCGAAAGATGCAAGATAATCTTTAACAAAAATGCGAAATAAATTCTTGACATTAACACTTATGTTAATGTATAATGAAGATGGTGACATTAACATATTTGCGAAACTAAAATAAGGAGGTGCTGACCATGGAAAAGGAGCTGTTTGTGAGAGCAGAGGAGGTCGCCAGGGAGCTGGGCATTTCCAAGCCCTACGCCTACAAGCTGGTGCGGGAGATGAACGAGGAGCTGAAGAAAAAAGGCTTTCTCACCATTCCCGGACGGGTAAGCAGGCGCTACTTCGAGGAAAAATTCTATGGGCTGCGGGACAGACAATAAGGAGGGAACCACAATGCCGGCATACAAAGACAAGGCAAAGGGCACATGGTATGCGTCCTTTTACTACGAGGACTGGACGGGCAAGAAAGTAAAGAAAATGAAACGGGGCTTTCCCACCAAGCGGGAGGCTCTGGAGTGGGAGCGGACATTCCTGCAACAACAGACCGCCGACCTGGAAATGACCTTTGAAAACTTCGTGGCTGTCTATGTGGCGGACATGAAAGGCCGTATCAAGGAAAACACCTGGGGGACGAAAGAGCATATCCTCTACAAGAAGTTGGTGCCGTACTTCGGCAAGCGGAAGATGTGCGACATTCACTCCAAGGAGGTCATCGCCTGGCAGAATGAAATGCTGGGTTACCGGGACAAGAACGGCAAGCCCTACTCTCCGGTGTACTTAAAAACGCTGCACAATCAGTTGAGCGCCGTGTTCAACCATGCGGTACGGCACTACAATCTAAAGGTCAATCCCGCTGCCCAGGCGGGCAATATGGGAAAGCCAAAGGGACGGGAAATGCTGTTCTGGACAAAGGCGGAGTATCTGAAATTCGCCGAGGCCATGATGGACAAGCCCCTTTCCTATTACGCCTTTGAAATGCTCTACTGGTGCGGCGTCCGGGAGGGGGAGCTGCTGGCCCTCACTCCTGGCGACTTCGACTTTGAGAAACAGACCGTCACCATCTCCAAGTCCTACCAGCGGATTAAGGGCAAGGATGTGATTACCGACCCCAAGACCCCTAAGAGCAACCGGGTCATTCAAATGCCCGCTTTCCTCTGTGAAGAAATGCGAGACTATATCAAGAGCCTGTATGGGGTGAAGCCCACCGACCGCATTTTCACGGTGACAAAATCCTACCTCCACCGGGAGATGGACAGGGGTGCGAAAGAGGCCGGGGTAAAGCGGATCAGAATACACGACCTGAGGCACTCCCACATTTCGCTGCTCATTGACATGGGCTTTACGGCCCTGGCAATCGCTGACCGGGTGGGACATGAAAGCATTGATATTACCTACCGCTACGCCCACCTGTTCCCCACCCGGCAGGCGGAGATGGCGGACAAACTGGACATGGAGCGAAAGGGGGCCTAAATCATGTCAGTGAAAAATCTTGACCGACACAACCGCTGGAGAAACAAAACTGTGGCTTTCCGGGTGTCCCCGGATGAGGACAGGGAAATTGAAACCGCTGTGCGGCTCTCCGGCCTTACCAAACAGGACTACATCACCCGACGGCTGCTGTGCCGGGATGTGGTGGTACAGGGCAACCCCAGGGTGTATAAGGCCCTGCGGAACGAGCTGGCCGCCGTTCTGGAAGAACTGGAGCGTATCGAGGCCGGGAATGGCGTGGATGGGGAGTTGCTGGACACCATCCGGCTGATCGCCGCCATCATGGACGGCATGAGGGAGGATTGATAGATGGATAGATTGCAAGAGAAAACGACTGCCCCATATCCGCCTGTTGGCGCAGACGGGGGACAGTCGCTCTCACAAAAACCTAACCAAAGTATAGCAGAGGGCGTGACAGAACACAAGCCCCCGGAAAGAGATTTGGAGGAAATCCTGCGGCAGATAAGCCGGGTCAATGACCCGGCCTATCTGCCTACCGTGTCTATGAATGACCTCTACGAACAGGTGTACCCCGGCAGACCTCCTGTGGTAGACGGTCTGCTCTATGCGGGGACATATCTCTTTGTGGGCGCTCCCAAGGTGGGCAAGTCCTTTCTCATGGCCCAGCTTGCCTATCATGTGAGTATGGGCCTTTCCCTGTGGGGGTATGAGGTGCGCCAGGGGACAGTCCTCTATCTGGCCCTGGAGGACAACCACCGTCGCTTACAGGAGCGGTTGTACCGGATGTTTGGAGTAGAGAGTACCGGAAACCTGTTCTTTGCCATCGGAGCTAAGCAGCTCGGCGGTGGCCTGGAGGAGCAGCTAAAGGGCTTTGTCCGGGAACACACGGACACCCGGCTTATTATCATCGACACCCTGCAAAAAATCCGGGAGGCCGGGGCAGAGAAGTACAGCTATGCCAACGACTATGAGGTAATCACCAAACTGAAACGGTTTGCCGATATAAGCGGGGTTTGCCTCCTGGTTGTACATCACACCCGCAAGCAGCAGGCCGATGATAAGTTTGATATGATCTCCGGCACCAACGGCTTATTGGGTGCGGCAGACGGGGCCTTTCTGCTCCAAAAGGAGCGGCGGGCAGACAACGCCGCCACCCTGGACATTTCTGGGCGGGATCAGCAAGACCAGCGCCTCTACCTCAAGCGGGACGAGGAACGGCTTGTGTGGGAGCTGGAGCGGCGGGAAACGGAGCTGCGGCAGGAGCCGCCTGACCCGGTGTTGGAGGCTGTTGCCGCCCTGGTAACGGCGGAACGGCCAGAGTGGAGAGGGACGGCCACGGAACTTGTCGCCGCCCTGGGGCTGGATATGAAACCCAATGCCCTGGCTATGCGGCTGAATGTCCGGGCGTGGCGGCTGTCCTATGAGTACCACATCCACTATGAAAGCGCCCGAACCCATGCCGGGCGGAGTATCAAGCTCACGTTGGAGGAACCCCAGGCGTGACGACCGTGACAGCTGTGACAGCTTTTCGGAGTGCGGAGGCGGTGTGTAAAACATCGTCACGGTCGTCACGGCTGTCACGGGGAGCGGGGGCGAAAGTCAAGGGGGGCATACCTGCGGGTGGAGATTGCCGCAAGTCAATACAACCCGTACCCCTTGACTTTCGGCCCACGGAAAACACTTGCCGGGCGGTGGAAAGGCCCCTGGCCTTTCCACCCTGCCCAACGGCGAGTGACAAAGTTTAGGCGGGGTGCAGGGTGCCCTTTTCAAAGGGCGGCCCTGCTGGGGGAGGCAACCGCAGTTGCCGGGGGCAAAGCCCCCACACCACCCCGTAGGGCGCAAATGCGCTTTTGATGGCCGTCAGGCTGTCAAAAGTGCTTTTGCGTTACTTTCGCAGAAAGTAACAAAGGCTCGCCGCTTGCGCGGCGGAAAAGGGAGGAGGGATTGATTTGAAAAGGACAATCAGCGCCATGGTGGGCCAAGGATCGGTGAACCATAACAGTAGAAAATTCCACGCCAAGAACACTGACCCGGAACGCTCCCACTTGAATATAACCTACTGCCAGGAGAATATCAAGGCGGTGTACCATGAACTCTTTGACGAGGCTCTGGAACGGTACAACGCTAAACAAACCAGGGCCGACAGAAGGATAGAGGATTACTATGAGAAGATCCGCTCCGGCAAGCAGGAAAAGCCGTTCCATGAAATCATCCTGCAAGTGGGCAATCGAGATGATATGAGCGCCGACAGCGAGGAGGGACAGCTTGCGGCAGCGGTTTTGG
>CAMHDS010000124.1 GCA_946183925.1 uncultured Fibrobacter sp. | reverse complement strand
GACCGCGAACCAGGCTGCCCTCCAGAAGAAGCTGGAAAGCGGCTTTGTAGATACCACGCTCCCGGGTGCAGGCATTCCGGCGGGCTCGACGCACCCGCTCTACGACGTGCGCGAAGAGATTATCGACTTCTTTAGCCAGATGGGTTTCGAGGTGGACTTCGGTCGCGACATCGAGACGGACTGGTACAACTTCGAGGCGCTCAATACGCCGCCCGACCACCCGAGCCGCGACATGCAGGATACCTTCTACGTGGACGACAAGGTGATGCTGCGTACGCATACCTCCGGCACGCAGATCCACTACATGGAAACGCACAAGCCGCCGTTCCGCATGATTGCTCCGGGCCACGTGTTCCGCGTCGACAACGATGCGACCCACGCCCCGATGTTCCAGCAGTGCGAAGGCCTCGTGGTCGACGAGAACATCAGCTTTGCAGACCTCAAGGGCGTGCTCCAGGTGTTCATGAACAAGCTGTTCGGCGAAGGCGTCAAGACGCGTTTCCGCCCGAGTTTCTTCCCATTCACGGAGCCCAGCGCCGAAATGGACGTGAGCTGCGTGTTCTGCGGTGGCAAGGGTTGCCGTCGCTGCAAGGGAACCGGCTGGATGGAAATCGGCGGTTGCGGTTCCGTGGACCCGAACGTGTTCAAGAACTGCGGCATCGATTCCGAGAAGTACACGGGCTTTGCATTCGGCTTCGGTCTCGACCGTATCGCCATGCTGCGCCACGCGATTCCGGAAATCGGCCTCCTGACCAGCAACGACCAGAGATTCCTCTCCCAGTTCTAGGGGCTAGGATTTAGAATCTAGGGGCTAGAGAAAGTAATGGCGCCAATGGCGCAAAAAGGAAACGGACCTTGCGGCCCGTTTTTTTTATACTTTTTGCCAGGCTGGATTAATAAGTCAATCCAAATCCGTAGGGGAACAGGCCTTCTTTCCCATCACCTTCGTTGATGGGAATCTGATCCAAGGACTTGGGCCATGTGTGGGGCAACTTGCCCGAGGGTTTTACGTCGCCAAACAGCACATCTGCCACACCGGCACCTTCGCTACCCGGAAGCCAGGCCACCACAAAGGCATCTGCCGCCTCGATAATTTCGGTAACCGGGAGCGGGCGACCTGTAATAAGCACAACCACAACCTTCTTGCCGGAATTTTTCCAGGTGTTGATTTGGTTAACATGATAGCTTATATTGTAACCACTCAAGGTGATATTACCATTGTAATAAAGCCTACTAAAGTCTCCATGCCATTCTGCATAGGCAGACTCACCTATAGCATACACGATTGTCTCAGCGTCATTTGCAGAAGAAACGATTGAACCACTTGCCACTTCATTGAACCCGGACTTGATAGAAGTCGCTCCAGGAATAGAGCTAGCACCTTGCCAGTCCTGAGTCCAGCCGCCGCATTGGACTCCCGTACTTGTGGCAGCGTTTCCTGTCAAGAACACCTTTGATGTCTTGGACAAGGGCAAAGCACCATCATTCTTCAACACCACCAGGCTCTTCTGCACCGCCTCGCGGGCAATGGCGCGGTGGGCGCTGCTACCGATGTTTTCCGCCTTACCCACATAGGCCGAAGGACCATTGGGGTTGGCGATACGGCCCCCACGGATCTTTACACGCAAAATACGGCGCACGGCTTCCTTGACCCGATCCAGAGAAATATCACCGGACGAAACCAGGGATTTCATGTTACTAATAAATCCATCCGAAGAACTGGGCACCATGGCCATATCGATACCCGCATTGATAGCCTTCTTGACGGCATCCATCGAAGAACCAGTCGCCCCTCCCGAATAGCCCGTATCATCTGTTGCACCAGGAGTCCTTGAATTTTCTATACCTTCCCAGTCCGCAATCACGAACCCGTCAAAGCCAAGTTCAACCTTGAGAAGCCCCGTAAGCCGCAAGGAATCCACATGCTGGTGCACTCCATTAATCTGGTTGAAACTGGCCATAACACTCTGGACACCCTGTTCAACGGCTGCAATATAGGGCGGCAGGAGAATCGTCCGGATTTCATCGTCTGTCAAGGTAGCATTACCGCGGTCCACACCGCCATTTGTAGCACCGTCACCGATAAAGTGCTTGGCTGTTGCCGGGATACGCCATTCCGCATCAAAGTGGTCGCCCTGCAAGCCGCGGATATAGGCGGCACCCAAACTTGCTACCAACTCCGGATTCTCGCCAAATCCTTCGTAAGTTCTACCCCACCGTTCATCCCTAGGAACCGTCACCGCCGGCGCAAAGTTGTAGTCTATATGGGCCGCCCACATTTCAATAGCCACCGCCTTGCCTATCTTACGGACCAGGGCAGAATCACGAGTGGCACCAAGGCCTATATTGTGGGGAAAAATTGTAGCGCCGGAGACATCACCCATGCCATGCACATTGTCCTTACCGTACAACACGGGGATTTCAGCAGACCATGCGGAAGTATAGAATGTGGGGGAATAACCACCACCACCTTGAAGTGCCGAGCCACAGGCATAACTTCCACAACCCATGCCTACTGCAGGTTGGGTCATCTGGGCAATCATCTCGTCTGTACTCATACCCGCAATGATTTCATCAATTTGATCTTCAATAGGGTCTCGTTTCAGTGTTATAGAGCCGTAATCCTTGTCACCGCTCACCTGCAAAGTTTCTGGCAGGAATCCGGCCTTACGAACAACTAGGACCTGGCTTTCCGCAGAGGACTTAGACAACGAGGACATGTTCACTCGGGTGTATCGGGAATTGCCGCCGTCCGCATTGACCTTACCGAGCAAGCTTCTCTTACCACCGTCGTTAGCCACCACCAGGTACATTCCGCGGGGCAGCCCCGACAGGAGCGATCTGATTTCTTGATTCGAGTTGACAAGATTTTCAATCACTCCTCTTTTCAGAATCCGCCCATTCAAATCGGAAATTTCCACCTTGATTGGCGCGCCGGACAAAGACTGGGAAATCGGGCGTATCGCCGAGGACTCTTCCGAGCCGTATTTCCCGGAGAACAGGAACTTTCCATCCGTGCCAGACAAAGTCCGTTCCAGCGGCAAGACGGCCGCTGCTTTCTTGATGCTGACAACCGCATTGTGAATGGGAGCCTTGGACTCGTCCACCACCTTGCCCGTAATATCCGCATGGACATAAGACAATCCAGCGGTCACAAAACCCAACACAAGAAAAGCAAAGCGCCTGTTTTTCATGTTTACCTCCAGAGAATTACCATCAAATTAACTTTTTATAAAAAAAACAGGAGCCTTCTGCAGTGCAAAGGACCCCTATTTCAGGACAATTTTGTTTTAAATCACAAAAATCAGCTGCAACGATGGAAGTCGTCTTCCATACGGATGATATCGTCTTCGCCGGTGTACTCGCCCACCTGGACTTCCACGATGACCAGCGGGAGCTTGCCTTCGTTCTGCAGACGGTGTACCGTACCTGCCGGAATGTAGGTGGATTCGTTAGGGCGAACCAGGAATACCTTGTCGCCTACGGTACAGGTGGCTGTACCGCTCACCACTACCCAGTGTTCCGAACGGTGCAAATGCTTTTGCAAGCTGAGACGTTTACCCGGTTTCACCACGATGCGCTTCATCTTGTAGCTTTCAGAAGATTCCAGCACGGAGTAAGTTCCCCAGGGACGATTTACCGTCTGGGGCACGCTCACCAGGTCGCTGCCTTTTTCTTTCAGCTTTTCTACAACTTGTTTCACCTTCTGGCTGCTAGAGCGGGGAGCCACCAACAAAGCATCAGGAGTGTCCACGATCAGCATATCGTTCAGGTCGATGGTGGCGATGGTCCGCTGGCTCCCCATTACCAGGGAATCCTTCGTTCCCACAGCAATGTGACGGGGGTTCACGTTGTTGCCGTTCTCATCGTGAGGATATTCACCATAAAGGCTGTCGAAACTGCCCAGATCGCTCCAACCGATGTCGCTGGGAACCACCTTCACCTTGGAGGACTTTTCCATCACAGCGTAGTCGATGGAGTTGCTGGGAATGGCCTTCATGTCTTCCAAAGCGATGCGGATAGGTTCGCCATCTTCTTTTTTGGCGCGGGTCAGCGCAATCTTTGCCGCATTCAAAATGTCGGGAGAATACTTCTTCAGTTCGTCCAAGAACGTCTTGACCTTGAAGCAGAAGATTCCGCTGTTCCAATAGAAGTTCCCTGCCAGCAGGTATTTTTCGGCAGTGGCCAGGTCCGGCTTTTCCACAAACCGCTTTACGTCTTCGCCGTCGGCCTCGATATAGCCGTAACCCGTCTCGGGGCTGGTTGGTGTAATGCCGAAGGTCACCAGGTTCCCTGCCTGTGCCAGTTCTTCGGCCCGGAGTAGCACCTTCTTGTATTCGTCTTTCTTGCGAATGACGTGATCCGACGGAGAGACAAGGACAATTTCATTGGCGTCGAGGGTTAGACAGGCTAAAGCGATAGCAGGAGCCGTATTGCGCCCAACCGGTTCCAACAGGAACATGCATCCTTTCTTGCCCTCGGCTTCCAACTGGTCCTTAGCCAAGAAAAATTGGTCGGCGTTGCTTACAATAAACTGAGAGCTGCAGACAGCCGAGTTGGTCTTGACCGTCTTGCGGAACAGGGACTGTCCGTCAAAAAGCGGGGCAAACTGCTTGGGCA
>CAMHDS010000123.1 GCA_946183925.1 uncultured Fibrobacter sp. | reverse complement strand
CTGATTTCCAATATACATAAATGGTGCTCGGAGCACTATTTTGGCCACAAATAAACAGGTATATCACATATAGACCCGCAGCTGCTCGGCAAGATCGAACACCGTTGTTGCCGACTCTGCTTTCGCCGGAGTCGTACCTTCATTGAAGCTGGCAAGGATCGTTTTCGCATGGGAAATAGCCGTGTCCATTTTCGGGAACAACAAATTGTACAGCGCCGATGCGACGCCCGCCTTCTTAGAGTAGGGCATTCCTGTTAGTTTAGTCAGCATCTCGGCGTACTTGCTCCTATGAAGAGGCCCTTGGTACAAATGGAAGTGGAGAATAAACCAGAACTCAAAAGCTTGATTGGACCATGCCACCTGAAAACCTTCGGCTTTTGCCTCCTGTATGGCCAAATTGAAATCTTCATCTGGAAAATCATCTTTGTCAAAGACCACCCAGTACTGGTCATAGGTTTTCCCTTTCCGTTGCTCTTCCTGCCGGATGCCCACAGCTTCCTTCACCAGTACGCGTGTTCCAAGTCCTTTACCGACAGCTTTTACCGTAGCTGATGTCAGGCGGAAGGAATTGAAATAGTCCGGTTCCGTGTTCTGTCCCTCACACACAATCAGGAACGATTTCTTGACAGGCCGGACGCCGACCTTTCTCCGGATATCCCGCTCTTTCCGGGGTGAATTACGCTTTGCCGCCATGCTACTGCTCCTCCTTCACAAACAGATTGGACATATTGCCAAGGATTGGCGTGGCGCCATACTTGCCAGCCAGGTATCCTTTTTCAAAAGAAGCTCCGCTGCGGACTTTGTATTCGGCCAGGGAGAAGAGTGTCGATGCGCCCAGGCGGTCTTTCTCCGTGAACCACACCTGGTCTCTGCGGAAGGCGCCGGAAGAAAGCAGATTGCTGTCGTGTGCAGTAAATATCAACTGTGCTCCTCTGGGGTTGGTATCCTTGGAATTGAACAGGGTAATAACACGTTCCGTAAGCAGCGGATGCATCTTGGAGTCAAACTCATCGACAATCAGACGCTTTCCATGATCCAGCGCATCTATAATTGGGTATGCCAGTGAGAAATACTTGATGGTACCTTCGGATTCATTGTCCAGGAAAGGGAAGCTCACAGATTGGGCTACACGGCCATCTGCATCGTATTGATTGTGCCGGCTTGTCACTCTGTCGCCGGATTTCTCGATATCCTCGATGCCCAGGTCAGCATACTGCGAAAAGGCAACAATCCTTTTACGCATGGTTTCGTCGTCAAAATGCCGAAGGGCGTCCTTCCAGTTAAGGTCTTCTTCCGAGCAGGACAAGACAGTCGTGTCTGTCAGCCAACCGATAATCTCCACGGCAGTGGTGTCGTTGAACTGGGCGCCAGCCGAAAGCAGCAAGGCGTTGGGACGGACCATTTTCCGGTTCACGATGTCCTGCAACAACGGCATGCTGGGATGTACCTTGAAAGTATCTTCTTCGCGCAGGAAAAGCTCCACCTCTTTTGCGCGTTTGCGGCAAGCTTTTCGATACAGCCATTCGTCCAATACTTTCTCCCGTGTCACGTCGAAGCCATAGCGGTACTGATTATCGCCGCAGATGAAAATGAGTTCAAAGCTTGTAGGCTCAGAAGCTGTTTGGACATCCAGCCGGAAATTATCGACCCCGATTTCCTCACCTGCCTGGACATCTTTGAAGGAGCTTACAAGAAAGCGTTTGAAAAAATCGAATGCTTTTATCACATTAGACTTGCCGGAGGCATTGGGGCCGAGAATCAGTGCGCTCTTGAGAAGTGAGATTCCTGTGTCCGAAATGGGCACTAGTACATTCTCTGTTAGTGCCGCGTCTTCCCGCAGCGGAGTAGCCACCATGGAAAGTGTACTCTGCTCTTTGAACGAAAGGAAATTCTCTACTGAAAACAGGACAATCATAAAATAAACTTCTAAATTTGTCAAACTTTTGCAAATCTAAGAGTTTTCTTTGGAAAAACCAAAGGATTCGGTTACAGAATTTTCATCGCAATGGCCGCACAAGCCTCGGCATCAGCCAATGCATGATGGTGTTGTGTTAAATCGAAGCCACAAGCAGCTGCAACAGTCTGGAGCTGATGATTTGGAAGATCTTGTCCAAAGTGTTGACGAGACGCCCGTAGCGTATCATGGAATTCATAATCCGGATAGTCCATCTGATACACCTTGTGTACAGCTTTGAGGCAGCCTTCGTCAAATCTGGCATTATGAGCCACTAATGGTAAACCAGCAATGAGAGGTTGTATCTTGCCCCAAACCTCAGGGAAAACCGGCGCTTCTTCTGTGTCCTCTTCACAAAGTCCGTGCACTTGCATGCAGAACCACTGGTAATACTCCGGTTCAGGATGAATGAGCGAATAGAACGAATCTACCACCTGACCATCGCGTACAATCACGACACCTACGGAACAAACGCTTGACGGGTACTCATTCGCCGTCTCGAAATCTTATGTTGGGGCGACAGTTATGTTGGGCTAATTTGGAAATGATTATGAATCAGCTCGATAGCCACTTTCTATCAAACATAATATTTCCATTTTCCGCAAAATGATTAATTTTGCTTATAGGCAGCCAGGCCTATGTAAAGTGGCAGGCCCTTCATTACGCTTTCCCATTCCTTGAGCACTTTGGGGAAGGCGGCAAAATCGCCCCGCCCTAGGCTCCAGTAGAGCTGGGGAAGGATATAGTCCACGGAACCCTGGGCTACCCATCTGCGCGGATCGGCGTAGAGCCTGCAGGTGTTGGAAACCCGGCCCTGCGGAGAGACTCCGAAGAGAGCCTGGGGCTTGACCTCATGGGTGGTACGATGAAGCGCAGTCACTACCGAATCGATGTTAGAGAACCTCCATTCTTCCAGCGAAAGGCCGTTTCCGTAAGCGGCGAAGAGGGTGGAATCATTCCACGCTCCGGGCTCGCTCCAGCCGCGGTTGTCTTCCCGAAGCCCGTCGGTATAGAAGTAATCGTCGATGTGGATTCCGTCCACGTCGTAACGGGTGAGGATTTCGCGGGTGATGTCCGACAGGAACTGCACCACTTCGGGATTGCCGGGATCCAGATACTCGCGCCCGCCGTAATTGTGCACCCATTCCGGATGCTCATGCTTTACCTGAGTGCGGGCGCGGAAAGTGGAGTCGGAAAGACTTACCCGGAGCGGGTTGATCCAGGCGTGAATGGCCATTCCGTTGTCGTGTGCCACCCGAACCGCTATGCTGAGCGGGTCGAAATAGGGCGACATGCCCTCCACACCCGTGAGCTGACGTCTCCACGGAAGGATATCGGAGGCGTACATGGCATCCATTTCGCTGACCACCTGGAAATACAGGGTGTTGCAGCCCATGGCGGCAAGGTCCCTGATATTGGAGATGAGTTCGGAGCGCTGCACGAAGTGCGAACGTTCGCCGCGTGGCCAGTCGAGCCCGACCACCGTAGCCAGCCATACTCCGCGCTGTTCCTCCATCACAAGGCCCTCGTCCCCGGCAACTGCCCGGCCGTCCCCGGCACTCCCGGCAACCCGGCCCGCCGCAGAAACCTGCCCCGCAAGCGGCTGCAGGGCCAGGAACAAGGCCAGCAGTATGGAACACGGGCGTTTCATTATTTACAATTCGTAATCTTTGAGGTTCAGGCGGCCCAGGATGTCCATGTGCATGTAATGGTCGCGGCGCTGTGGGGCTTTCCCAGCTATGAGGCTCTCCGCGAACAGTGACACTACGTTGTAGGCCTGCATGGGGGAGCGGCGCGTCACTAAATACTCCACCAGGCCTTCGCGTACGGCATCGAGGTTGCGCTGCAGATCGTCGTAACCTACCACGCTGCGCTCCGGGTCGGGATGCATGCGAAGGAATGGCACCATTAGGTGCACGCGCGAATTGGCCATGGTAAAGTGCTTTATTTCAGGATGTTTCCTGCAGAAATCTTCCAGAATATTGAGCGCTTCATCAGGGTTTTCAGGAGGAATGAACACGGTAGAGACGCGGCATCCGGGCAGATGATCGCGAAGGTAGCGCATGAAGCCGTCGCGGCGGAGTTTGTTCGGATCGGCAGGGGATTTTCGGCGGATACGTACGAAAGCTATGTCGCCCACCTGCTGCCTGTGGGTGAGCAGATAGGCTCCCAGATAACCGGCATCCCAGGGGTCGGCCCCGCAATATACGGTGTATGGTAGATCGTCCACTTTGCGGTCCACGAAGGCGTACGGAATACCTTGCTTCAGGAGTTCGGCCGTAAAGAGCCTGAGTTCATCCTCGAACACCACGTTCATCACCACCCCGGAGGGGCGGCTTTCCAGCACTTCGCGGCAGGCCTCCCGGTACGACTCCAGACTGTCGGTGTCGAAACGGTGCAGGCTAACGCTCACCGAGTGCGACCTGTCAGCCTCGGCAGCCTGGAAGAATCCGTCCTTCACCACGTCCCAATAGTCCCCGGGCCCGGCCTCTGGAATGAGGCAGGCTATGGTGTAGCGCTTTTTCGAAGCAAGCCTTGCTGCAACCGGATTTGCGCTGTAGCCGAGCTTGGCAATGGCATCACGCACCTTGCCGGCGGTTTTTTCCGAAACGCCGCCGCGGTTGTAGACTACCCGGTCCACGGTGCCCCTCGCAACGCCCGCAAGGCGCGCCACATCGAAGATGGTAGGATTGGTTTTATCGCCCATAAACTACAAACCTTAGATTTGCAGCGTAGTTTTCTGCATCAAGGTATGTACGACAAAAATAGTAAATTTATGCCGATATTGAAAGTTTAACTAAAGGACAATGGAGC
>CAMHDS010000122.1 GCA_946183925.1 uncultured Fibrobacter sp. | reverse complement strand
TCCAGAAGATTCCTAAAATAGGTAAATATATAGCGGGATAAATGAAGCGGCTTCCTCGACACCTCTTACACCGACGGCGCCAGATTCGTCTTCGTCCTGCCGGTTAACCAGACATAAACCCGCCATGAAAGAATTCATTATACCGGCCGTAGCGGCACTTGCCCTGGTGTTTTCCTGCAGCAGGGAACCGGATGCGGATTCTTCCGTCAAGCTCAGCTGCGTGCAGCCTGCCTTCCTGCAGCCTGGCGAAAAAATCGCGCTGATTTCCCCATCGTACTACACTCCGATGGAGAATGTCGATACCGCCGCAATGGTCCTCAAAGAATGGGGCTTCGAGCCCGTCGTGGGGCCCAATGTCGGCAATGTGTACCTCGGCCACTATGCCGGGACGCCCCGAGAGAGGCTCGCCGACTTGCAATGGGCGCTGGAAGATCCTTCCATCAAGGCAATCCTGTGCAACCGTGGCGGATACGGCACCATAAGGCTCGTCAACATGTTGCCGGAGAGCATTGTCAGGGCAAATCCCAAGTGGCTTATCGGCTTCAGCGACATTACCACCCTGCTGGGAGTTAACACACGCTGCGGCGTAATGAGCATCCATGGCACCATGTGCTCGCTGCTGGCAAAATCGAAGGGAGTTGACATGTCAAGCACGCTCCTGAGGGATATCCTCACCGGCACCATTCCCGAATACGAACTTCCGGCCAATCCGCTCAACATCCCGGGGCGCGCCACAGGTACGCTGGTAGGCGGTAACCTGTGCACATTCTCCCCGATCCTCGGGACCGACGCCGATGCCACCCAGGGCGAAGACATCATCCTTTTCATCGAAGAAGTAGAGGAAAACATGAGCCACATCGACAGGCTCATCAACACGCTGCTGCTCAACGGAGTATTCGACCGCTGCAAAGGCGTTATCCTCGGCGAGTTCACCGACTGCGAGGCAAATCTGGACTTTGCCAGCGTGGAGGAGATGATATGCTCCTACCTGGACGATTACGGCATCCCTGTTCTCTGCGGCTTCCCCGCAGGGCACGACGCAGTCAATCTTCCGCTGCTGATGGGAGCGCCTGTCACGCTGGACGTCACCGCAGCCGGCTCCAGGCTGACCTTCAACGTCGAAGGCTTCCGCAGGAGCGTCTGGACGGAGGATGCCATGGCAGAGGCTGCCGACCACGACAGGCTGGAGGCCGAGAAGCAACGCAAACTCATCCGCATCGTAGACTTCATCAAGCACTACGACGGCTACGGGAAATAATTCAATAGGCGAAGCAAGGGCGAGCGTGGAAGAAGACGGAGATACTCGAATCGCCCTTCTCTTCTTTTGACCTTGTGCACCATCCATCATAGCCTTGAGTTAGAGAGAAAAGGTAACACCAGGCATAGCCCGACCCTGCGTATGTCGAGGACCAATAAAACACATGAATGGACTCTTTCCGAAGCATTTGTTCGACTGTGGGCATCATGGCAGTAAGCTGACCCCTTGAGGGAAGGAACCATCTCGTAGCGCCTTCCGGGCGTGCAGTTGCACATTCATAGGCAGCATGTGCGGCAGGGTAATCTTCCGAGTGATACTGATTGCAGAAAGCAAGGCCGTTCATCGCGGACTGATCAGTAAATCCAGTCTCTGCAGCATTTTTAGCCGCCCACTGATAAGAAGCTCTGTCCCCGCCTTCGCTTTCAAGAGAGAGTACGAGTATGCGGGAGCCGGGAGCAGCGACTTCAACGTCGGAAGAAGAGGTGTACGCTATAACGCCGATGGCGTCCGAAGTGCTTGTAGATGAAATTGTTCCGTTCTGGCTGACGTACCAGCCGTGCCAGGCACTGCAGTTCTCGCCGAACGATGCCTTGATTTTAAGCCATTCGATTGTGCCCGAACCGGTATATTCATTGAGGGCCACGCTGACAGTATAGTACTTTCCGTTTTCGAACGACGTTGGAACGAAGTTGCCTTTATGAGAGAATCTGTAAACTTTGGAGCCGGTGGTGGCGGTGAGCGTCAGGGGGACGTTGTCCAGGACACACCCGGGAATGGCAAGGTAGAAAACGTTGGTTGCCGATGCCGGGAGGGCTGTATAAGATTTTCCGTTTATGGAAATGCTGAATCCGGTGGCATTCAGGTCGCTGAAGTCGTTCTTATCTTTCAGTCGGAACCTGACGATGGCCTGCTGGTTGACAAAAGACGCCTCAGTAGATGTCACTGACGTTCCGTCAACCGTAGCCGTGACGGTGGCCAAGGCATAGTCGGACACTTTGTCAATGCTTTCTGCACTGCCGGTCAGCGTACCGTCCTGAGCTGAATAATCATCGCTCAGGTACTTAAGGAGGAGTTCCTCTCCGTCGGCGGGGAGAGAAGAAAGCGTACCTCTGAAAGTGGTGCTGCTTCCGCTTGTTTCGGCGATGAGCTCGCCATATTGCTTGGAGGTACCGTCGCTTGTCCAAACAGTAATGACATCTCCGGCCGACCACGTGGAGACAATCTTGTACGGAGTCTGCGAAGTATCTTCTTCCAGTGCTTTGGTATATGCCCTGGAGGCCTTGACGGTCATGGTATAGACCTGCTGGGCGGGGGTGGGTTCGGGGAGGGGTTCGGGTTCGGGGACGGCTTTGCTGCAAGAGATGGCCAGGAGCGCCGCCAAAAAGCAGTATAAAGAGTTGAATTTCATAATACAAATACTACCTTAATAGTTCCAGGAATAATCTCCTTCTCTCTCATAATCATTGCGTTTCCCTTCAAAATTACTAAGGTCGCATAACGAGTGGCCGGAGCTGACGATTACGACTTTGCTCTCCGGTGCAACATACAAAATCTTTCCTTTGTTGTCTAGCATAATAACACAGTTTTCAGGGCGTAAAGATAATTATTTTTTTGCCGGAATCCCCCAGACCCACTCTTAAGGCTCCGCCTCAATAACCGCCTGCGATTCTTTCGCCGCCGCCCCCCCCCAGGGCCCAAAACCGCCAGTTTCGGGCCCACCAGCACCAAAAAACAACCTCCCGGGACCATAATCGCCAGTTTCGGGCCCAACAGTGCCGAAAAACTGCCCCCCGGGGACCAAAATCGCCAATTCCGGGCCCAACAGCACCGAGAAACTGCCCCAAGGGCCCATAATCGCCAGTTTCGGGCCCACCAGCGCCGAGAAACTGCCTCCCGGGCCCATAATCGCCAGTTTCGGGCCCACCAGTGCCGAAAAACTGCCCCCCGGGCCCAAAATCGCCAATTCCGGGCCCACCAGCACCAAAAAACCGCCCCCCGGGGACCAAAATCGCCAACTCCGGGCCCAACAGCATTCCAAACCCACGGCCTTATTGATTCCGATCGGAGCAGCCTGAACCACAAAGCAACAACAGCCCGCAGAATAAACTCTGCAGGCTGTTGTCGTGCCCCGGGCGGGAGCTAAGATGTTGGTGAAAGGTGGGGATTATTAAGGGTTTGAACCCCAATTGGTTACCACTCTTATTGAAGCCATCAAAACAATCCACGAAAAATGTGGTCAAATGTGGCCGATTGTTGTAAGTTGTGGTCAAAACGTGGTCAATAAAACATAGAGGGACAGACTATTTATCTTCGTAGTGCCCGTATGCGGACAGAACATCTACTTTCACGACAGTCTCTTCTATTTCATATACCAATCTATGCTTCTGGGAAATACGCCGGGACCATTGGCCCACTCTGTCTCCGGAGAGGGGCTCTGGCTTTCCAGTTCCGACCTTTGGGTGTTCCTGAAGTTCAGTCAATTATTTGCCTGCTTATTTGAAAGCGGCAGGTTCAGATTTTTTCAGTTTTGACAGATCCTCTATTGCTTGAGGCGCAAAAATGAGTGTGTACATTAAAGACTAGCCAATAAAGAATCCAACTCCTCTTTCCCAGATACCGAGGTGCCTTTACCTTCGGCAATACTCTTGCGAGCCTCATCAATGCGGGCAAAGAACTCCTTCTTGCTGATAAGGCTGTCATCTTCAGTTATTGGCACAATCTTGAAACTGCCTGTGCGGGAAGTCAAGATTACGCTCTCCCCACCGGCGGCCAGTCCAAGATACTTGCTTTGATTTGCCCTGAAATCACGTATGCTTACAACGGTCATAATTACATCTTTTTTACAAATATAATGAATACCATTTTGGCATCCAAATTTTTTGCAATAAAAGTGCCGTGACAAACAAAAGTGACCGAAAAATCTATCTAGTTCTAGAGGGTCTTAAGAATATTGATTAACTTTGAGGGTTAGATAAATCGAAATTTGTCGAAACCATGGAGTATATCAAGGTAACGAAAAAGAATCTGGAGAAGGAACATATCTGTTGCGCCATTTCCAATAACAATGATGTTCAGGTGGCTTCCAAGAAAGCCTGGCTTGCCGGTCGATTTGACGATGGTCTCGTGTTCCTCAAGAGCGTGGAACGCGGCAAGTGCTTCATTGAGTACATCCCTGCCGAGAATGCCTGGAATCCCATCCTGGCCGATGGTTATATGTACATCGACTGCCTCTGGGTGTCCGGTTCTTTCAAGGGACACGGGTATTCCAGTGATTTGCTGGACGCCTGCATTCAGGACAGCAAGGCCAAAGGAAAGAAAGGCCTGTGCGTCCTGTCATCGGCAAAGAAGAAATCATTCCTGTCCGATCCTCAGTTCCTGAAGCACAAAGGCTTCTCCGTCTGTGACGAGGCCGATAACGGCATCCAGCTGTGGTATCTGCCTTTTGCCAAGGATGCCCAGACGCCTAAGTTCAAGGAATGCGCCAGGCATCCGCATACCGACGAGCCGGGATATGTGTTGTATTACACCAGTCAGTGCCCATTCAACGGCAAATATGTTCCCATCATCGAGATTGTTGCCAAAGACAATGGCGTTCCTTTCAAAGCCATCCATCTGCAAAGCAAGGAAGAGGCCCAGAATGCGCCCACTCCCATCACCACCTACGCGCTCTTCCACGATGGCGAGTACATTACCAATGAGCAGATGAACGACAAGCGGTTTCTGAAGCTGATAGGTAGATAAATTC
>CAMHDS010000121.1 GCA_946183925.1 uncultured Fibrobacter sp. | reverse complement strand
GATCGGGCCAGAACCGATGATAAGGACTTTGTCGATGCCTTCAATCTTCATTTTTTATCTCCGTTTGTCTAATTATTAAATCCTAAAAAAAATGCTGAACCAAACGGTTCAGCGAAATCAAAATCAGAAAATGAAAAAACTTCAACTGCGTGGGAACCATCCGTTCCGCAAGGTGCCTTTGCCTTATTCATCATGTGCAAAATCATCTTTGACCAGCTAAAGTTCTGTCGTTTTAAACTTGCGCAAATATAGAATAAAGAACCCCGTCTTGCAACGGGGAAAAACAAAAAATGTAAAAAAGGCAATATGTTTTTACAAAAAAATGTTCATCTGCAAAGAGGAGCACTTAATGATTTGAACAGCAAGGAGTTACACCAATCTGTCTCTGTGTATTATTCTTCCAATTCAGCCGGCTGGTCTTCTCCGCCATCATCGATCTGGCATTCAGGTAAGCTGGGGTCTGAAGTACAAACGTCATCTGCCGTTTCATCACTAGCAGAAGAACTTTCACACGCTCCAACAAACAGAGAAAAAACCAGCAATCCCCCAACAAACAATTTATTCATAAAAACCTTCCTTGTTTAACTCTCCCCTAATATAAAAAAAGCTGCCCCGAAAGGCAGCCTTTTTAGACCTCAAAAGATCGATTACTTCTTGGCCTTGCTCTTGGCAGCGTCAGCCTTGAGGGCAGCACCGGCCTTGAAGCCAACAGTCTTGGAAGCCTTGATCTTGATGGTGGCACCAGTCTGCGGATTGCGACCGGTACGAGCAGCGCGGCTCTTCACAGCGAAGGTGCCAAAGCCGATGAGCTGGACGTTGCCGTCCTTCTTGATACCGGCGGCGATACCGTCGAGAACGGCATCAACAGCGCGGCCAGCAGCAGCCTTGGATTCAAAACCAGCTTCCTTGTTAGCGAGGATGGCTTCAATGAGATCTTGTTTGTTCATTTTTTTAACTCCTGAGTTAGGTTTAAGAAAGTTATGCGTATATTATACCTTTTTTTTGGGCAAATGGGGAACTTTTTTCAAAAAAAAATTTTTTTTCTTGATTTTCCCCAACCCCCATAAATCAAGCCTCGGGGGGCGGTTCGGACGAATCTAGGTCGTCGTCGAACCTGTTCTTGGGGAGCTTCTGCAGGTACACCAAGCACAGACAAGTGAACGGGATGGCAACAAGTAACCCTAAGAAGCCCAACAACTTACCCCATATCGACAAGGACAAAAGAATACCCACGGGAGGCAAGTTCATGGAGCCTCCGACAATGTGAGGAACCAAGAAAAAATCCTGAATGACCTGAACAACAAGGTAGATGGTGCAAATAATCAAGGCCACTTCCCAAAAGGGCATTCCCGTGTTCAGGGCGTGAACTACGGCCAAAACAAGGGCGAGCGGGATGGTGGTGAGCTGTAAATAGGGAATCATGTTGAGGGCGCCAGAAAAAAGCCCGAAGGCCACCCCCATGGGAAGCCCCATTATACCGAATCCGATGGCATAGAGAGTCCCCACCGTCAAGGCCACCAGGGACTGAGCGCGGAAATAGGTTCCCATGAAGCGGTCCGTTTCTCTCGCAAAGGAAATAGCGTTATCTTGGAACCGTTCAGGAACCAGGCTGTACAAGCCCCGACGGAGCTTAGGCATATCCAGCATGATAAACACCAGGTACATGAAAATCACTGCAGCGCCGGAGAACCACAGAACGATAGTTCCCGTATAGGAGAGAACACCCCAGGCTCCAGGAAGAACCTTGCCGGCGATATTCTGCACCTCTCTCCAGAAATCCAGATGCTGCATGGAAGCCGCCAGTTGCTCCCAAGAAATCAAGGACTGGATGGTTTCGTACAATCCACCAGGCATCAGTCTTTCTATTCGCGCTGCCCATTCCGAATCGTTGAACACCTTGGCGATAAGAACGCCTAGGTTCTGCACTTCGCCAATCACCAAAGGAATAAACAAGCGAAGGGCGCCCGCAATGGCAAGCCCCGCCACCAATAACACGATTATAACGGCTATAATACGGTGCTTCACCTTCTTTTGCAAGCGGTTCACTATAGGGTCTACGATATAGGCAATGAGAAACGCCGCAAAGAAGGGAAACAGAACGCCTCTCAAGTAATAGACCAGCAACATCCCGACCGTAAACAGGACCAGGATCTTGAGGAAATGCATGACCTTGTCCAAGTTCCAATGCTTAATCATTCTTCCTCCTGTATTCCAGCGGCGAAAGCCTGTAAACCTTACGGAAATTCCGCTCCAAGCGGGAAGCCTTCTTCTCCCCCACTTCAAGAGCGATTTCGGCCAAGGACTTGTCCGTAGTCTTCAAAAGATGGGCTGCCTTTTCCATCTGTTGTTTCAAGGCAGTTCTATCTTCTGGCTTACGGAAAACCCTATAAATAAAACATATAAAGAGAATCGCCAACAGTCCAAGACCAAAGAACATACCCTTCTTAAAATCGCGGTTTTCGCCCCAAAGCCGCAGGGACTTGACCTGGATGGCGTCGGGAATCCCCCGCAAGGTGCCACGACCGTTGTAAACCTCGAGAAGCATGGCCCTATACAAATAGGTAAGCCCATCATCTTTTTCCAGCCCCACACCAGCAAGCCACCATTCCGCCGTCTTGAAATCAGCGATAGCGACCTTGGCCGCCCCAAAACTTCGATCTGCCGGAGCCTGGGTTTCCAGAGGGCGGTAACTCATGTACAGGCCCTTCTGTGAATACTGAGGGTCGTCTGTGAGTATGCGTAGGCCAATGGTATTCATCCGCACGGTGGAAACTTCCACCTCCAAGGAATCGAACCTGGACAGGTCCATGTAGCCAGCAGGCCTTCCGTCTTGGGACATCAAGTTGAAACCGAACCCGGCAAAAGGGAACGCCTTGCCGCTCCGGATGTTCACCACCGCATCTACCAAGGAGTCGTTCACCGTCACTTCGGAGGTGGAAAAGCCCATGGCCTCGTGGTCAGTCAGGGTGTAGATTTCAAAAGCCTTTGACGGGAACAGTTCCAGGGAGTTTCCCTTGAATTGCGTAAAGAAAAGCCCCCACAAAACGAAGGCTACGGCAAAGAACACCAAACCGAGAATCTTATTTCTGTTCTTCATCTTCTCTTTCGGTTTCGTCCTTGACCTGATGCCGACGGCCGACGGCTATAATGGTCAGCACCACAAAAATGGCAAGCACAACTCCAAAACTGAAACTGCTCATGCCGATGGCCTTGATGCCGTGAATCTTGAGCGAGAACGTATGGCCTCGGGCCTGGTTCCAGCCGGGGGCGATTTCTAGCCGGGCGGCCGTTTCCATGTGGGTGTGCTTGTTACCCGATTCCGTTTTCACATCTTCGTACCAGAAATCTGGAGTGTAGAGCTGGTCTATGGGAATAGCGACGCGGTTCCTGCCTTTTTGCAGGGGAAGTTCCTTCATCAACAGCCTGAATGTCTTGGCCTTCTTGATGTCGGTAATGTCCGGGTCGTAGGTCCAGAGTTTCACCAAGACCTCTTGGGTCCCCTGGGCTTCCATGTCAAAAATCAGGGAATCCACAAGGGACCAGTTGCGGTACAGCTTGGCACTATCCGGATCAAAGTTCCAGAGAAGCCCGCACCAGGCGGCAAGGGTGGTATCTTCTCCAAGGGTGCAGCGGAAAGAAAGGGCGCCCCCGTCTTTCCCGAATTCAATCCTGGACATTCCTCCGTCGGCCTGATCATCGTAGGCAAGCAAAGTCACACCCTTTTCAGTAGGAAACACCGCCTCTTCGAAGGTGACCTTAGGGAGTAGCAGGTAGGCCAGCAGGACCACTGCCGCTATAGCCGAAAGGATGATATAGGTCTTTTTCATGCTACTCGAAGAATTTTTTCAGGTGGATGTTGTACGGAATGGCATCCAAAGGATCTTCATCGGGTTGTTTTTCACCAAACAATTTAGAAACAAGTGAATCGATAGCGCGGATAAAAAAGAAATGGTGCTTGCCGCTAGAGGCCGGTTTCTGGAAAGGCGAGTCGATGGTCCGCTTGAGAATGCGCAGGACCATAGAAGGCGGCAAATGGAACATCTTGCAGCAAGTGGTCACCTTGCCCTCGTAGCCGTAGTCAGGGATCTTGCCGTCAACCAGCGGCTCGCCGTGGTCGATGCAACAGGCGCCTGTCATGTCCGGGTCCGCCACGTTCTTTGCAAGCAGAGCATTGTACCAGAGCTCACGGGACCTGTCGGGCAGGTCTCCCCGGAGGGCCGTGGTCTGGTCACAGGGGAAAAACGCCGAAAAGCACTTGGGGCACATGCGCAAGTCCAGATGACCGATTTTCATCTGGGCGACTTCGGATTTACAAAACGGGCAGGTACTCATGAGGGGGAATATAGATAATAGTGATTAGTGGTTAGTGGCTAGTGATCAGGTTTTGATTCCCAAAAAGCATCTAGCATACTAGCTTCGCCCTAACCACTGTTCACTAACCACTGTCTACTAGCCGTTTTTTCTATACTTCACACCACTATGGCTAAAGTAGTACAGATTACCGCTGAAAATTTTGAGACCGAGGTGGCTCAGGCCTCCGAAAACCGCGCCGTCGCCGTACTTTTCTCCTCGGCAGAATACCCCGACTGCGCCCCCTATTCCCAGCTGCTGGGGACTCTTTCAACCAGCATGGATTTTACGCTCGGCGTCGTGAGCTGCGACGAACGGGAAAACATGCAGCTGATTCAGGCATTCCGCGTGCGTTCGGTGCCCGAAGTCCACATTGTAGACAAGGGCCAGATTGCCGATGTCATCCAAGGCGTTCTCCCCGAAGCGGATCTGAAGAAGCGTCTTGAAAAATTCTTCGTGAGTGACGAAGCCCGTTTCCAGATGGCCCTGGAAGACGCCATCGCCCAGAAGAATTTTGACCAGGCCTTGCCCATGCTCGACGAGGCCCTCGCCAAGACCCCCGATGACAAGAAGTTGCAGCTTTTGTGGGCCAAGGCAAGTCTTGGCCTAGGCGACACCGAAAAGGCCAAGGAAGTTCTTTCCAAGTTTACCGAAGCAGACGACCAGTACCGAGAGGCGAAATCTCTGCTGGAGCTGCTGGACTTTCATGCCGAAGCCGCCAAGAAGGACGTTACGGGCAAGGAAGCCGTCGTCTATCACGAGGCCTGCAAACTGGCCTGTGCCGAAGACTTCGAAAGTGCCCTACAGGCATTTCTTAATTTGTTTGTAGAAGCCCCTGAGTGGAACGACGGGGCCGCCAAGAAGGCCATGCTCACCCTCTTTGGCGTCCTGGGCCCCAAGCACGAACTTACCTGGAAGTACCGGGCCAAACTGAACACCATGATGTTTATTTAGGGGTTAGGATCTAGAGACTAGAATCTAGGGTTTTACAGAACCCCCTTCGGCTCGGCTAAGCCAATTCGCACAAGTGCGATTGGCACGGTTCTCGCCTTTTGGGGTTTTAGGGGCATGCCCCTAGGCGAAGGGGTAGGTTAAGACCGTGGGCTTAACCGAGGGGAAGGCTTTCCCCTTTGTTTTTTACTATCTTTCCCCCCGTATTTTATTGTACAGTAAAAACCAGGGATTTATCCCATAG
>CAMHDS010000120.1 GCA_946183925.1 uncultured Fibrobacter sp. | reverse complement strand
TTTCCCAAGTCGTGCCGTTGTAATTGCGGTAGACATCGGTTGTTCCTTCCATCGGAACCCAAATGGTGTACGTACCTTTTGCCGAAAGAGCCACAGTACCCTTGGCTGCGTTCTTGTCAGGTCCTGTATAGGTTTCCACCGTCCAAGTCTTACCCGAGTCAAGGGAATACTGCACCGGAGCAATGGGAATGTCATTGTACTGGCCCTCGTAGGCACGCTTGTCAGCCACCTTGGCCAATTTGCCACTCTTGGGAGCGTAAGCGAGGCCCTGCGTCGTGCCCAACGAAACATATTCGCCGCCAACATTCGTCCTATGCCTGAATGCCGGATATTTTGCGATGTCATCGTGACGGAATCCGTCGTAGTCACCGATAATCGAAATCATCGGGCCACCCGGAATGCTCACCACTTCGAAAGGCACCGTTTCTTCGACACCATGCGCCGAGAAATGCCACACCTGGTTCATAGTGAGCTGCGGTTCTTCCCAAGAATTCTCCGCTTCCTTGTACACATAATCGCTCAGGTTGTCGCAGCGGAAAATACCGTTACCCGAAGTCACAAAGACGCGGTTGTTGTCGAACGGGTCCATGGCAACGCTACCGGACCAGTGAATAGAACCGTTATGCATCCAGCCAATTCCGTTGGCATCCATCTGCTTGGTCGTCGGATAAAAGCCGCCTTCCATCCAGTAATACTTGAAGCTTGCAATCCAAGTTTTGCCACCATCGGTCGTGTGGTAAATGTTACTTCCCCACTGGTCGCTCCACTTGCCGCTCGTGTCGCTTGTGGCCGTATACCAGAACTGCGGGCCACGATAGCCTTCGGTGGTCACCACCATTTCGTTGGCATTTTTCGGATTGATGGCAATACCGCCATAAGGGGCAATGTAGGGGTAATATTCTTCGCAAGTCTTGCCGGTGCCGCCAGCGGCTTCGCAGTCGACCATGCCTTTCACGTCTACCTTGTCGTACTTGGCGTCACCGCCTTCGTCCAGGAAGTTTTCCGGAGAAACGTCGGACCAAGTCGCCGACGCCACATCAAGCTGCAGCACCGCACCGCGACCAAAGCCGTCGTAAATCATGCCCCAGCCTTCGTCCCACATCATGGAATGCGGGCCTGCGCCGTCGGCAAAGGTCACTGTCATCGTTTTTCCGTCGCCCGAAACCACCGCACGCTGCGGCATCAGGCGCACAATGCTCCCGCCGGCCGTGCTGCGCAATGAATCCGGAATCGGGAGCGCCTGCCAGCTTGCACCGCCGTCGGTCGAGGTGAACACGTTTTCGAACGAGCCCTTGGCCGTCGTCCCTTCGCGAAGGAATCCGGCGTACAGCACCTTGGAACTGCCCGGAGCATACTGCACAAAGCTAAAACCCGAACCATTCCAGGTCGTATCGCTCCCAGCCGCCTTGGTCCAAGCATCCACATGGCTCCAGCTCGTTCCATTATCCGTCGATTTCCAGAGGCCCTTGTTCTTGGAGCCATAGAACATAATCTTGGAATCGTTCGGGTCGACCGCCAAGGCTTCGCCATTACCGCGGCCCATGCCGTTACCATGAGCGCCAAAGCGTGCCACTTTCGCCCCCTTGGTACCGTCTTCGTCCCAAGTGTAAAGGACATCCCAGGATTCACCCTTGTCGCTACTGCGGAGGAACGCCGTGCGGCCGTTGTTCCAGTAACTGGTTCCCGCCACCATATACACAACGCCCGATTCCTGCGGGTCAACGGCAATGGCTTCAATGCCCAAAAGGCCGCGCTCGGAAACATCGACCCAGTCCATCATCGATTCCCAGCGGGCCGTCGATTCGTTCCAGCGGTAAGCGCCGCCCACATCAGTACGGGCATAGAACAGCCCCCTGTCAACTGAAGACGCAATGACAGCGGAGACGAATCCGCCCCCGCCCATGCTCACGTTGCTCCAGCTGAAATCTGCCGCCTTTTCAGCAGAGTATGCGACAGTCGCCTGCATGCCGACGACAGCGGCCAGGCTAAGTCCCAAAGCACCAAACAATCCTTTTTTCATAAATTCATCCCTAAACTACAATGGGCAACAGGCCCTTGCATCCAATTCAAAAATATATTTCAGGGGCAAAAAACGATGCAAAAAAGCCTTCTGCAAGTTTTTTCCGTTTTGAACCTTTCAACACCCAACAGCCATTTCGGGAGGAAAATTCCCGAAAACGCAAAAATCCCGCTCTAGGAGCGGGATTTTCACTTATTAAGCTTTACTCAAATTCTTGGTAGAAGCTCGCAGAGCGAGGCCACTTATGGATTAGCGGCGCTTGCCCTTCTTGCGCTTACCCTTAGCCGGGGCCTTTTCTTCTTCCTTCGGCTCTTCCTTCTTCGGTTCAGCCTTCTTCTTGGAGTCGCCGCCGCGGAGATCCTTCATCTTGAAGGAAACATTGATTTCGGCAGTCGTCACCTGAGAGGCGAGTCCACCCGGATCCTTCACCTTGAAGCTGAATTCATCGAGGCCACTGAAGCCCTTGTTCGGCATGTAAGTGAAGGAACCATCACGTTCGTTCAAGTTGATCTTACCGTTGCGCGGCTTCTGCACCAGCTGCACAGACACCGGCTTTTCACCATCGGCATCCGTCACACCAGCCATCAGACCTTCAGAGGCGCTCACCTTGAGTTCTTCGCCTTCCTGGGTCATGTAGGTCTGTGCGGTAGCAACCGGCGGATCGTTCACGGCAATCACAGTGAAGAGAGCAGACTTAGAGGCCTTGGCGCCATCCGGGTCGGTCACCGTGAAGGTGATCTTTTCCGGCTTGCCGTTCCAGTTCGGGTGCGGCTGGGCAACCGTAGCGGTCTTCTTGTACTTGTCGTACTTCACTTCGAGGAACTTGTTGCCAGTGAAGGACCACTTGAGTTCATCGAAACGATGATCCTTATCGCGAGCATACTGGTCGAGCTTGATTACGGCGAGAACACCATTGTTGTCATCTTCCTTGATCGTTGCATCCGGAATGTCACGCATAATCGGGGCAGCGTTCACGTGCTTCACGGTGAACTTCACCATGGCCTTGTCAGAAGCACCGGCCGGGTCCTTAGCGGTAAAGATGATGGTTTCTTCACCGAACCAGTCAGCCTTCTTCGGCTTCACGATAGCTTCGCGGCTTCCGTTAATCTGCACAGCAAGATTCTTGGCACCGGCAGCAGCCCACCTGATTTCGGTGTTCTTGTGATCCGGATCAGAAACATAATGGTCGAGCTTAATCGGCTTGAAGGCAGAACCCTGCAGAGTTTCCTGGTCAGGAATCTTCTTCACGACCGGCGGGTCGTTCACCGGCTTCACCGTGAACTTCACCTGGACAGAAGCCTTTTCGCCAGCCGGGTCGAACACGTTCACCGTCACCGTTTCCATACCGTTCCAGTACGGGTTCGGAGTTTCAGCCTGGAGCAAGCCCTTTTCATTAATCATGAAGTTGATTTCATGCTTCACGGCCGGACCGCCCTTACCCTTCTTGCCCTTCACGTTCGGAACTTCGTTGTCGAGCGTCCAGGTCAATTCTTCGAGAGAGTTATCCGGGTCATTCACCATCTTGCTGAAGTCAACCGGAGCAAATGCCTTCTTTTCTTCGATGACGAACGGCTGCACCGGCTTGAGGGTCGGCGGGTCGTTCACCGGAGTGACTTCGAAGGTAGCCTTGGCAGAAGCGGAGGCACCGGCGATATCCTTCACCGTGAAGGTGAGGGTTTCCTTACCGAACCAGTTCGGGTTCGGAGTCAGCACCTGGGCACGAGTACCCTTGATATCCACCTTGAGGTCCTTGTTACCGGAAACGGTCCAGTGGAGTTCATTGGGCTTGTTATCCGGGTCTTCGGCAGCCTTGGAGAGGTCGACGATTTCGAACTTTTCCTTTTCCTTGATCTTCTGGCCAGCAATGTGCTTGATGACCGGAGGATCGTTCACAGGCACCACTTCGTAGGTGATCTGCTGGGTAGCACGGGCACCTTCGGGGTCATACACGTCAATCTTGATCTTTTCGGTACCGCTCCAGAACTTATCCGGAGTAGAAACGACGAGTTCCTTCTTGGCATTGATAGAGGCCTTGAGGGCGCGAGCCGGAGCCACTTCAATCTTCAGAGCGGACAGCGGATGGTCCGGATCAGAGATGTACTGAGCGAGGTCGAGCGGCTTGAAGTGTTCCTTTTCCTGAATGCTCTGGATAGCAATCGGCTTGATTTCCGGAGCGTCGTTCACGGATTCCACCTTGAAGTTCACCGTCTTGGAGTCAGAGGCGCCTTCGGGGTCCTTCACCGTGAAGGTCACGTTGCGTTCACCATTCCAGTACTTGTTAGCAATCTTCACGCGGGCAATGTTCCTGCTGTCGATTTCAACCTGGAAGTCGTCAACCGGAGCCGGGGCGCTCTCTTCGGCAGCTTCTTCCTTGGCGCCCTTCTTGCCCTTCTTGGCAGGCTTCTTTGCGGGCTTCTTGGCAGGCTTTGCAGCCGGAGCGGCATTCACCTTGTCAACCTTCACAGACCACACCAGTTCAGAGAGCTTGTGGTCAGGATCGTGCACGAACTTGTTCAGGTCGATTTCCTTGAACGTACCCTTTTCCTTGATCTTCTGGTCAGGAATGTTCTTGAGCACCGGAGCGTCATTCACGGAGGTGATTTCGAAGGTCACCATCTGAGAAGTTTCTGCACCATCCGGGTCCTTCACGATAAGAACCATGGATTCCGGAGCGCACCAGAAATTCTTGTCCGGAGCGGAAACGGTGAGCACGCGGCTCGGAGAGATTTCAGCCTTGAGCTGCTTGTTGCCCGTCACGGTCCACTTGAGTTCGCTCGGCTTATTATCCGGGTCCTTCACATATTCGTCAAGCTTGATCTGCTTGAAGAGTTCCTTTTCCTTGATCTTCTGGTCAGGAATCTTCTTGGCAATGACCGGAGCGTCGTTCACGCGGGTCACTTCGAAGAGCATCTTGTGGTTGGCAGAAGCGCCTTCCGGGTCGGTCACCGTGAAGGTCACCGTTTCCTTGCCGTTCCACTGCGGATCCGGCACTGCGATCTGGACAGTGTTGTCCTTACGCATATTCACCTTGAGGAACTTGTTGCCAGAGACAGTCCACTTCAGCTGAGCGGTCTTGTGATCCGGGTCAGTAGCGAGGTTCGAAAGGTCGATGGTCCTGAACACGCCGTTTTCACGGATGGTTTCACCCTTCGGGGCGTTAGCAGCGATAACCGGCGGGTCGTTAATAGAACGAACTTCGTAATGGGCGGTCTTGGAAGCCTTGGCACCTTCCGGGTCAGTCACCGTGAAGGTAATGTCGGCAGCACCGTTCCAGTACTTGTTCGGGATCACAATCGTAGCAACGTGGTTGTTGTCAACCTTGACACTCAGGCCATCCTTGGCAGACGGAGCCGGTTCAGCGGCAGCGCCCTTCTTGCCCTTGGCAGGAGCGGCGGCAGACTTGGCCTTCACGTCGAAGGTCCACTTGAGTTCGGAATTCTTGTGGTCCGGGTCCTTCACGAGATCGTCAAGCTTGATCTGCTGGAACTGCTTCTTTTCGTCGATGGACTGGTCCTTGAGTTCGCGCACGAACTGCGGAGCATCGTTCACCGATTCAACAGTGAAGGTCACGGAGCGGCTATCAGAAGCGCCTTCCGGGTC
>CAMHDS010000119.1 GCA_946183925.1 uncultured Fibrobacter sp. | reverse complement strand
ATCAGCAGCGAGGTGCCGCCGAAGAAGCTGGCGAACTGGTTGTTCACACCCATCACGTTGGCCACGGCGGGCAGGCAGGCAATGATGGCCAGGAAAATGGAACCCGGGAGGGTTACCTTGGTCATAATGCCGTCCAGATATTCGGCCGTCTTCTTGCCGGGCTTTACGCCGGGGATGAATCCGCCGTTCTTCTTCATGTCTTCTGCCATCATGGTGGGATTCACGGTGACGGCGGTGTAGAAGTAGGTGAAGAGGATGACCAGCAGGCCGAACACGACGTTATACCAAACGGTGGTGTAGCTGGAGAAGGCGGCGGCAATGCCACGGGTGGCATCGTAGCGGCCCAGCAGCATCGGGAACATCATCAGAGCCTGGGCAAAGATGATAGGCATAACGCCGGCAGCATTGATCTTGAGGGGGATGTACTGACGTACACCGCCATACTGCTTGTTGCCGATAACACGCTTGGCATACTGTACAGGGACCTTGCGGACAGCCTGGACCAGGGCGATGGCAGCCAGGATAACGAGCACCCAGACAACCATCTCCACCACGAACATGAGCGGACCGCCCACGCCGTTGCCGGAGAACTTCTGGGTGGCCTCGGCGACCAGTGCGTAAGGCAGGCGGGCCACAATACCAATCATGATGATCAGGGAAATACCGTTACCAATACCGCGGTCGGTGATGCGCTCGCCCAGCCACATGACAAACATGGAACCGGCCATCAGGATGATGGTGGACACCAGGTTGAACCAGAACGGGCTCCAGGCCACGGTGCGGGCTGCGGCGGGAATCATGCCGGCCACATAGGCGGGGCCCTGGATAGCGAGGACCAGGATGGTGAGATAACGGGTGATCTGGTTCATCTTCCGGCGGCCGGACTCGCCTTCCATCTGCATCTTGCGGAAGGAAGGGACGAACATGCCCAGCAGCTGGACGATGATGGATGCCGAGATGTACGGCATCACACCCAGAGCGAAGATCGAAGCATTACCGAAAGCACCGCCGGAGAACATGTTAAGCAGACCGACGAGACCTTCCTGGGTGCCGCTGATACCGCCCTTCAGGACCTCGGGGTCGAGGCCGGGAAGGAGGATGAAGCTACCCAGACGGTAAATCAGCACAAGCAGGATCGTGTAACCGATCCGCTTGCGCAGTTCTTCGATGTTGTAAATATTCCGGATTGTTTCAATAAACTTCTTCATCGCTGTTATTCGATTACGGTTGCTTTTCCACCGGCAGCCTCAATCTTTGCGATAGCGGATTTGGAGAAAGCATTAGCCTTCACTTCCACTGCGGCAGTGATTTCGCCGTTGCCAAGCACCTTGATCAAGTCGTTCTTGGAAGCGATACCGGCGGCGATGAAGGTCTCGGGGGCAAACTCCTTGGTGCCGAGCTTCTCGCTCAGGGCCTGCAGGGTAGCCACGTTGACGGCCTTATAAGCCACGCGGGTAGGGTTCTTGAAACCGAACTTGGGAAGACGGCGCTGGATAGGCATCTGACCACCTTCGAAACCAACTTTGTGCTCGTAACCGGCACGGGCCTGGGCACCTTTGGTACCACGGGTGGCGGTGCCACCTTTACCGGAACCCTGACCGCGGCCAACGCGCTTGGTGTTATGGGTTGCGCCCTTTGCGGGCTTCAGGTTTTCAAGTTTCATCTCTGTGTCCTCCTCTCTTAGTCAATTACTTCATAAGTAACCAGGTGCTGGACTTTGGCCAGCATGCCGCGGGTGATGGGGGTGTCCTCCACCTCTACGGTCTGGTGCATCCGGCGGATACCGAGAGTCTTGAGGTTAGCGATCTGACGCTTGGTCTCTCCATTCTTGGAGCGGACCTGGGTAATCTTAAGCTTTGCCATAGTCTCTCTGGGATTAACCGTTAAACACTTTGCTCATGGGAACGCCGCGAAGACCGGCCACCGTGTATGCGTCACGCATCTCCGTAAGGGCGGCGATGGTGGCTTTTACCAGGTTGTGCGGGTTGGAAGAGCCCTTGCTCTTGGCAAGCACATTCTGGATACCTGCACTCTCGAACACGGCACGCATGGCACCACCGGCCTTGACACCGGTACCGGGGGCAGCGGGTTTCATGAACACCTCTGCGCCGCCGAAACGGGCAACCTGCTCGTGCGGAATGGTGGTATTGATAACGGGAACCTTCACCAGGTTCTTCTTTGCATCTTCTACGCCCTTGGCGATGGCGGCGGTAACCTCGTTTGCCTTGCCCAGGCCATAGCCCACGACACCGTTCTCGTCACCGACAACGACGATGGCGGCAAAACGGAAGTGGCGACCACCCTTGGTGACCTTGGTAACGCGGTTGATGGCTACCAGTCTGTCCTTGAGTTCAAGGTCAGAGGTCTTTACTCTTTTTACATTTGAATTTGCCATAGTAGTCTCTGAGATTAGAATACGAGGCCGCCTTCACGGGCAGCGTCTGCCAAACTTTTTACTCTGCCATGGAAGAGATAGCCTCCGCGGTCGAAAGCCACCTGGGAGATTCCGGCAGCCAGGGCGCGCTCGGCGATAGCCTTGCCCACGATGGCGGCGGCGTCAATCCCGTTCTTTCCTTTGGTCTCGGCTGCGAGAGCCTTGTCGTTGGAAGCGGCGGAGACCAGGGTCTTGCCTTCGAGGTCGTTGATCACCTGGACGTAGATCTGCTTGTTGGAGCGGAACACGACCATGCGGGGACGCTCGGCTGTGCCATTGACATGCTTGCGGATACGATAGTGGATCCGTCTTCTTCTTTCAATTCTATTCAATGCCATAACTTGTTCCTCCTAATTATTTGGCAGATGCGGTCTTACCGGCCTTGCGGCGGAGCTGCTCGCCGGCGAACTTGATACCCTTGCCCTTATAAGGCTCAGGACGACGGAATGAGCGGATCTTGGCGGCAACCTGGCCGACAAGCTGCTTGTCGTAGCTCTTGAGGATGAGAATGGGGTTCTCACCTTTGCGCACCTGGGGGGTTTCGGCGGTAATCTCTTTGGGGAGCATGATCTGGATGTCGTGGGAATAACCCAGGGACATGGTCAGGAGCTGGCCCTGAGCAGCCACACGGTAACCGACACCTACAAACTCCTGCTTGATGGTGAAGCCTTCGGACACACCCACCACCATATTGTGGACAAGGGCGCGGTACAGGCCGTGCATGGAGCGGAAGCGGGGAAGGTCGCTGGGGCGCTCGAACTTGATTTCATTTCCCTCGATGGTCACTTTGATGTCCGGATCTACTTTCTGGCACATCTCGCCAAGAGGGCCTTTCACCTTCACGATGTTGCCGTCAAGGAGCTCTGCCTTGATGCCGGCGGGAAGGACTACAGGTAATTTACCGATTCTTGACATAATTTATTCGATTGTTCGATTAGTAAACATAGCAAATAACCTCACCGCCCACATTCAGCTCTTTGGCTTCCTTGTCGGTGATAACGCCCTTGGACGTGGACAGGATAGCGATACCCAGGCCATTCAGGACACGGGGCATGCCGGCCACGTCGGCATATTTGCGCAGACCCGGGGAGCTCACGCGCACGATGCTCTTGATCGCGGCGGCCTTGGTTTCCGGATGGTACTTGAGCGCGATTTTGATGGTGTTGAAAGGAGTGCCCTCAACTACCTTGTAGCTAAGGATGTAACCTTTCTCGCACAGAATCTTGGTGATAGCCACCTTCATGTTGGAAGAGGGGATTTCCACCACCTTCTTGCCTGCGAGGTAAGCGTTACGGATTCTGGTCAGATAATCTGCAATAGGATCAGTCATTTTTTTGTCTTTTTGTGGACCGGCGCCTTTCAGACGCCCGATATCCGATTGTTAATTGTTATTACTATTACCAGCTGGCCTTCTTGACGCCGGGGATCAGGCCCTGGGAGGCCATTTCGCGGAACTGGATACGGCTGAGGCCGAATTCACGCATGTAACCCTTGGGGCGACCGGTAAGGGAGCAGCGGTTGTGGAGACGTACGGGGCTAGCGTTCTTGGGGAGCTTGTCCAGGGCGGCGTAGTCACCGGCCTCTTTCAGGGCTGCCCGCTTGGCGGCGTACTTTGCAACTAATTTCGCGCGTTTAACTTCGCGAGCTTTCATTGATTCCTTTGCCATGCTACTATATTAGTTATTATGTTTCTTGAAAGGAAGGCCGAAGGCTTTGAGAAGGGCGTGAGCCTCTTCGTCGGTCTTGGCGGTGGTCACGAAGGTGATTTCCACACCGTGGATGCGCGGGTTCTTGTCGATCTCGATCTCGGGGAAGATAATCTGCTCCTTGATACCGAGGGTGTAGTTGCCCTGGCCGTCCATTTTCTCGGAAATACCGTTGAAGTCGCGGATACGGGGAAGAGCCACGCGGATAAGGCGCTCCAGGAACTCGTACATGCGGACGTCGCGGAGGGTGACCTTTGCGCCGATGGGCATGCCTTTACGGAGTTTGAAGTTGGAGATATCCTTGCGGGAGTTGGTGATGACGGCCTTCTGGCCGGCGATGATGGAGAGTTCCTCTGCGGCCTCTTCCACCAGTTTCTTGTCCTGGGTAGCGTCGCCCACACCTTCATTGAGGGTGATCTTCACCAGACGGGGAACCTGCATGACAGTGGTGTAGGAGAACTGCTTCACGAGAGCGGGAATGATCTCCTCCTTGTAAACCTTTTTGAGGTCGGGGGTGTAGCCCTTGGGAAGTGCCTGGACTTCTGCGGGTTTGTTAGTCTTCTTTGCCATAATTACTTGATCTCCTCTCCAGTTGTTTTAGCATAGCGGATTTTCTTGTCTCCTTCCATCTTGTGGCCCACCTTGGTGGGTTTGCCGTTGGCGTCCATGAGCTGGACATTGGAGATGTGGATTCCGGCTTCCTGTTTGAGGATGCCGCCCTGCGGAGCCTTGGGGTTGGGTTTGGTATGCTTGGACACCATGTTCACGCCCTCTACGATCACGCGCTCTTTGTCGCGGAGCACCTCGAGGACCTTTCCGGTCTTTCCTTTGTCGTTACCGGCATTCACATACACGGTATCGCCTTTCTTGATATTGAACTTTCTCATAACTTCTGATCTTTAGAGGACCTCCGGTGCCAGTGAAACAATTTTCATATAGTTCTCGCGGAGTTCGCGGGCGACAGGGCCGAAGATACGGGTGCCGCGGAGCTCGCCGGCGCCGTTCAGGAGAACGCAGGCGTTCTCGTCGAAACGGATATAAGAACCGTCGGGACGACGGATTTCCTTCTTGGTGCGCACGACCACAGCCTTGGTAACGGTTCCCTTCTTGATATCGCCACCGGGGATGGCGCTCTTGACGGTTACGACGATGGTCTCGCCGATGGTAGCATAACGGTGGCGGGTACCACCGAGAACGCGGATGCACAGGACTTCCTTAGCACCGCTGTTGTCAGCCACCTGTAAACGTGATTCCTGCTGTATCATAACTACTTGACTTTTTCTACGATTTCAACTAATCTCCAGTTCTTGGTCTTGCTGAGCGGACGGGTTTCCATGATGCGGACGGTGTCTCCCTCGGAGCACTCGTTCTTGGCGTCCTCAGCGACGAACTTTGTGGTCTTCTTTACGAACTTGCCGTAAATAGGATGCTTCTCATGGGTTTCAACCGCCACGACGATGGTTTTATCCATCTTGTTGCTGACCACGATACCTACTCTTTCCTTGCGAAGATTTCTTTCCATAATTCAATCTTGCTTTAGTTCTGCTGTTTCTCTTTCTCGGCCAGGATGGTGATCATGCGGGCAATATCCTGACGGGTCTTTCTGATCTTGGAGGTGTCCTCCAGCGGAGAGATCACATGATTGAGCTTCATGGTGTCGAGGTTGTTCTTCTCGATCTCGATGCGGTCGCGCAGGTCGGCGATGCTCATCTCGCGTACTTCAGATACTTTCATTTTCTTCTCCTCCAATGATTATTCTTCTACATAATCCCTGCGGACCACGAACTTGGTGGCGACGGGAAGCTTGTTGGCGGCAAGACGCATGGCCTCTTTGGCGGTGGCGAGGGAAACACCCTCTGCCTCGAAGAGGATACGGCCCGGAGTGATAGGAGCGACAAAGCCCTGAGGGTCACCCTTACCTTTACCCATACGGGTATCGAGCGGCTTGGCGGTGAACGGCTTCA
>CAMHDS010000118.1 GCA_946183925.1 uncultured Fibrobacter sp. | reverse complement strand
CTGGTGCTTGTAGCTTTCGTACTTGCCGTCGTTCTTCTCGGTCAGCATGAAGATGCTGATGCCGTCTTTTTCGGTGATGATGTCGGAAATGTCACCCACATTCATCTTGGCGATGGCCTTCACGTAGGCATCGCCCTTAGACTTGGCAATAAACTTGCTCATGACACCGCCGGTCTTCTTGGCTTCGGGGTCGTCGCTGTAAATGGCGGCCAGCTGAGCAAAGGTGGCCTTCTTGCTACGAACCTGGGCGGCAAGTCCCTTCAGCATATCCTTGGCATCGTTGATTTCCTGGGCCTTTTTGCCCTTGGTGCTCACAAAGATGCGGGCGCCGCTCACGGTATCGTTAATGGAGGCCTTGGACTTGTTCAACTCCCAGAAAGCCTGGCGCTGCTTTTCGGTAGGTTCTGCCGGATAGGGCACCTTCTTTTCAAGCAGGACTTCGCTCTTCAGCTGGTCCTCGATCTTTTCCTTGAACTGGGCCATAGTGGTGTTGGACTTTTTCAGTTCGGCCTGGAAGGCTGCATCACTGGGGAACTGGGCCTTGAAAAGGGCGGAAACACTGTCCACCTTGGCGGCAGAAACCTTGATTCCCTGCTTCTTACATTCCAGCTTGACCAGTTCCTGGCCAACCAGGTTGTCGATTACCGCATAGCGCAGTTGAGTCATCATCTCGTCGGTCAGTTTCTTGCCGCGGAACTGCTGGGCACCCAACATCTGGGCAAGGCTATCAATCTTGCCGCCAGAAATACCCACCTTTTCCACGCGAATCACGTCAAAGCTCTTGCCATTCATCAACTGGGCAGAGGCCATGGCAGCCATAAGCAGGACTGCAGCCACACCACGAGAAATCAACTTAAAAGAAAGCATTATTTATCCTTGTTAAAGATTTTAACGGGCATAATATAGCAATTTCACAGATTCAGGAGCCACCCATTTCGCACCCAGGCGGCAAGGATATATATTTATAGGGTGAATTTCGACGATTCCAGATTTATTCAGGTCCACCACCGCAACGTGTGGGGGGAGTGGACATTTGTCTTTGACGGAATCAAACTCTGCGGGCTCAGATTCCAGGGAGGCAAAACGGCCAGCAGCCTCAAAGCCTGTGCCTACGCCGAACCCGAAGCCGAGGGAAAAGTCCGGGGCAGAAACGCTCAGGTGTACCAACAGGCCCGACGGGAACTGAACCTCTACCTGGCCGGGAAAATCAAGAAATTCACCATTCCCATAAAATTTTACGGCACAGAATTCCAGAAGAAGGTGCTGGAGGCTACGCGGAACATTCCCTACGGGGAGACACGTACCTACAAGGAAATCGCCGAAGCCATCGGACACCCCCATGCAGAACGCTCCGTCGGGAACGCCCTCCACGTAAATCCGCTACAGGTGGTAGTTCCTTGCCATCGGGTGGTGAGCAGCGGCAAGGGAATCGGCGGATACGCCCTCGGCACCGACCTCAAGCGTAAATTACTTTGTATGGAAAACGCTATCCAGAACGAACTGGACCTGGAATAATCCTAGCTCTTTTCAGTAAGTTTTTTCAGAAGCGTCCAGAGTTCTTCGTAGCTCTGGACAATGTTTTCTGGCTCAAGCGGGAGCAGGTTCACCGGCTTTCCAAAACCGCAAAACAACGTAATGCAGTCTATTCCGGCGTTGCGGGCGGCCAGAATATCCGGTTGATCATCGCCCACCATCACGGTTTCGGCGGGAGAAACCCCTGCAGTTTCCATGATTTTCAACAGGCCCGCGGGGCTGGGTTTGCGTTCGGGCGTGGTGTCGCCGCAGAGCACGAATTCAAAGCGGTCGCGGAGCCCAAAATGTTCCAGCAACTTGAATGTCGGGCGCTCCGGCTTGTTGGTAAGCATGGCTACGCGGGCAGTCGTATTGCGCAGGAATTCGACAACGCCCGGATTCGGGAGCGTGCGCTCGGTGCAGTGTTCCCAATAAAAATCCGAATAGACCTTGTGGACCATCTCGATTGTAACGCCCGTGCGGGCAATGTTTTCCGGGAGGGCAGCCTCCCCCATGCTACGCTCGATCAGCTTCATGGAGCCGTTCCCGATAAAGGTCCGCACGCGCTGCTCGTCATGTTCCGGCAAGCCGAAATGACGCAGAGCATAGTTCACCGCCACGGCAAGGTCGCCGAGGGTATTGAACAGCGTTCCGTCCAGGTCAAAAACGATCAGGGATTTCTTTTGGAGCATAGCGCGCCCAAATTTAGGAATCTTTTTTACCGCAAGAATTCCATTTCGACAAGGAACCGGTAAAAGCAAAGCGCCGACACGCCCAAGATGAACACCAGCACGATTACGAACTGCACCGGATGCTCGCGGAAACTGTAATCCGCCTTGCCGTAAGAGAACTGCCCACGGACAATCGCACTTATGAAAAGCGCCAGGAATATTAGTGCTAGCAGAAGGGACATAGTACTTTATTTAGACTGTAACGAGGGAAAAGTCACCGCATACTCGTAAAACCTGATTGGGAATGTTGCAACTGTTTCGCCAGATTTCACCTTCGGGAATTTCCAGCGGCTTACAGCTCTTTGAATACTTTCATCAAACTCCTCATAACCCGTTGTTGAAGATACAATTTGGATTTTTTCAACCGAACCATTCGCAGCAATAGTCAACTTTAAAATTATTTCACCATTAAACACTCGTTTATAAAAACGATAAGTACGGACAAGATAAGTATTATAACGATGTAGTAAATACCCATCAATCCTTTTACAAATAATCTTTAATATTTTTTCACTATCAAGGGAACTATTCTCCGAAAGGATAATTTCACTTTTAGCCGGAACAATTGCCACCCCCCGTTCCTCTAGCAAGCTTCCTCCAGGAGAACCATAAAGCAAGCCTGCCGATATAACACTATCCATTGTTCCAGGGTCCGCGACGTCCTTCGCCACAAAAAATTTAGCAGAACGTTTTAATTTTAAACTATCCTGCTTGGCAGAACCATCATTCCTTTCGGAGTCGTCACAACCGACCCACAGTACCGCTGCGGCCATCAGGACAATCTTTCCTAGGCATTTGCTAAAAAGTTTAGCCATAATCGTTTTAAGAATACCTATCAAAAAGAATCGTATCAATCTCTGCTACTTTCATTGCCCTTGTCAAATCACGGACAACCGGGTTCAAAATAAAACACGCATGAATAAAGTCTTTTTGAATCCACCCTATAATGATCTGAGCCCATTTTTGAAATAGATCTATAAGAAGAATCACATGGCGTTTTCATAGTATCAATAACAATATATGTATTGTTCAAATCCTTCCCACTTACAACATAATCCAAAGTATCGCCTAAGACAACCACACTCAAAGATATGGTGTCTTTATATCCATGTTGAAACGGAATTTCATAAGAAGTACATTTGTCCGAACTACAATTGCTGTAAGAAAGCCTATTAGAAAGAATCGTATCAATAGTCACAACCGATTTTATTTCTATACGTTCCTCAAACCCACCTGCACAATTATCGCAAGCGGTATAGAACAGTGCCATTATGGACGCGAAAAGCGTGGGCAAAAACATTCTGTATTTCATATTAACTCCTACCCTAAGAAATCAATCGGAACAATGGTGCTGAGTCGTGCCATACAGGGACACTGCACGTTAGGGTTACCCAGGCCGAATCCACATCGTTAGGGGCCGTCACTCAAGCATTGTGCATGCATGGCGAATCCGGATCAAGATTCTCATAGCAACCAGAAAACAGAAGAGCAACAACAAAAAACACCAGAAGTCTCATACCAAACCTCAACTTATATATAATAATTTTTTCTTCTTTTAAAAATTGCTAAATTATCGCCCATGAAAAAATACCACTTGGCCACATACGGCTGCCAGATGAACGAGTACGACTCGGCGATGATCGCCCAGGAGCTCGACATGAGCGGTTGCGTCGAGACGAGCAACCAGGAAGATGCCGACTTCATCATCGTGAATACCTGCAGCGTACGTGAAAAGGCCGAGGAAACCGCCATCGCGAACATCAGCAAGCTCAAGTACCTGAACAAGAAGAACCCCGACGTGAAGGTTGTCGTTTGCGGCTGCATGGCGAAGAATCGCGGGCCGGAACTTTTGAAGCGTCTCCCGAACGTGAGCTACATCGTGGGCCCGGACCAGTACAAGAAAATTCCGGAACTGCTGCTGGGCGACGCCAAAAGTCCCTTGCACCAGACGCACCACAAGATGTTCATCGACGAGGACCTGAGCGAGAACTACCTGGGCGAATACGCGAAACTCCAGAACGATTTCACCACGTTTGTCGCCATCCAGCGCGGTTGCAACAAGCGCTGCAGTTACTGTATTGTGCCGTACCTGCGCGGGCCGGAAAAATACCGCGACATGGAAGATGTTCTTGCCGAAGTGCGCAAGGCGGCCGACAAGGGCATTACCGAGGTGACGCTGCTGGGCCAGACGGTGAACGCCTACAAGACGGAAGGCGGCAACTTTGCCGACCTCCTCACGAAGGTTTCCGAAATCGACGGCATCCGTCGCATCCGCTTTACAAGCCCGCACCCGAGGCACTACACGAACGAGCTCATCGATGTACTGCTGAACAACCCGAAGGTCTGCCACTACGCGCACATTCCTATCCAGAGCGGCTCCGACGCCATGCTCAAGAAGATGCGCCGCCAGCACAACATGGAGCAGTACCTCTCGATTATCGAACAGCTGCGCAGCAAGGACCCGTTCTACGGGATTTCGACGGACGTGATTTGCGGATTCGTGGGCGAAACGGAAGAGGATTTCGAACAGACGCTCAAGGCTTTTGAAACGTGCCAGTTCGACTCCGCCTTCATGTTCATCTACAGCCCGCGCAAGGGCACGGAATCGTACAAGGAAGCGGAGACTCTCACCGAGGCCGAAAAGAACGAGCGCCACACGCGCCTGGTGGAACTGCAGAACGCCATCACGCTCAAGCGCAACCAGATGATGCTCGGCCGCACCGAGGAACTCCTGGTGGAAAAGAACTCCGTGCGCGACGAGACGGAACTGCGCGGCCGCACCGACAACTTCAAGAAGGTGGTGTTCAAGCCGGAAGTTGGCCGCATCGTGAAGCCTGGCGACTACGTGAAGGTGAAGCTGGACGACATTCGCGGGTGGACGATCCGCGGAAGTTTATTATAATTCGGAATTAGGATTTCGGAATTCGGAATTAGAGGTCTGAAGTAAAAAAAATGAAGACGAATTTGTTTTTTATTTTGTTCGCACTTTTAAGTACAAGTTTACTTGCACAGACCCTTGCAGACGCACACAAGGCCTATGTTGCCGGCAACTGGAAAGAAGCTGCGGACGCTTACGAGGTGGCATGCCCCAAAGAACCGGACTCCCTGCGTGCCGAATGCTACCTGTGGGACATTCTCGCCCTTTCCCAGACCGGGAACTCAAAACTCTTCAAGGCAGCTGGGCACCGCCTGGACAGTCTCATCAACACCACCTCTCCCGAAAAGCCGGTCTATTCCGAAATGCTCCTCACCAAGGCCCAGTTCATGCTGTACATGGGCAAAAATGCCAGGGCCGCCGAAATCCTGATTCAGGCCATCGACAATTCCAAGCTAGAGCAGGCCGTAGTGCTCCAGAAGGTCTGTTCCGCAGTCCTTTCCCGCGCACCGCACCAGGATTTAGACGCCAAATGCAAGTCCGTAAAGGATTCCAGCCTGTACAAGACGGCACAGGCTAAACCCGCGCAGGCAACTCAAGCAGCAACACCTGCAGCGCCAGCAACAGCACCGGCGGCACCTGCAAAACCGGTCGCACCTGCCCCCGTGGTCGAGCCTACTCCAACTCCTGCCTCAAAGACCGCAACCGAACCAAAACCCGCTCCGAAGCCCGAGACCAAGATTCCCGACGGTGCTCCCTACTGGACATTGCAGCTGGGGGCTTTCGGCGTGGAGGCCAACGCAAAGCTTTTGGCAGAAAACATGCAAAAGCAGGGGCTCGAAAGCCGTATCGAGACCCGAATCGGCGAAACCCGCACGTTGTTCCTGGTCCAGACCGGAAAATTTCCAACTAAAGAGGCGGCATTGGACTTCGGAGCGCAAAAACTCGCCCCCCTGAAGATGGATTTCCAGGCGGTCCAGAAAAAATGA
>CAMHDS010000117.1 GCA_946183925.1 uncultured Fibrobacter sp. | reverse complement strand
GCTGCAACTTCCCGAACGGCGACATGGTGGGCCACACGGGTAGCTTCCGCGCTGCAACGATGGCTATCGAAGCTGTGGATATCGGCCTTGCACGCCTCCTCCCGGTGATTGACGCCCTCGGAGGTGTCGCCATCATCACGGCTGACCACGGTAACGCCGACGAAATGTACGAAATTGACAAGAAGACCGGCATGCCGAAGGTCAACAAGGACGGCACCTTCAAGGCAAAGACCAGCCACACCCTCAACAAGGTGCCCTGCATCCTTTACGATAACGTAACGGGCGGCAAGCTTTCCCTCAAGGAAGGCGACTGGGGTCTGTCGAACATCGCTGCTACGACGGCAAACCTCCTCGGCCTCGAAAAGCATGAAGCCTGGGACGAATCTATGTTAATCGTTAAATAAACGATTAACATAATTACGATTTCGGAATTCGGAGTTCAGAATTGTTTAATTTGGCGGCTACGCCGCGATTATTCAAATTCTGAAATCCGAAATCACAATTCCGAATTAAAAGGGACCCCGAAAGGGTTCCTTTTCTGCATTTATTACTGAAGGCGTCCAGTCTCTAGGCCGCGAACCGTCTTGAAGCGTTTATTGCCGCTGGGATCCACGATAATGGCAATTCCTGCCAGGTAGTTAATCCACTTGCCGTTCATCCACTGGCGCAAATCGATTTGCCAGTCGGCTCCATAAATGGTCATGCCCGCCACGAGATAATCGTGGGATATCAAAATGTTGACCCGCTTCATGGACGGCAAGCGAGCCGTCAGGGAGTCTAGCCATTCCTCGCTGCGGGAAGCCAAATCGTAATAACCCTGGCTGTAGCCCCCTTCGTAGGCCATTTTCGAAAAAGTTTCCCAGGTGTGCCAGTTCTTTTCTGCATTCAATGCGGCATTCTTTTCGTACCAGTCTCCACCCAGAATACCCCAGGTTTCTCGCTGGTAATTTTTTTCGCCACGACCCTCGGCAATGCCGTCGCAAGTCTGCTGGGTCCTGCCAAAATCGGAAGAGGCATAGAAGAAGTCTTCTTCGGTTTTTAGCTTTTCACCGACGGACTTGGACTGATCTATCCCGTTCTCCGTAAGGAGCCCCGCGCGGGAGTAGTCCTCCCCGCGTTCCGCATGCCTAAGCAAGAATACCACTGTTTCAGAATCGGCAACCTCTGCAAGAACCTTATCAATATCGTTGAACCCGATGTCCGACACAAAACGGGAACCCGATGCTGACGTCCCGCTATCACTGCAAGCAAACAATGAAAATGCGAGAGCTGCCGCTACAATACAAGTAAAGAATTTTTTCATACCTTCTCCCATACTCCCGTAATTTATAACAAAAAAACGTCCATTTGAGGTGGACGTTTACCAATAAAGAGATTTATTTCTACCGCAACCGGCGGAGTCCCTTGGGCATGGGGACTTCGGTACCGTTCTCTTGCAACAGGTAGATGTTGTCCAGGCTGATGTAGCCCTTGCCGCTGTAACGGGCCCTGAAGGCGAAGTTCTTGATTTGCTTCGGGTCCAGCTGCGGGATGGTCTTGCCCCAGCCCTCCTGGGTCATGTTTTCCCAAATGAGGGTGTCCCTGACCCAGGAGCCGCGGGTGTTTTTCAGCCGGACCATGAATTCGTCGTAGTCCTTCACCTGTTCGCTTGCTATCTGCACCTCGAAATAGCCATCGGGATTGTTGTGGTTGGTGGCGTAGTCGAACACGATGCCAACAGAATTCTTGACGGCTTCGGGAATTACATAGTAGGCTCCAGCGAAGTTGGGCCAGCCCTGTGCAGGAGGCTGCTCAATAATGAAGTCGTGACGGATAAACCCGCCATGAGGAGGCGCCCCGTTAAAGACTTTGGCCTCGATACTGGTAGCGTTGTCGCCGTTTGCCACCGGGTACCAATCTACGGCATCCAAGCCGTTGTCGAAGTTCTGCATCACGCTGGTGGTGCGGTAGGCTCCACGGATACGGAAGGGAATCTTGAATTCCGTAGTCTTACCGCCCAAGCCGCGAATCTTCAACGTCGCCGTAGCAGGTCCCAGCTTCACATTTGCGGGCATGGGAACCTTCACATGGAAACTCTCGATGGAGGCGTTCCACAGGCCGTCATCGGGCTTGAACCACTTGACGATCCCCAGCTCCGGAATTTCAAGTTTGCCTTCTGTCAGCTGGCCGGACTGCTGCACGGCGGTGGCGAACAGGTCCAGGGTATCGCCTGCCAGCAGGACCTTCTTTTCGAGGGCAGCGGCAATGACGCGCGGGTCCGCCGCTAAGGTTTTCGTCGCAGCGTCCAGCCCCACGACCTTCGGGTTGATTTGCACAACGGCAAGTCCAAAGGGCGGTAGGGCAATGTCCCTGGATTTGGACGGGTTGATGCGGCGGCCGCTAGGGCCCATTTTCGGGTAAGGGTAGGCGCTCTGGGTCGTGCCGATCCACTTGAACTGCTCTTCGCCAAAAATTTCCACCTGTGTCCTGACCAAATCACCTTTGCCCACTGTCGGCGTTGCATTGGCAGAATCCGTGCCAACGCTTGCCCGGTCAATCTGCACCAGCTGCGTTATGTCGGAAAGGTTCACCAGCATCACCCGGGCAGAATCCCCCTTGCCAATGGCGTAGGCCACCACATCGGGGCTGTTGCTCTCTACCGGCAACACCGCGAACCCGCTTTCCAAAAAGTCCATGAAGGTCATGTAAACGCCATAGTATTCCGCCGTAGGTTCCAGGGATTTCCAGTGATTCCAGGAGCCTTCCTTGAGGAGCGCCGTCATGCTGATAGTTCCCCAGGTGTCGTCGGGACCCTTGAACAGGTTGCCGAAAGCGTCCCAGGGGAGCACCTGCAGGCGGTTGCCAAACCGCATGGCGTGCTGAGCAAAGACGCTGGCCATAGCGGTGGCCTGAGGGTAATCCATCAGCAGGCTGTAGCCCTGCACGCAGGTGCTGAACTCCGAAAGGAACACCCGGCGTTCCCCTTCCAGGTGGCGTTTCATCCACATGTCCAGCGTGTCCATGTTAGGGCCCACGTCCAGCATGGAACGTAGCATGTCTGCGGGTTTCGGGTCGTTTGGCGTCCAGTACGGGTAGTTGTGCAGGTCCACTACATCCAAGTAGCGCTTGCCATCTTTCTTTTCGGCCTCCCCCACAATCCGCAGGAACTCTTCCATCCAGTACTTTCCATCCAGAAGGCCCGCACCCTTCTGCTGCATCTTGTGGGTGCTGAACAGCGGGCCGTGCAAGATGATGCTGGAATCCACCGCCTTCATGGCGCGGGCGTATTCCAGATAGCGGGCGGCGTACTGCCTTGCCGAAATGGGGCCGGACTCTTCCCACTCGCCGTCCAGTTCGTTGCCGATTTGCCACTGCTTGATGTCGTAGCCCTTCACCTTGTTGGCATAACGCACCCAGGCGGCGGCCTCCTTGGAGGTTCCCGTGCCCGCGTTCACGCAAATGACGGCCCTGGCATTGGGGAGCGTCTTGATGTATTCCATGAAGGTCTCGAAATCCCACTTGATGTCGGTCCAGTCCGTGCGGGCGATGTCGCCGTTCCTGGTAGACATGGCGTAGAACTTGTAGTTGTTGCCGCCCAGCAAATCCGTCGCGCCGCTGTAGAGTTTCATCTCACAAATCTGCACGCCCTTTGACGGCAGGTCCGTGGTCTTGAAACGGACGGCCACGTAGCGGGTATTGATTCGCTTGAACTTGTACTTGGTGGTGGCGGAATTCACCCGCACCGTGGCTTCTACCTTCAGCTTATTTTCAAGAGCCTGATGCACGCCGGGGTATTCGGCGTAGTCTTCCGTCCAGTAGGCCAGTTCAAAAGCCTTGGGGCGGAGTTTACCCCAATCGATCTGAATGGAATCCAGATTCACCTTTTCAGGGAATTCCACCACAATCCAGGGCGGGTCCACCGGGTCCAAAATTTCGCCCCACCACATGGTCTCCATCTTGCCGTCGGCCAGGTGGCTCCGGCGGACAAAACCGTAGTTGTCCTTGGTGGTGCCACGGTAAGCGGTCTCGCCCAAAAAGCCACGGGCCCACTTGGTCTCGTCGGGAGTCCAGAGTCCCGTTTCGTCGTACTTGCCGATGCCGTTCCAGTGGTAATCGTTAGAGAGGCTTCCATTGGGGAAGCGATACAGGGTGTAGCCGCCGTCCACAAGCGCAGGGGTCATATCGTAATAGCGGCTAGGCGGGTTCCAAATCGCCAGGTCGGCAGACATCATGTTGTCCCTGTTGATGACAACGCCGGGGTGCAGGTCATCGACCTTGACCACATTCTGGGAAGCAAAGACCGGCAGGGCAAAAAAGGCCGCAAGGGCAGAAACGACAAAAGTTTTCATGAGAACCTCTTGATACAATATACATCAAAAAAAAGATCCCCGCCTGCGCGGGGATGACAATCGTTGGATATGCGGATAACTTTCGGATTACTTCGCGGCGGCAGCGAAAGCTTTACCCAACTTTTCGAGGGCTTCAGCAACTTCGGCTTCGCTCACGTTCAGCGGCGGCAGCATACGCAGCACGTTGCCCTTGGCAGAGAGCACCATGAGATGCTCGGCCCTGGCAGCAGCGATAATGTTACCCACCGGCATGGATTCGTCAAGAGCCACACCGAGAATCAGGCCTTCGCCCCGGACTTCCTTGGCAAAGCTGTACTTTTCCACAAGGCTCGCCAAACCGGCCTTCAATTGGGCGGAACGTTCGGCAACATTCTTGAGCAGCCCCGGAATCTGCTTCACGACAGCGAGACCTGCGGCGCAAGCAATCGGGTTGCCGCCGAATGTGGTACCGTGGTCGCCGGCCTTGAGCTGGTCGGCAATCTTCTGGCGCAGGAGCACCGCACCCAGCGGGAGACCGCCACCGATTCCCTTAGCCAAGGAAACCAGGTCCGGATTCAGGCCGTACTTTTCGAAACCGAGGAAGGTTCCGAGACGGCCCACACCCGCCTGCACTTCGTCAACAATCACGAGGCAGCCGAATTCCTTCTGCAGGCTGTTGATGGTCTCGACCATCTCCTTCGAAAGCGTCATCACGCCGCCTTCGGCAGCGAGCGATTCCAGCATGATGGCACAGGTATTGCCATCCACCTCGGCCTTCAATGCAGCGCAGTCATTCCAAGTCACATGCACGAAGTCACCCGGCATGGAGCCGAAGCCTTCCCTGATAGCCGGCTGGCCCGTTGCAGAAAGAGCTGCGTATGTCCTGCCGTGGAAGCTGTTCACGAAGGTAATGATTTTCTGCCGGTTCTTTTCACCCTTCCGGTCGAAGTACTTACGTGCGAACTTGATAGCGCCTTCGTTGGCTTCGGTACCGGAGTTGCAGAAGAAGGCCTTGTCGAACTTGGTGATTTCAAGGAGGGCCTTGCCGAGATTAATCTGCGGGTAGTTCGGGTAAAGGTTGCTGATGTGGTTGAAGTGGTTCATCTGTTCCACCACCGCATCCTTGATGGCCTGGTTCTGGTGACCGAGCGCATTCACGGCGATACCCGCCACGAAGTCCAGGTACTTGTTACCCTGGTCGTCATAGAGGTAAGAGCCTTCGCCCTTCACGAAGTTGATGTCTGCCTTGCCGTAGAGCGGCGCGATAATTTGTTTGTCCTGTTCGAGCAGGTTAGCGCAAGATTGTGCCATAGTTTAAATCTCCATTAATTTGTTTGCCAAAGTGTTCCGCGTCCTTCCAACCCACGATGTGGATGCTCTTGAGTCCTCGTCGGATCGACTTGAAACTCTCGCGGACTTTGGGAATCATACCGCCGGAGATGACGCCAGCTTCGATCAGCTTTTCGGCGTCCGCCTCGCTCAGTTCGGGAATCACATTCTTGTTTTCGTCCATCACGCCCGGCACGTCGCTCACCAGCACGAACTGGTCGGCCTCGAGCGCCACAGCCAGTTCAGATGCAGCCGTGTCGGCATTCACGTTCCAGCTCACAACCTTACCGTTTGCGTCAGGGCCAATAGAAATCGGGCTCACCACGGGAACAAACCCCGCACCCCAGAGCGCGGTCACAATGCCCGGGTTCACCTTCTTGATTTCGCCCACCAGGCCAAGGTCCACCTTGCCCTGCTTCTTTTCGACCTGGAACAGGTTCGCGTCTACGCCCGAAATACCGACGGCACCACAGCCGTTATTCAGGAGCATGCGCACGAGCTTCTTGTTCACGTGGCCCGAGAGGGTCATCTCCACCATCTTC
>CAMHDS010000116.1 GCA_946183925.1 uncultured Fibrobacter sp. | reverse complement strand
GTGCCAAATGCTAATAACTGGCAAAAAACGGCCATTTTGTTTCGTTCTGAAACAAGAAAAAGCCCTAAATCGGGGCAAAAACGGGCTGTTTCATAATGGAACAGTGGGCAGTGGTTAGTGGTTGGTGGTTAGGATGGTCGCGGAATGTGTCATCCTGAGCGAAGAGCCGTAGGCTTGTAGTCGATATACGAAACTAGGCAACTTGTTGCCTTAGTTGAGTTAGGTTCGTAGGAGCAGGATCCAGACCCACATAAAAGGGGAGGGGGAGGCTTCCCCCTGCCTTCAGCCCCGTCTCCATGTTGTCATTGCGAGCCGCAGGCGAAGCAATCTCAAGCCAACATTTCCGACGGGTCTTCCAGCACCCCCTCGCCTAGGGGGACACCCCCTAACACCCCTTCCAGAGAACACCGCATATAAACCAACGTAAAATAAGTTATATTGCCAAAAAAATTTATTTTAAATTGATTTAAAATAAGGATTCTTTCATGAATAAGATACCCCTGTTTGTTATTGTATTCACTGCTTTGATAATGTTTTTTTTTGCTTGTGGTAGCGATGATGGCTCTAGTGCCAACGACTTATCTAATGAAAAAGTAGATGTAAAACGAGGTAGCTTCATAGATTCTCGCGATGGAAAATCATATACGACTGTTTTCTTGGGGAATCAGGAATGGATGGCTGAAAATCTGAACTATGTGACTGCTGGAAGTTATTGTTATGACGGTCTTGAAGAAAACTGCACGGCGTTCGGACGCTTGTACAGTTGGTTCGATGCGCAGGAAGTTTGCCCAGAGGGATGGCATTTGCCAACAGATGAAGAGTGGAATCTGATGCTGGATTTCGTGGGAGGCAGGGATGTCGCAGGAAGAAAGTTGAAAACCACCAGCGGATGGGAAAATGACGGTGGATGGGAAAATGATTTGAAAGGAGACCGTTGTAACGGGCTTGACACCTACGGTTTTTCTGTGAAACCTTCTGGTAATTGTGCTTTTGACAATGTGTGCTTGGGAACCTTTTTTGCAGACTTCTGGTCCAATAAAAGCCATGGTACAACTAGTGCTTACTATTGGAGTTTTTCTTTCTCTACAGATTCCGTTCTTTACTATGACGGTGAATATAGAGGTAATCGAAAGTCTGTCCGCTGTCTCAAAAATAATTAAGATGTTATAGGGCTATAAAGTAGTTTTCAGAATTCTTAATCCAGACCCAGTACGAGCCGGATGGCGGTCAAGGCCTGGTGGGCGGCGCAGAGCATGACGCGGGGGGCTACAAGCCCGACGACTTCGTCCACGTCGTTCTTGCCGTCGCCGCAAAGGTAGAACTTGTCCGTAATGCGGCGGGTGAGGATGGCGTTTCCGCTGTCGTAGCTGGCCATCCCGCTGGCGGCGACCAGATATTTTTGAGGAAGTTGCTCCAGGACCGTATCCACCAGCATGGCCTTGGCGTCGGCCTTGTCGAAGGCTTCGCAGATGATGTCCGCCTCTTGCAGAAGGGAGGCTGCGTTTTCGGCAGTGACCTTGACCTGATGGACCTCGTATTGTACGTAGGGGGCGATCTCTTTCAGGTTCTCGAGGAGTGCATCAGCCTTGGAGACGCCCACCTGGTTCATTTTGTATTGCTGGCGGTGTAGGTTGGTGATGTCCACCGTGTCGAAATCAATCAGGATCAGCTTGCCAACGCCTGCACGGGCGAGGGAAATGGCGATGTTCGAGCCGAGGCCTCCCAGGCCGCATACGGCAATTGTTGCTTTTTGCAGTTTTTCGACGGCGTCGGCTCCCTGCTTTTGGACCAGGGCGGCCAGGATTTGCTCTCGGGAGGGGAGGGGTGTATCGCCAGCCGACATCAGCCGCCACCTACAAAGTTCACAACTTCGACACAGTCACCGTCGGCAAGGACGGTCTCGCCGTACTTGGATTTGGGGACTATCTCGCCGTTCCGTTCTACGGCAATGCGCACCTTGTTGAATCCGGCTTCGGCAATGTAGCTTTCCAGCGTTTTGCCTGCGGCATCTACGTCTTGTCCGTTAATCTTCAGCATGGGTCAAATATAGTTTAGCGCGGACCTATTTTCCGGAGGAAACGATGACTTTTGCGGTCTTCAAGATTTTGTTCTTGAGCTTGTAGCCCTTCTGGAACACGGTGACCACGTGGCCTTCGGGCACGGTCTCGCTGGGCTGCTGCATCAGGGCTTCGTGCATGTTCGGGTCGAATTCCGCGCCGGTGGGGTCGATTTGCTCGAGGCCCGCGTCGGTAAGAATCTTTGCGAACTGGTTGTAAATCATCTGCATGCCCTTTTCGAAGGCTTCCAGGTCCTGGGCTTTGTTTTCGCTGGCGAAGGCGCGCTCGAAATTGTCCTGCACTTCGGAGAGCTTTTCCAGGAGCTTGCCGTTGGCGGTTTCGATGAGTTCCAGCTGTTCCTTGGCGGTACGGCGGCGGTAGTTGTCGAATTCGGCCATCAGGCGGAGGTTCCGGTCGTTGGCCTCGGCAAGGGCGGCCTTGAGGGCAGCAGTCGGGTCTTCGGCAGGTTGTTCGGCTGCGGGTTCCGCATGCTGTTCAGAGGCGGCGTCTGCGGGCTGCTCGGCAGGTGCGTCTGCGGTGGATTCGGTGGCGTTCTTTTCCGAGCCACTCTCGTCTCTCGTCTCTCGTCTCTCGTCTAATTTCATCGCGTCTTCGGCGGCCTTAAGCACGTCTGCTTCGAATTTTGCCTTTTCTTCTGCGGTCGGTTCCTGTTCGTTCAGATCTTCTGCCATTTCAATAAATCCTTTAAAAATTATCCTGACGGGCTACAGTTTTACATTTTCTAGCCAAAATCACGCCCAAAGATAGCAAATTATGTGCCAAAGGAAATAAGGGGATATTGGGCAAAAAAATTAAGGAAAGAAGTATTATTGTGAAACACGCCCCCCTTTCGCTCTTTATATTTTAGTTTACATAACCCGCATTATCGGCAATAAAATATAGCAATTTTTACCCAAATTTGTCAAATTTAGCCAATCCTGCATTTCCTATCTTTATATATTGTAAACGAAATGAGCAAAATGCCCTCCAAATATAAATTTATCCTGTTTGCGGTGGTCTGCCTTTTTTCAGCCGTGCTGCTGCAGAGCTGTGCGGCAACCCGAAAGATCGACGCGGCCAGCATCCTGAGCAAGACCAAGCTAGAATTCAAGGAACTCGCGCTGGATTCCGTGACCATCAATCCGGAGCTGTTCGAGCAGGTCAATAACCTTAAGTCCACGCTGCTGCCGAACCCCCAGGTGGTGCTTATCGTGCAGAACCTGGCCAGAGGGATTATCGAGAAGGAACTTGGCAAGGCTCACCTGACGGCCGTCATGACGGCAAACAACCAGAGCCCGGACACCCTGTGGGTCCGGAATTTGAAGGCGAACCTTTTCTTGGATACCTTGATAGAACTGCCATTGCAGCTGAAGGATTCTACGGTGCTTTTGCCCGGCGCAAGCGACATCACGCTTACGACGGACTTTCCGCTGGACAAAAGGCTTCTCTCCCTGACCGGAATCACCAAGTACCGCGCCAAGGGCGAAATTTCCGTATCCCTGGAAGCCGAAGGCCCGCTGGTCTCCTTTGATTTTGACATAGAACATCCCATTTCGCCCGAAGAAATGCGCGCCCTGGAAGACAGGGCCCGGAAATCCCTTTTGGACGGCCTTGTCAGTGACTGGGTCTATTCCATTTTCCCGAAGGAATGATTATGAAACTCCCCCGTCGTTTTGTCCCTGAAAACTTGAATCCCGATGACGAAAAGAAAATCAGCGAGCTTTACCGGAGCCTGCTATTGCAGGACATTCCCGCGGCCGCCACTCCCCTACGGGACTGGATTCTGGACTGGAGCGAGCTGAACTCTGTGCTGGGCGAAGTCAGCTGCCGCCGCTACGTGGCCATGACCTGCGACACCAAGGACGAAAAGGCGGCCAAGGCCTATGCCGACTTTGTAGAAAACATCCAGCCTGTCATCAACGAGTACGATGACAAGCTGAACAAGAAACTGATGGCCCACCCTTCCAAGGACGCTCTCAAGGGCGAGTTCGGCGAATGGTTCAAGGGCGTGCAGGTTTCTCTGGACCTGTTCTCCCCCGACAATATTCCCCTGGAGACCGAAGAAAACAAGGAAATCCAGGCCTACCAGAAGATTACCGGCGGCATGAGCGTGGAATTTGACGGCAAGACCCAGACCATGCAGCAGATGGCGACCTACATGGAAAAGACGGACCGGGGCCTACGGGAACGCGCCTGGCGGGCCATGTGGGAACGCCGCCTCAAGGACAAGGACGCCCTGGACGGAGCTTTTGATAAGTTGTTCAAAATCCGCAAGGAAGTTGCCAAAAACGCCCACTGCAAGGACTTTATCGACTACATTTTCCTCGCGAAGCACCGGTTCGACTACTCCCCCGCCGACTGCGAGGCTTTCCACGAAAGCATCGAGAAGCTGGTGCTCCCCCTGCTGAAAGAAATCTACAAGAAACGCGCCCAGAAGATGGGTCTTGAAAAGCTCAGGCCTTGGGACTTGGACGTCGACCCGCTGAACAGGCCGGCCCTCAAGCCATATTCTAGCGGAGCGGAACTCATCGAGAAGGTGGACCGGATTTTCGAAAGCATCCACCCCCAGGCAGGCAAGTGGGCGCGTGAGATGCAGGCCCAGAACCTCATCGACCCGGATTCCAGGCTCGGCAAGGCCCCCGGCGGCTACCAGATCGGCTTTGACGAGAGCCGCCTCCCCTTTATCTTCATGAATTCCGCCTGCACCGACCGGGATATCTACACGCTGTTGCACGAATCGGGACATTCTTTCCACCAGTTTGCCCTGGCGAACCAGCCTATTGTGGCCTACAGGGACGTTCCTGCGGAATTTGCGGAAGTGGCCAGCATGAGCATGGAGCTCATCGGCATGTCCAACCTGAAACCCTTCTACGGAGACGACCACGAGGCCATTTCCCGCAGTATCCTGGGCGAACTGACGGATGTCATTTGGCTGTTCCCCTGGGTGGCCAGCGTAGATAGTTTCCAGCACCGCATTTACAGTTTCCCGGAGCATACGGCCAGCGACCGCACCGACATCTGGAACGAAATCATGGACCGCTACGACGCAGGCATCGACTATTCGGGCCTGGAAGCGGTTCGCGGGAACCTCTGGCAAAAGCAGCTCCACATTTTCGAGTGCCCGTTCTACTACATCGAGTACGGAATAGCCCAGATTGGGGCCCTGCAGGTATGGGCAAACTTCAAGAAAGACTCCAAAAAGGCCATCGACGACCTGTTTAAGGCCGAAAGCCTGGGGAGCAGCCGCCCCCTGCCGGAGCTGTTTGCCGCCGCAAATATCAAGTTCGACTTCACCCCCAAGACCCTCGAACCACTGATGCAAGTCGTGTGGGATGAGCTTTCTGTTAGTGATTAGTGGTTGGTGGTTAGGATATGTACAAAAAAGACATCTTGATATCAGCGTTCCTGTATACTAACCATTGTATACTAACCACAGTTTACAGTTTTTTTGTTTTTTTTATGCAAAAATGGCCTAAAATCGGTTGACAAAGGCAAGAAAAACATCTATATTTGGCCTCACATCCTAAGGAGGGATGGCCGAGTGGTTGAAGGCGCACGCTTGGAAAGCGTGTTTACTTTACGGTAACGAGGGTTCGAATCCCTCTCCCTCTTCTAAAAATTTCGGAGGTACCCCGATGTCCGACCAGAGAGTTTATCTCGACGATATTTACGCTAGCAAGGAATGCCAAGGTTCCGTTTTTCGTGCCGTTGTGATGATGGCCCACGAGGCTCGTTTCCTCAACAGCCAGGCCGGTCAGGGTTACATCCAGCTCACCAAGAAGCCCACCACCATCGCCATGTACAAGTTCAAGGAAGGCAAGCTTTCCATGATTGAAAAGGCAAGCAACGACGTGACCGAAGAAGCCATTGCCGCTTCTGCTGCCGCCGAATCCGAAAACGTGGCGGAAAACGCTGCCGCCAATGCCGAAGCAGCCGACGCCGCTTTCGGTGTGTAATTCCAAAACCTTTTGAAATGATACCTCGGACTAACCTCCGGGGTATTTTTTTGTATTCACCTTCCGGGGCTGTCTTTTTTTGCTATCTTTAGCCCCGTAACTTTTAAACCGGCGACCCAGGTCGCCACACAATCAAGAGGTAAATCAAATGGCAGTTTCTTACAAGGAACTCGGCCTGGTGAACACC
>CAMHDS010000115.1 GCA_946183925.1 uncultured Fibrobacter sp. | reverse complement strand
GCGCGCATGGATTTGCCCTTGTCGAAGACTTCGAACACGATGCCGGTGTAGTAGGCGAGACCGCGGACAATACTCAGGTCCAGGTTCACGCAATCGCCGTAGCCCGCGGCAGCGAGCGTCTCAAACAAATCTTCGATTTCTTTGAGTGCGGCGGCCGCGTTTTCGCTTTTAACGGCGTTGCGGACTTCTTCGAGGCTCTTGCAGCTCATGAAGTCGTCCAGCTGCTTGATTTGCGTTTCGGAGAGGCCTGCTTCGGTGAGAGCCTTGGCAAACGCCTCGGGCCCGATTTTCAGACGGCGGTCCAGCACCGGGTAAACAAGGGCCGGGTTCGGCGCACCGATTTCTTCCAGGTAGGTGGCCAAGAGCTTGCGGCTGGAGACGCCGATGGCAAATTCGTTGTCCTTCAGGCCGAACTTACGGAGCATGGTGGCGATGGCTGCCATCAGGTCGGCTTCGGCGTAGATGCTTTCGGTGCCGATAATGTCCATGTTCAGCTGGAAAAACTCGCGGAGACGTCCCTTCTGTGCCTTTTCGTAGCGGAAAAGTCGCGGCATAGAGAACCACTTGAAGGGCTTCTTCAGTTCCCTGGCCTTCTGGATGACCAGGCGGGCAAGGGTCGGGGTCATTTCGGGGCGGAGCGCGATTTCGCGGTCGCCCTTGTCCTTGAAGTTGTAGAGCTGGCTCACGATTTCTTCGCCGGACTTGCCCGTATAAAGCTCCAGGTGCTCGAACATGGGGCCTTCGTATTCTTCGTAGGCGAAACTTTCGGCGGTGCTCCGCCAAGTGTCAAAGATGTAGTTCTGGATGCGCTGCGCTTCCGGGTAAAAATCGCGGGTGCCCTTGGGCAACTGAGGGATAGAAATGCTCATAGTGGGCGAAAATTTAGCAAAATGGGCGTTTTTCGGGCTGAAATGGGTTGTGAAAGTCCGTTGAAAAAAGGTCGTTTTACATTTTTTTCCTAATTAAGTGTGCTTTCCCGTTATAAAAAGAATATATTACTGAAGGGGAGCATTTGGAAGGTGTCTATGAGTCTTTTTCAAGGAAGAAGTTTTGTGGTGTTGTGCATGGTGGCCGCCAGTTCCATGTCGGTTGCCTTCGCCAAACAGGTGAATGTTTCTACTACCACCGAATTGACTTCGGCTACTTTGAATGCCAAGGCGGGGGATACCATCTGGGTAGCTTCGGGCAAGTATGAACTGCCCTCATCCAACTGCCAAAACGACAAGTTCGTGAACGAGACTGGCCGCGATTGTGGCCGCATCTGGCTTGGTGCCGACGGCACAAAGAACAATCCCATAGTTCTCGCAGGTTCAGACCCTGCAAATCCTCCTGAGATTTACGGTACTGCGGTCAACAGCAACTACGGTATTCACGTAACGGGAAATTACGTTGTCCTTAAAAACCTGAAAATTCATACCTTCAGTAAGGGCGTGGTGTTCGATAATTCTGTCGGTGCCCTGATGGAGGACTGCGAGGTGTACCACACGGGAACGGAACTGGTCCATGTTCGCGATTCCAGCCAGCAGGTGACCCTGAACCGTAACTTTATTCATGGTTCTGGGTTCGATGTTGCCCAGTACGGTGAAGGTATTTATGTTGGCACTTACTATAAGGGTTGGGCGTCGTCGCAGCAGTCCGATAAGAATGCCGGTTTTTGGGGCGAAAGTGCATCGCAACACCGTTATAGTGGTTATGACTGGCGCGTAAATGATACGAAAATCACTTGCAACATTGTCAAGGCCACAACGGCAGAAAACATCGACGTGAAGGAAGGAACGATCAGGGGTATTGTCCAGGGTAACATGTTTATTGGGGATAGTACCAATTATGATGGCCAGGTGGACCATGATGACGCCAATATCGACATGAAGGGTGCTTCCTGGAGCGTTACGGGTAATTACTTCTACAATTCCTTGAACGATAAATTGCCCTATTACAATTCTCATTTCCGCTACTTTGTGGAAGAGGTGGTAATGCCGTCAAATAAAGCTGACAGGCCTGGGAGCAACATAGGAAAGTATGAGACTGCTGTTGGCTATGTTGTCAGCGTCGACAATTACGCACAGAATGGCTGGTGCGACAATAGCAGTACTGACAAGAACGACTGCGTAGAAAGCGAGAATACCGTGGTAGAGGAAATTGTGGATGTCCGCAATAACCACGATAAATGTCCGGAACTTTTCAAGATTCCGGAGTCCAGCATCGCGTATTCGTCAAGCTTTACGCCGCCATCTAGTGCGTCGGTTAATCCGTCCAGTTCCTCGGCAGGGAATGTCTCCTATGAGACTACGCGTTATGAGGCAGAGGCTGCGATGTGCACCGGGTGTACTGAAAAGACAAATCAGGCTGCATCGGGCGGTAAATATATGCGCACCGAAACGACGGGTAACATCACCTTCAACGTCAATGTACCTACTGCTGGGACATACACGGTCACAATCCGTTTCAGCAACACTGCTTCAAACGCCAAGACACAGGATATCTACGTAAACGGAACCAAGGTGAAATCCCAGCAGTTCCCGGTAACGCTTGAAGGAAACCTGGGTGGTGCCGCCGCGGCCTTTGAGGATATGCCTGTCCAGATTTCCCTGAATGCAGGTGCCAACACCTTCGGCATTATCAAGAACTGGGGGCATGTGGACGTGGACTACATCGAGGTTGCGGTTCCCAATCAGAGCGGCCCGTCGTCATTGTCCCCGAAATCTAACCCTTCCATTGCAGGAAAAGCACCCTTGTTCAAGGCCTATGCCGCAGGCAAGACTATTCATCTTGAAAGGGTGCGGCAAGGGCAGGCTTTCGCTGTCCTGGATATGCAGGGAAGGGTGCTGCACTCTGGCAAGATTCCTGCCGCGTCGGGCATGTCCGTCCAAGTGAACCGCCCGGGAGTTTACTTGGTCAAGATTGGAACTAGCGTGCGAACTGTGAAAATAGAGCGGTAATCACTAGGTAATAGTTTGTACTAAAAAGTACATAGGTTGGGCAATTGTAAATTTTTTGTGCTGCTCTTGCCAAGAATCTGACTTTTAGGTACATTAAAGCCCGACGACGCATCTCGCTGTTTAAGGCGAGGTGCGTTTTGCGTTTAAGGGGTTTTCTTAACCACCGACACGCAGAACGCCTCTAACAATCCACCAGCCGCAAATGCGGCTATAACAACGGAGGCTATATGAAGTCCAAGATAAATAGTGAGCCGCTTAATATGTTTGAGCGTTGAATTGTACTGTTAAATAATGTAAAGAAAAAATCTTGACAAAGGTAAAGAAATTGTATATATTATGAGAAGAGTTGTTACAAAACCCAGAATTCTTAAGGCGGCAAGGCTTATGCCCATGAAAGAACAGGTCCTTTTCGCTAAGTTGGTCAGGGATCTTGCGGAGATTGGGCCGGTATTGCCGCATTGGCCGAATTACAAGAAACTCACCGGTATGAACACGTATCATTGCCATCTTTCTTACCATTGGGCGGCGTGCTGGATAGAAACTATAAAAGGAATCGAAGTGGAGGTCACTTATGTTGGAAACCGTGAAAATGCGCCTTACTAGTAAGGATGCCAAAGGGGTGAATTTCACCTTTGAGGGGAAGAATATCCCCGATTTTGTGGTGCTCTATTTTCAGTCCGCATTTCCTAATGTAGAGGTGCTCAATGCCGAAGACGAAGAGCCAGTCGAGATTATAAAGTCCGATTGGTTCAAGGAAATGGAGTCGTGTTCCACCCCCGCAGAGAGTTTGAAACTGCTTCGCACGACCTTTGGGTACACGCAGCAGCAACTTGCCGACAAGGTGGGGATTACCAAGCAGCAGGTGTCTGCGATGGAACGGGGTAGGGAGCCGATTGGCCGCAAGATGGCCCACAGGCTCGCAAATGCCTTGGGAACAAGTTACAAGAACCTGTTCTGGTAAAAAGGGAGGCTGTTATGGCGAAAAAGAATATGCCGCAAAAGTATCGCGAAGCCCATTGTGCTTGCTTTAAGAATTGGCGTTTGTTGAAAAAATCAAAAATGTGCGGTTGTTTCTGTTGCCTCAATACATACCCTGCTTCAGAAGTGGTGGATTGGTGTGTTGAAAGAGACCGCCGTCGGACGGCGATTTGTCCCTGTTGTGGCGTAGATTCGGTAATCCCGGATGCGTCGGGATGGCCGTTGGATGCGGATTTTTTGAAGGAAATGGAATATTGGTGGTTTAGAGCGAATGTGGTGTCTTATAAGGTGCCCGATAAAGTTGCGAAAAAAATCATTGCAATAGGGAAGAAATTTGACTTTCTTCATAAAATCTTGCCGGGTGCGTTCCTTACTGCTGATTCCGATGGAAAAATCAAATTGCATGGAATTATTGACCCGAATAGCAAAGGCAAACTTTTCCCCGACCTGAAGGACGGGGGGATTGTGATGGCGGGGGGGGTACCATTGACTTGAAAAGCGGTCACTAAGATTTGAGACTTGTCAGTCTAGACATGCTGTTCTTTATTCTGGGCGTTATGTAACGATAAACCCTAATCCCACAATTCCAAAAACGGCTCCTGCAATAAATGAAATCTCAATCACAATCTTTTTCAGAATTCTGTATTTTGCGTTCTTCATAAAAAATTCCTTTTTTGTATTTTCTTGTTTAATCAGGGCTTGTAAAAAGGCTCTATAAAATAAAATGAGATAAAAGACACCAACACACAAAAATCAGAATCGACGGTACTAGACCGGCGACAAATGCAAGGAGTACATCGACCAGGAAATTCCACCCTTCAGAAGGCTCGTAATTGCCATCTGTAAAAAGATTAACAATCCTTTTGGTTGGTTTGCCTAGCAAAGGGAACATGAAGAATGAATCTAGCCATTTACCCGTAAATCCAATTCCGTGGACAATTACAGAAACAACGATGTTGACGATGTAGAGCAAGGCCCCAAACGCCATTATGAAGATGCCTCCTTCAAATCCACAGAATAAAAATCCAAATGTGGATAGAAGAGTCCACGGTAAAAGGATGTGCAGCAAAATTGACTTTATGACGGACATATCGGACCTCCTTTTGTTTTACCTATAATATACCTCTTTTACACTGACATAAAATGACAATTTGATTACAAATTTTCACTTGGTTTTCTTGATAAAAGATGGTCGTGTTATGCTTTTTCGAGGGTGTGAAAGGGTGATGCCGGAACGGGGTCCGGCATGACAAGAGGACGCCCGGCATGACGTTGGTGGGGTGTTAGGGGCGGAGCCCCTAGGAGAGGGGGTAGCGGCCCTTCGCCAGGCTCAGGGACCTTTGTCACTGAGACTGGCGATGGAAGCGAGGGGGAGGCTTCCCCCTTCTGTGTAGGGTGAGTGATTGCTTCGGCCCTATTCGGGCCTTGCAATGACAAGTTGGGCCTTTTTCCCTACTTTTTCTAACCACTAACCACTAACCACCAACCACTCTTTTCTATATTTCTCCCCAAGTTGCATTTTTGCCTTGGTCCTGCGTCCAGATTCGCCAATTCCACTGGGCCTAAAGCAGGGAAACTCGGGCATAAACATGTAATTAGTTAAACAATCAAAAAAAGGAATGGCTATAATGGCTACTATCACTAAGGAAAAAGCTGCAGAGCTCACCGCCAAGTTCGGCGCCAACGAAAAGGATACCGGAAACGTCCGCGTGCAGGTCGCTATCCTCACCGAAAAGATCAAGAACCTGACCGAGCACATCAAGAGCCACAAGAAGGACTTCCACTCCCTGCGCGGGCTCTCCATGATGGTTGCAAAGCGCAAGAACCTCCTCAAGTACTACGGCGAAAAGGACATTGTCGCCGCTCGTGCTCTCATCAAGGAACTCGGTCTCCGCGGCTAATCTGCGGACTGGAGATAATCTATGTCTATTGATGCATATCATCAAAAGTACGGCAAGATGCTGGACCCCAAGGAAGTGTCCGTGACGCTTCCTGACGGCCGAGTCATCACGTTTGAAACGGGCCGTATTGCAAAGCAGGCACGTGGTGCTGCTGTCGCCAAGATGGGTGACGCCTTCGTGCTTTCTACCGTTTGCTACGGCGAAGAGAAGGAAGGTGACTTCTTCCCGCTGACCGTCGAATACCGCGAAAAGGCCTACGCTGCCGGTCGCCTTCCGGGTGGCTACAACAAGCGCGAAGCCGGTCGCCCCAGCGACGAAGAAACTCTTTCTGCCCGTATCATTGACCGCCCGATTCGCCCGATGTTCCCCGAGAACTTCACGCGCGAAGTCCAGG
>CAMHDS010000114.1 GCA_946183925.1 uncultured Fibrobacter sp. | reverse complement strand
TCGCCTACAACGCCCAGCGCTTTACCTTCGGCAAGGAATACCTGATTCCGAAGCCCCTTGACCCCCGCCTGCTCACCGAAGTTTCTATTGCCGTGGCCAAGGCCGCCATCGAGAGTGGTGTGGCCCGCAAGCCTATTACCGACTGGGACGCCTACTACGACAGGCTCCGCGACATGATGGGCTACGACAACAAGCTCATCCGTCAGTTCAGCGATACGGCCCGCAGTAACCCGAAGCGCGTGGTGTTTGCCGAAGGCGACAACCTCAACATGCTCAAGGCCGCCGTGCAGGCGAAGGTGGAAGGTGTCGCCCATCCGATTCTGCTGGGCAACCCCGAACGCATCCAGATGCTTGCACACAAGGAACAGCTGGACCTGGCGGGTATCAAGATTGTGAACCCCCGCTCTCCCGAGGAGTTCGAACGCCGCCGCAAGTATGCCGAAATCTATGCCGACGAGAACGGCCGTAACGGCGTGACCTTCGAAGATGCCCGCGACGACATGTTTGAGCCGAACCACTTTGGCATGATGATGGTGAAGGTGGGCGACGCCGATGCATTCATTACCGGCGGCTACTCCAAGTACAGCGAGACCATCGAATTGGCCAAGGAAATTATCGGCATCCGCGAAGACTACAAGCACTTCGGCGCCATGCACATCTTGAGCACCCGCAAGGGGACCTTCTTCTTGGCGGACACTCTGGTGAACCGCGATCCCGATACCGAAACTCTGGTGGATATCGCAAAGCTCACTCACGACGCGGTAAAGTTCTTTGCTCACGACCCCGTGATGGCCATGCTCAGCTATGCGAACTTCGGATCTGACAAGGAAGCCGCCCGCGGAACGGCCAACAAGGCCCGCGATGCGGTGAAGATGATTCACGAACAGTTCCCGGACTATATGCTCGACGGCGAGATGCAGGTGAACGTGGCTCTGGACAAGGAACTGCGGGACTCCAAGTACCCCTTCAACAAGTTGAAGGGTCAGACGGTGAACACCCTGATTTTCCCCTGCCTTTCTTCGGCAAACACTACTTGCAAGATGCTTCTGGAAATGGGTGTTGGCGAATCTATCGGCCCCGTGCAGATGGGCCTGAACAAGCCGGTGCACTTCACCGACTCCGACGCTTCCGTCCACGACATCTTCAACCTGACCGTGGCCGCCGTCATCGACGCCATCGTTCAAGAGAAGAAGGACGAAGAGAAAGACAAGAGAAAATACGACAGGATCTGGTAATGACCAGAATGCTGTAAGCGGGGCGTTGCGGGGCCGGTGATTGAGGCCCCGCTAGAAGGGGTAGCCGAGGCTAGGGCCGAGGCGAGGGGAAGACTTTCCCCAAAAAACTCACACCTCATTGCTCAAAGCCCGCCATGGCGGGCGAACTCACACCTCTAGTAGCTCAGCTTTTCGGTGGAGCCTTCCTTGAAACTTCCCAGGCGATAAACGAAATCGCAGTAGGTCTGCAGTTCCTTCAAGGCCTCTACCACCAGCGGGTCCTTGGGATTTCCTTCGAAGGACAGGTGGAAGATGTATTCCCAGGGCCTGTCCGGATGGGGTCTGCTTTCGATGCGGGTCAGGTTCAAGTCCCGCTTGGCAAAACAGCCAAGCGCCGCATGGAGCGCTCCGGATTTTCCGGAATCGTTCAGCATAAAGAGTAGGGTGGTCTTGATGGGAGTGTCGCCGGACCCGACTTCGGGCAAATCGACGGCCACCTTCTGGATGGCGTAAAAGCGGGTGAAGTTCACGCCCTTCAGGTTCTCGATTCCTTCGGCCAGAATGTCCAGGCCGTAGAACTTGGCGGCATAGGCGCTGGCGATGGCACCTAAAGTCTTGTCTCCCCGCTTGGCTACCTCTTCGGCGCTGCCTGCGGTGTCGTAGAAGGCCACACTTTCGATACCGGGATTGCGGCCGAAGAATCGGCTGCATTGAGCGAGACCCTGGGGGTGGCTCAGCACCTTCTTCAGGTCCCCGAGTTTCACTCCGGGCAGGGCACACAGGGTATGCGAAATCTGGAGCTTTACCTCTGCCACGATGGGCAGGCGCCACTTGTAAAGAAGGTCGTAATTTTCGTAGATGGAACCTGCCGTAGAATTTTCGATAGGAATTGCACCGCCATCTACGGCGCCGGTCTCGATGCTCTGGAAAATTTCACCGAAGGTGTCCATAGGCACCACTTCGATGTCTGTTCCGAACAAATGATAAGCGGCACTTTCGCTATAGGCTCCGCGACGACCCTGGAATGCAATTCTTTTCATGCCCCAAATATAGTTAAAGGTTTCGTCGCACTACCCATTTCACATTACACACCGCACATTCCACATCGCTACTTAAATCGTCTCGCCCCCTGGTACTTGGGTCGCCAGTAGTTATCGCTCATAGGGGATATCATCACGCCCCTGCTGGAGCTGGCGTGGGTAAAGCGGTCCCCTTTCAGATAAATTCCCACGTGGTCGATTTTCCAGAAACTGCCGAAGAACACCAGGTCGCCTTCCTGCAGGCTACCCCGGCTCACGGAACTCCCTCGGCTGTCGTCGTACATCTGGCCTGCGTTATGGGGGAGGCTTATTCCGTAGTGGGTCTTGTAAAGTTGCATCACGTAACCGGAGCAGTCCGTGCCGGACTTGGAACTGCCCCCGTAAACGTAGGGTGTGCCGACCCAGGACTTGGCCAGCTGTTCCAAGGAAGAATTGGAGGCTTGCCTGGGAGCGTTTTCGTGGGCCATCTTTTGGGTGGCGGCCTGTTTGGTAGCCCCTGCGGTGGTTTTCTTGTTTGAGGACTCCCTGCTTGGTGAGGCGACTGCGCTGGTTTTCGTCCCGGCATTCTCCGTAGATGCGGACTGACTTGCAGCGGACTTGTAGCCGCCAATACTCCTGTCATAGCCCTTGCGCACAGGGAACGTGCAACTGCACAACCCCACGCAGAAAAAGACAAGCATTAAACCAACAATGTATTTGGCAAACAAGACCATCGTTCTAAAATTAACAAACAATTAGTCCTCGGGCGCAGTGGGAGGCACGCGAGCAATAACACCTACCGTCCCGCGGGTCGCCTTGACCAAATCTGCCGGGGCAATCTTCAACTGCAAGCCTCGTTCACCGGCACTCACATAAATAAACGGAAACTGCAGGGCGGTTTCGTGAATAAAGATGGGAAAATTCTTCTTGAGTCCAAGAGGGCTGCAACCACCCCGGATGTAGCCTGTCAACGGGGTCAAGTCCTTCAAGGGGACGGTATCGATTTTCTTGTTGCCGCTGACCTTGGCGGCTCCCTTCAGGTCCACCTCCAAATTACCTGGAACGACGCATACCAGGTAGCCGATTTTATCTCCATGGACCAGGATGGTCTTGAAAACCTGGTTGATGTCTTCGCCCAAGCTGTCCGCCACATGTTGGGCGCCCAAGTCGTTTTCGTCCACCTTGTAAGGGATCAGCTCGTACTGGATCTTTTGGCGGTCCAGGATTCGGGCAGCGTTTGTCTTCTTGATATCCATAAAAGTCCTCGGAGGGAAAGATAAAATTTTATATTGTGGGAAAAACTTGGGGGTGCTATAGGAACTATGGCTGAGAACAAACCCCTTGAACCTGTGCCAGTAATTTGGCCGTAGGAAAAGTGAGGAATTTATGGATATAAAGGGTGCGACCTTTCCGCAATCCAGCAAGATTTATGTGCAGGGAAAAATGTTTCCCGAAATTCGCGTGGGCATGCGAGAGGTAAAGATTGACGACCCCAAGACACCGATGGTCCCCGTTTATGATACCAGCGGACTTTACGGTGACGACTCTGCTGAAATTGACATAAAGAAGGGACTCCCCAAGATTCGCGAAGGTTGGCGAAATTGGCTCAAGGACGTTCCCGGCGCAGAGGATTGCAGGACCCAATTGGACTTTGCCCGCAAGGGAATCATCACGCCCGAAATGGAATACGTGGCTATCCGCGAAAACCAGCGTCTGGACCAGATCCTGCCCAAGGACTCGGGCATCAAGCCTATCACGCCGGAATTTGTCTGCTCCGAAGTTGCTGCAGGCCGGGCTATTATTCCCTCCAACATGAACCACCCGGAATGCGAACCCATGATTATCGGCAACGCCTTCCTCACAAAGATCAATTCCAACATCGGGAACTCCGCCCTCAGTAGCGGTATCGAGGAAGAAGTGGAAAAGTTGGTGTGGTCCGTCAAGTGGGGGGCTGACACCGTCATGGACCTTTCCACCGGCAAGAACATCCACGAGACCCGTGAATGGATTCTGCGCAACAGTCCCGTACCTATCGGTACCGTGCCTATCTACCAGGCTCTTGAAAAAGTCAAAGGTAAAGCCGAAGACCTGACCTGGGAAGCCTACCGCGACACCCTGATTGAACAAGCAGAGCAGGGCGTGGACTATTTTACCATCCATGCGGGGCTTTTGCTAAAGCACATTCCGCTGACCCTCAAGCGCACCACGGGAATCGTGAGCCGCGGAGGCTCTATTCTTGCGCTGTGGAGCATGGTCCACAAAAAAGAAAACTTCCTTTACACCCACTTCCGGGAAATCTGCGAGATTCTCGCCAAGTACGACGTGGCAGTTTCCCTTGGTGACGGGTTGCGTCCGGGATCCATTGCCGACGCCAATGACGCAGCCCAGTTCGGGGAACTGGAAACCTTGGGCGAACTGACCAAAATCGCCTGGGAATACGGCGTGCAGGTGATTATCGAAGGCCCGGGCCATGTGCCCATGCACAAGATTCAGGACAACATGGCCAAGCAGACGGAAAAGTGCTTCAACGCCCCCTTCTACACCCTGGGCCCCCTCACCACCGACATTGCTCCCGGTTACGACCACATTACCTCGGCCATCGGGGCGGCGCAAATCGGCTGGTACGGTACCGCCATGCTGTGCTACGTAACTCCCAAGGAACACTTGGGACTCCCGGACCGAGATGATGTGCGCGCCGGTGTGGTGACCTATAAGTTGGCAGCCCATGCGGCGGACCTCGCCAAGGGGCATTTTGGAGCCCAGTTCAGGGACGACGCCCTTTCCCGCGCCCGTTTCGACTTCCGCTGGAACGACCAATTCGCCCTTTCTCTGGATCCTGAAAAGGCCATGGAATTCCACGACAAGACCCTGCCCGAAAGCAGAGCCAAGAGCAGTCATTTCTGTAGCATGTGCGGCCCGAACTTCTGCAGTATGAGGATTTCCAAGGCTATAAGAAATTTCGTTGAAAAAGGCGAAGTGGGAGATGTCTAGGGACGCACATGCGCCGAGTCGAAGCAACAGGTCTTAACCTGTTGTTGAGACGAAGGGCGAGCAAAGACAAACTAACCCCAGTGGAATCGCGTTGTCTTTGCTCGCATTTTTTATCAGTGCGGCCCGAACTTCTGCAGTATGAGGATTTCCAAGGCTATAAGAAATTTCGTCGAAAAAGGCGAAGTGGGAGACGTCTAGGGACGCACATGCGCCGAGTCGAAGCAACAGGTCGAAGCGTTCCTACTCTAGCATAATCGTGAAGGGGCCGTCGTTTACGAGGCTCACCTGCATATCGGCGCCGAATTTCCCTGTCTGTACGACGGGGATTTCTTTTTTGCACTCGGCAATGATGTATTCGTAGAGCTCGTTTGCGAGAGTCGGGTTGCCTGCACCGTTGAAAGTCGGACGGTTTCCCTTGTTGCAGTTGGCGTAAAGCGTGAACTGCGAGACCAGCAGGAGTTCACCGTCCACGTCCTTGATAGAGAGATTCGTCTTGCCATTTTCGTCGGCGAAGATGCGGAGCGCAAGCATCTTGCGGATGAGCCTGTCGGCGATTTCGCGGGTATCGTCTTCGCCCACGCCGATGAGAATCATGTAGCCCTTGCCGATTTTGCCGACGGTCTGCCCTTCGATATCCACCTGGGCGTTCAATACTCGCTGAATTAGGAATTTCATGTTACTCCGCGCCTGCTAAGGCCTTCTTGTAGATGTCCTGCATCACGAGGCCCGCAATCATGAATCCAAAAATAGCGGTGGAGTGTGCCATGGTGCCGTTGATTTGCGCCTTGCTGCTGCACCATTCGTGATCGACCAGGTTTGCATTCTGGAGTTCGGCTTCGCTCCTTTCGTGGCGCACCTTGGGGCACATGCAGGCGTCGGTACCGCACGAGGAATTCTTGCCGCGGTTTTTCAGGAGTTCGTCGCTGTAGACGCACAGCACTTTTTTCTTGAGCGCCATTTTCTTTTTCTTGAACTTGTCGCGGAGCGCGCGGGCGAGGGGGCATCCGGCGACTTTCCAGAATTCGGCGACCTTGATTCGTGTGGGGTCCATCTTGAGGG
>CAMHDS010000113.1 GCA_946183925.1 uncultured Fibrobacter sp. | reverse complement strand
CTTGCAGAGGGAGATGATGTCCTTGAGGGCATCCTGAACTTTCTTTGCCATTTTAGAGTCCTTTTGTTTTTTATGCGAGCAAATTTAGAAAATAGTGGCTAGTGGTTAGTGGTTAGTAAACAGGAAAAAAGCAAAAAACAACCATAACGAGGGCAAACAGGCTGGAGTTCTTTCGTTTAAAATCCTCCACCCTCTAATCCCTAACAATTATTCTATATTAGCCAAACATCTATGAAACGCCTCGTTTCCATATTCCTGTTCACCCTCCCCCTCTGCCTCTGGGCAAAGGAAGACGGCAAGGCCGAAGGTGCTGAGTCCCTGCTGGAACAGCCCTTGGAAACAGACGCTGTATCCCTAAGCGAAGTTCCTGACGAAGCCACTGCAAATCCGGCGGGAACAATTGAACTTACCGAAGCGGAAAAACTTATCCAGCAGGAACTGGCCGAAATCGAGGCCGAAAACCTGGAAATGGAAGATGTTGCCGAAGCCGACTCCCTAGCCGGAGAGGGCGAAGATGGCACCGAAGGCGAATCGGGAGCCGAAAGCGAAGAAGCCGATGCCGAACTGGCCGCCGACATGGCCGCCGCCGATTCCGCCAGTGCGGACTCCGCCGTCAAGTCCCTATTCCTGGACATGACCGCCTCGGCCATGCCCTCCGAAAGCCGGAGAATTTCCGGACCTTACGGCATACGCACCTACCGCATGCACCGGGGCGTAGACCTTGGGCTTTGTCACGGCGAAAACCGCACCATCGTAGCCGCCTTTGCCGGCAAAGTGGTCAAGACCCGTAACCAGGGGCGCCGCAGGGGCTACGGCAAGTACGTGATTCTCGACCACGGGAACGGACTCACCACGCTGTACGCCCACTTGTCCAAATGGAATGTAAAAATCGGCGACACCCTGCAAGCAGGCGATACCATCGGCGTAGGCGGCAACACGGGACGTTCCTTCGGGGCGCACTTGCATTTCGAGATGCGGTACAACGGGCTCTACATCGACCCCTCCACCGTCTTTGACTTCGAAAATGGGAAGTTCCGTTGGGAACAAACAGAAATCGACCCCGTCGCCCTACAGGCCAACGAGGACTTTTACCAGAAAGAACTTTCAAAGCACCGCTACTACAAGGTGCGTCGCGGGGACTGCCTCGGGAAAATTGCCCGGAAGTACGGAATTTCTATACGCAGGCTCAAGCAACTCAACGGCCTCAAGGGCAACATGATCCGCCCAGGCCAGGTGCTGCGCTGCTCTTAGCCTACTTTTTCTTCTTTTCTTTCAGCTTGACTTTGCGTTCCTTGGAACGGAGCCTTTCCCATGGTGCAAAAGAAACTATCGGGAAAAGGAACGCATAGAACCATAGGTTGAAGGCAAGCCACAATCCTACAGCTTCTGCGACCTTCACGCCAGAAATGGCCGACTTGTCCATATCAAGCAACAAGGCTGCCACCGCCAAAAAAGATGACACCGTCACCGGGATCAACAGTTTTTTACCGCTACGGATTAGGGCTCCCGCCTGGGGAGTCCCTTCGGCAAGGAGCTTCCCAGAAGCAAGAGACAAGGCCAAGATCGACGCAAATCCGACAGCAGAGAAAACCGACCATACCAAATAGGCCGGAGCAAAAGCCGGCAGCAACGCCACAATTGCAGTCAAAAGCACCCAGCTAAAGGCAAAGGGGAAAAGGACATTGGCAATGCTCAGCTTTGCAAACAAAAGCAGGAGCAGGGCCACACCGGCAAAAACACCAAAGAACACCAAGACCATGCTTTCGGCACCGCCCAAGGCGTACAAGGCAAAGGTCATGGCACACAGGCCAAGCAAGCCCACAATCCCACTGCGAACACCAGCAAACACGAACAGCAGAACTACCAAAGCTACCGCAGAAACTGCGAGATACTGACCGCCCTGCCACAGGGATACAAACCCGCTATGTTCAGCAAGCCACATGCCCAACGATTCCGAAGAGGCCACCGGCATAGAAACCATGGCCTGCCAACGGGTAGCCACGAAGGTCACAGACAGAACAACAAGAAGCACCACCGCGATCAGGCGGAATCTCAAGAACAGTTCCAACAGCTTCTGTATCTTACCCGGTTTTTCACGCAAATCCATTCTTTACCTCGATATAAGCAATTTTTGTTTCTTTGTCCAAGTTTTCTTCTTAAATCCGTCCGAAGCCTCCACTTCGCTACGGACTACATAATGGTACAGTCCGTTGGCCAAGAGCCTTCCGTGATTGTCACGACCGTCCCAACGGGTCATACCCGAAACCGCATTCTTGATAACCTTCACCAAGCGACCATTCTGGTTATAGATGAAAATGTTCACGGTAGAGCTGCGGTTCACGGCTAGATTCTTGAAATAGAAGGTAGTTCCCTTCTTGCCCATGGGATTTGGAACATTGAAGACATCTTGCAGGCCGGACTTCATCTCTTCGGTCAGTTCCAGATTCAGCGTCTTGGTGGCCACGTTCCCCAAGACGTCTTGTGCACGGACCTTGAAGATGTACTTTCCTTCGGGATAGTTTTCGGCATTGAAGGTTTTACGCACCACCACCTTCTTGGAAGTCTGCTCCAAGAAGGGCCCCGGATGGTACGGGTGTTCCACACCCACAATTTCAAAACTAATGCCCTCGTCGGGTTGTTCCCGGAAGTCAATAGCGGTAGAATCTTCGACAGTCACCTGTAAACAAGCAGGGAGCTGCAATTTAACCGATTCCCCATCAGCAAAGGAAGTATTGATTCCACCACTATAACAAGTTTGCACTTGTATTGAAGGAGGAGTTTGATCATGAATAGAATCCGCAAATGTGGAAACTCCCGAAATTAAGATGTTTTTTTTCAAGAATCGTCCAACGGCCCTATTCTTTGACGAGTAGGCCCAGGCGCTCAGCCGCGCAGCAGTATCGCCAAAAGACAACTTTCTTGGAGAAACAAACTCCGTTTCAAATCTGCCTCCACGAACGGGGACAACCTGAGAATGTATCAGGGAACCATCATAAACCACATCCACAGTATCATCTTCTATATCTAAGCCATTAAACAATCTCTTGCTTCGTTTACCTTCACGCAAAGAGATTCCAATATATCCATCATTCATTCCCGAAACACTTCCCGAAAGTTTCACCTTATCAAGAGCCTTCAGAGTATCCATTTCGGAATCAAGAGTAACCTTCATAGAAGCCTTTGGCATCTGAAGCACAGGCTCCCCTATCAGCACATAAAGTTCGTTGTTAAATCGCTGACGGCTATAAATCATTCCTACAGAATTTTTTGCCAATCTATAAGCATCTCCAACAAGCATTCCTTCTGTTTTCAGCAAAGAAATCAAGAACGCTCTTCCAAAAGACTCATTATAATCGACAAAAGTTTCTCTTGTAGAACCGACCGCTGCAATGGAGCCAACTTGAGACGTCAACACGAATTCTTCAGACAAAGACCGCGCAGTGCCCATGTCAAAACGACCCACAGTGCAAGAAAAAGAATTGAGGATAGTCAGGCGCCCCCTATTGAAAACTTTCGCTATATAGCTCGGTTTCAACAACCCCTCAGAAGCCCATTCCGTCATGGAACCATGACCGAAATAAGCCGTTATCAGCGCCCCTTGATTTATCATATTGATAAAGTCATCTACCGCATCTTTTTTTTGCCCCGATGCATCGGCAGGATAATCCAGCAGATACATTTTTTTCAGATTCCATTGATGGTTCTGGGCCGTTGCCATACTGTCAATAGATCTGGCAAGCATTTCTTGCAACTTGGTATGTTCCGTATAATCAACGATATGGCTGTTGAGAGCGTCATCGGCAGCAAGCAGCAGGGTGGAGCGCCATTCCGAATGGTCAAAGAGCCCCACCTTTTCGTATTCACGCACTTTATCCATGTAGTGGGACAATTCCTGTTCCGTTGATACCGGCAAACGACCCACAGCTACATCCAAATCATATTTACCATACAAAATCAATTCACCTGGGTCAAGAGCTCCAAAGAAATCATCGCTTGCCACAGATTCCTTTTCGTAGGGCGGCATATAGTTCTTGCCCAGTTGGGTGTTGATTCCGCGATAGTCATAATGACCTGCCCCAAGAAGCAACACATACTTAAGATTTTTACATTTGGTTTTTGCGTAAGCTATATAATTGCGAATCGCCACCGGAGAAAGAGCGCCACCCGTATACCTTGCATAAATATCTTCCACAGCAACAACCGACGTCGAGATTGTGGTCACGGCGGATCCATCAGAACGAAACTTGGCAAGATTTACGGCCCCATTCAGAAATTCCGATGGGGAAATAACCAGATATTCTGTGCGAGAATCAATCCGAGAAATATCCGAAATCACCCCTGCAAGTTTAACAGATTGTCCAACTACGCTAAGGTCGTTTCTATACACATTTTTCTTGTATACCAAATAGCGCACATCTTCAGAAGCAGATACGCTATCCTTTGCAATACCATTTTTCACCTGCAGGAGGCCAACCTGTCTAAAATTCAAAAATTTCATGACCTGTAAATTGGCATCTTTTCCCACGGGAATCTGTATAACACCAGACACTCGGCCCGGCAGGAGCCATTCTGCCGAATCTACCACGGGTGACCACTGGTAGGCCACAGTATATCCGTCAAAACGATCAAACTGGACATCATTGGGCAACATGGTCAAACCATAATTATTACCCTGATTCTTAAACCCAGGATTATCCAAACGGAAAGTATTGCCCGGCATCAAGGTAGCTGCACTGCGGGATAACTTCTTTCCGTTCACCGTCATGGAAAAATTAATACCGCCCATCCGTTCCTGGTAAGACTTACCAGACATTTCCATATCGTGTTTCTGGTCATCGGGCCTTTCTGCAAAATCACGCCAAAGAGACCTATACGGGAAATAGGAGACTCCCAAAAATTCCCTTCCTCCCGCAATTCGTCCAGGTAAGTTTTGAACTTGGGGCTGTACCAAGTCAGAATTAGAATAGGTGCTAGAATCCAAACGACTGTGCCAAAGCCAGAACCATTCCCTACCCGAAGAACTTTCCCAGTCCCCTTCGCGACCATAGTAGGTATCCCGCAAAATGGCTTCTTTTTCAGCACGTACATAACGCATCCATTCTACAGATTTGCCCGTACCGGAAGGTTCCTTCAAATAATCGTTCAAGCGAAGTCCCTTACCAGAAGATTTCCAACCCAGCTGAAAGTTCTGGTAAAAGGAATAGGGCGAATGAGAATGAAAATAATCCATCTTACCCATTTCAAAAGACGGATCTTCGGAATCGACACGTTTCCAGATAGAAGTACCGTACCCCACAAAAAGTAGCGTATCACCGTTATCAAAGATTCCGTTACTGTTTTTATCACGGACTTCAATAGGAATTTCAAACGTCTGGTCCGGTTCGAGCTTGGCCTTTTCGGGAACCTTGTCACTCAAGGTATCAGGGGAGGCCGCATAAATGCAGAGTTTATCGATCTGTATTCCATCCAGGTCCCCCTGCCTCTTATTTTGGCCCAATGCCTTCTTGATTGTTGCAAAATCCACCGCATAGAGACCATCCTCGCTGAAAGTGGCCACGTTCTTGTCGCCCACCACAAACTGGGCGATAAAGGTCACAGAAGCGAAAGCCTGAGAAACCGCGAGGCAACCCAAGGCAAGCAACAATGTGGACCATTTCAAGCGCATATCTCTAAAATACAAAATAGCAGGTTAAGGAGCAAAAACATCCATTTCGAAGAAACCGTTGCCGTTCACCCGGAATTCCACCGTCTCTCCGGTAGTTGCCCTGGTCTTGAAAATTGTAACATATTCCGGCGGAAATCCCTTGGAGAGTATGGCTTCCAGTTCATTGGGCCTGATAAAAGCGGAATGGTTCCAGGAATCCATGTACCAATGCCAGGGTTGCCAGTTGAAAAGCCCCCGAACAGACTGAACAAAAGCCCTAAGCATCAGGGCATATTCATAACGAAAATAGTCCATGTAACTGCGGACTTCGGAACGTTTTTCCACAAAGGTTTTCTTGGAAAAGTCCTTGTCGTAGCGGAGCGCGGTCTTATCCGCCTTTTCGTAGGTAAAGCGAATCAATTTCTCCGATATGAAAATTTTCAGGTTGGGCTTATCCAGATGGACAAAGACCGTCGGGGATTCCTGCCGGTAATCCCGAAGGAACACCCGTGGGTCCGGTTCCGGATTCAGCTTCAGTGGCTCCGGTTTTGCGTCTAGGGCGGAAAGTTCGTAAAACACAAGAACCTCCCCCGCCCCCTTCGAAAAAAGAATGGCCATCAGAGGCTTTTCCCGCTCAGAGATTACCC
>CAMHDS010000112.1 GCA_946183925.1 uncultured Fibrobacter sp. | reverse complement strand
CGGAAACCTGCGTGCTGGTGATGGACGAAGCCTACACCGAATTCATCGAAGACACGCCGGAGCTCGTCCCGGATTTCAACAGCCGCATCGATGCCGGCAGGAACATCATCTGCTGCCGCACGTTCAGCAAGATTTACGGCCTAGCGGGCCTCCGCGTGGGCTACTGCATCACCCGTCCCGAAATCGTCGGCCTCATCAACCGCATCCGCGAACCGTTCAACGTGAACAGCATCGCCCAGGCGGCCGCCATCGGCGCCATCGACGACCAGGAATTCGTGAACAAGGTCCGCGAGCTCAACAAGAAGGGCCTTGAACAGCTCAAGGCCGGTTTCAAGGAACTCGGCCTCCCCTACGTGGACAGCCACGCGAACTTCATCGCCGTGAGCGGTTTCAAGGACCCGATGGACGCGTTCAAGTTCCTGCAGATGAAGGGCACCATCATCCGCCCGCAGCCTGCCATGGGCGACGTGCTCCGCATTACCGTGGGCACCGAAGCGCAGAACGCAAAATGCCTCAAAAACATCAAGGCATATCTCGGCAAGTAAAGGCTCACGGAGTCGCGCGAGTCATCTCCAAGCGCGGGTTCTGTAGCCGTAGCGTCGCGGAAAACCTGGTCCGCGAGGGCCGGGTTTCTTTGCGTGGTAAAATCGTGCGCGATCCCGAAACGCCCACCTACGAGAACGACGAAATCCTTGTGGACGGCGCGCCCGTCACCGCAAGCGAGTTCGTGTATTTCGCGATGAACAAGCCCCGCGGCATCGTCACCACCGCAAGCGATGAGAAAGGCCGCAAGACCGTGATGGACTTGTTCCGCGAGCAATACTCCAAGATGTTCCCCGGCAGGCCCGTACCGCACATATCGCCGGTGGGCCGCCTCGACGCCGCCAGCGAAGGCCTGCTGCTTTTTACGAACGACACCAAGTGGGCCGACGCTTTATTAAAGACGAAAGACGATAGACGAAAGACGATAGAGTCTCGCAGTCCAAACGTCATCCTGAGCCCTTCGGCAAGCTCAGGGCAGGCTCCGCAGCAAAAGAAACTGAAGGATCCAGGCCCGAAGCAACATCTCAAAATTTACCGCGTGCAGGTCAAAGGCCTCCCCACCGCTGACGACCTTGCGAAAATGGAAGCGGGCTTCAACGTGGCGCCCCGCGTCTTCGGCGAAAGCGAGGAGTTCATGCACGCCGAGCGCGCGACCCTCCACAGCGAAGGCGAAAAGAACTGCTGGCTCGAAATCACGCTATCCGAAGGCAAGAACCGTGAAATCCGCCGCATGCTCGCCCACCTGGGTTATGAAGTCATGCGGCTCATGCGCATCCAGTTCGACAAATACACCCTGGGCGATTTAAAGCCCGGAGAAATAAAGAAGGTTTGAAATTCGGGGTTCGAGGTTCGGGGAATCAGGCCAATAGCGACAGCAGGGCCACCAAGGGAGCATTCCAGTTGATGGCGGTCTCGTTGCTGGCAAAAGAACAGCGCTCGTCGGTATAGGAAAGTCCAGGCTGCGGGCCCGGATAATGCGGAAAGCGGTGCTGGTCCTGGCGGTCGGCGTTGATGCCGCCCACCACAAGACCAGGAATCGGGTCTTCCACCCCATCGGAATGGCAAATGCGGTGATGCGGGAATTTTGGAGAACTGTGGGCGGCACCGGTAACGAAACAACGGCTCACCGGATTTTTCCCGTAGATAAAGTCCAGCATACCGCGGGCGATTTCCGTATACCGCGTGTCCGGATTCCAGAGGTTTGCAATCAGGAGTGTGAGCCCGTGGTTCGCAATCTCCCCGTTGGAGCCCCACACGAACTTTTCCAGAGAAAGACCGTAGGCATCGGCGGAACAGCGTTCCACGATAGCGTCGGCGGCACTTACCAGAGCACTGCGGGCCTTGGCCTGCATAGCGGAATCGCTATCCTGCAGGGCAAGGGCAATCCAGCCGAAGTTGTCGGTATCTCGCCAGGAAAGTCCCATTTGGGCAGGGCACTTTTCCATGTCCGATTCCAGCGCCTGCAAAAGCTTTTCGCGGGTCAGTTCCTGCTGTTCAAACGCCTGCGATGCCCCCTGGGGCAACTCCCGGAACAGCATGGCCCGGGTCCAGAAAAACTCGTCGTCATACCGTTCATCGCCGTAGCCGCCGCTTCCTTCGGTATTGTGCGGGTAGGTAACATCGGGATTCTCGATGGTCCAGCGGTAAGCTCGGAGTGCTGCATCCAGGCAGGTCTTGGCGTAGGCAGGGTAAGCATGCTTGAACACCCGATGGGCGTGGGCCATCACCCCTGCAAAGTTCAGCGTCGATGTGGTGGACTTTCCGAGAATCTGGCGTTTCTGATTGGCATCGGACTGTGTGGGCGAAACAAAGCCGTCCCAGCGGATAGGCGAAACCTTGAAAAACACGCCGCCATCCTGGTCTTGCATACGCATAAAGAAATCCAGCTCGAAGCGGATTTCTTCCAGCAAGTTCATACGGAAAGAGCCACCGTGAAAAAGTCCCCCTTCGGTATGAGTCGTGGCATGGTCAGCTGCCAGTTCAGCAGCCAGAAGCAAGGTCCCGAGAGAAACGCCGCCGTTCACGATGTACTTCCCGTAGTCGCCGGCGTCGTACCAACCGCCGTGGGCATTCCATGTTCCCGAGCGGTTCATGCTGGGGTGAAATTCCAGACGGTCGTCCAGATGGGCGGCGGGCCTTGCCCATTTTCCGGCCCTGTCGGCAGGCAGTTCCACGCCGGAGCGCTGGAAATAGAACGACTTGAGGGTCATGGCCAGCTGGTTTACCACCATCCGGTCCGAAATCTCGAAATCGAAGGATTCCGCCAGGGCGTTCCCCTTGGCATCCATCACGGAAATCTTGTACTTTCCAAGACGAGCAACCTGAGAAAAATCCCCCTGCCACAAGAATTCATCGGTGTACTTGCAGCTGCCTTTTTCCGACATCTGGCCATCAGCCACCACGATACCGGACTCGTCTGTCACCTGGAACCAGGGGGACATTTCCTTGAGAGGATTTTCCGGAGTGTCGCAGGCCAGCAAAAACACCTTCGGTGCCTTGGGCTCGTAACCCACGTGATTGTGCCGGATGGAAAATTTCATGGCCCAAATTTTAGGAATTTTCGCCTACTTTCCGCAAAGAATTCCAGCCGATTCCGTTTACAGGGATAACCAGAGCGGTGCGTAACCAGAAAAAACGCACCAGTCCCAAAATGCGTTAGGGCCGCGACTCGAACCCCGCACCTTTCCTAACCACCAACCACTGCTCACTTATTCTTATGGACTAGATCCTAGCCCCTAAATCATATCCCTGTTCAGGAGTTCACCGTGATCCAGAACCAGGCGGCGGAAGGGGCTGTTCAGGTAAAAATCGGGGTTGTGGGTCGCCATCACCACGGTGGTGCCGCGGGCGTTGATTTCCTTGAAGATGCGGAATACGTCTTCGGCGTTTGCCGGGTCCAAGTTTCCGGTAGGTTCGTCGGCCAAAAGCAGGTAGGGGTTGTGGACCATGGCGCGGGCGATAGCCACACGCTGCTGCTCACCGCCCGAAAGGGTGTAAGGCATGGCAAAGCGTTTCTGGCTGATGCCCACCAGGGCAAGAGCGTCAAAGACCGCCGCGTTGATCTGCTTTGCAGGAGTGCCGACGATTCGGAGGGCCAAGGCCACGTTGTCGAATACGTTGCGATCGGGCAAAAGCTTGAAATCCTGGAAGATGATTCCCATCTTGCGGCGGAGCGCCTGAATCTTTTTTTCTGGCGTGGTCTTGCTGTCATAGACGGTGTCGCCGGTGAACTTCACCATGACCTGCCCGCCACGCTCCTCGTCGGGGCGTTCGTCCATATAGATCAGCTTCAGCACAGTGGATTTTCCCGCGCCAGAATGCCCCGTCAGAAACACGAACTCGCCCTTGTTGATACGGAACGTCACGTTGTTGAGGGCCTTCCAGTCCTTCTCGTAAGATTTCGTCACGTGGGTGAAGTGAATCATGTTCGCGCCTTCCGCTATGCCTAAGCCATCATCTCGTTTCTAGAACAATCCCGCTCTTTGCCGTTAGGCTAATCCGTCAAACGGATGTCCACATGGACCTCTTGCCGCCATTTCTTGATGAGCGTCTTCAGCTTCTCATTCTCCAAATGGGAGGCCGCAAAGGATTCAATCTTTCCGTAATCCTCTTCGAGATTCAGCTCACGAATCTGGCGGGAATCGTCCAGACGGAACAAGTGGTAGGCCCCGTCAATCAACACAGGTTCAGAAACCTCCCCCACGTTCAGCCCAGCCACAGGCTCCACATAGGCTGGCTCCATCTCGTTACGCTGGAACCACCCCAACAGTCCGCCCTGGAAATTGCTGGACTTGTCTTCGCTGAACTTCTTGGCGGCTGCACTAAATTCTTCCTTGGTCTTCAAGGTCTTCTGCAGAGAATCAGCCCGCTGGATAACTGCCGCAGTATCTGCCGCCGTAGGAATCGTGCGAAGCAATATATGAGCGGAACGCACACCATCTTCTTTACGGCCCAACACACGCACAATGTGCCAGCCCAGGTCCGTCTTCACAGGAATTGCGGAATACTGACCATTTTTCAGCTGGTCCAAGGCCCGCTCAAAGGCCGGGTCCAGAAGTCCACGCTTGAAGTAGCCCAGGTCGCCGCCCTTGGCAGCGGAAGTATCTTGGGAGTGGTTCTTCGCAAGAATTTCAAAGTTCATGCCCAGGTTCAGACTGTCGATTAAGGCCTCGGCCACCTTTTTCACGGAATCCACAATCGCCGTATCAGGGTGAATGGTCATCTGGATGTGGCTCAGAAGCACGCAATTATACTGAGGCGGAATGGAATCCTTGTAGGCCTTGTAGAAGGCATCCACTTCTTTCTTGGTAGGGCTAATGGCACCTACGTGGCGCTGACGGACCTTCATGAGCTCGATATGGCTCCGAATCTGCTTAGAAAGGCGGTCCCTGTACTGGGCCATGCTGAGCCCCAGCTGGGCGCGAATCGCTTTCTCAAGAGTGGCAAGATCGATGTTCTGGCTACCGGCCAGCTGAGCCAGGTGGGCGTTCACCCGCTGGTCCACTTCGGCGTCGGTCACCACGATGGAATCACGGTCAATGCGGGAAAGCAGGACCTTTTCCTCGATCATCTGGTCCAGCACATATTCCTTCTGCTGCTGTTCTGTCATGGCAGAGCCTTCGGGAGTCTCCTGGAACTGGTAAAGGTTGTTCAGGAACTCCGAACGCATAATGGGTTTGCCGTCCACCACGGCGGCAACGCCTTCCATCAATACGGGAGCGGCCCACAGGGAGGCAGCAAACAGGCAGACAACACACACAAAATTCTTGACTTTCGTCATCACTTATCCTTCTTGGAAAACACGTCCGTCTGGGAAAAAATCGGGCGGGACATTTTCCATTCCTTTTTCAATCGTTCACGTACGACCTTGCGGTGTTCAAGCCACGCCTGGGTCGCCACCGTCTCCGCCACCTCGTCGTAGGGCAGAATGTCAGCGGAATCCAGCTTCTGGGTCACCACCACCATCTTGAGAGCTCCCGAGCAGACCTTCATGGGAGAAAGCTTACCCACCGTCACCTCGCGAATATCGGCTATCATGCAGGAATCCGGCGTTTCGGCCAGGGAGTCAAAGGGTTCAATCTTTTTGATCAGGTAATGTTCTGCCGGCAGGGAGTCGTAGTCCAAGGACTTGTGGCCCTTGTAGTAGGTGTCCGCAGAGGTCCAGTCCTTGAAAAATAGTTGGGCACCCGAAACCAGGGTTTTACCCCGCAAGTAATCTTCTTTGTGGGCGTTGTAATAGTCGATACGTTCCGCATCGCTTACCACCATTGTGTCTTCAAAACTTTGCATCAGGCGATCCACTACCATTTTGCGCACCGTCTGGTCGATTTGCATAGACAAGACCGGGTCCTGGTCGATTCCCCTCTGCTGGGCTTCCTGGAACATGGTCTCCTCATCTATCCAGCGCTCCAAGAAGGCGAGCCGTTCCCGGTCGGTCCAGGAATCCCACTGCGGGACCTGCTTCTGGATGTCCGAGAGATAGAGTTTCGAATCCCCCACGGAAACCACCACAGGGTCGTTCTTTTCGCGCATCAAGTCACATGCCACTAGAGCGAGCAGCACCAAAGCGCAAAAAATGCGGAACAAGGCTTTCATCGCCCCCAAATTTAGAAAATTCAAAGTTTGGAGAAAAGTTTCAAGTGGTAGGTTAAGGATTATTCCAGGTACACGACTTCGCCCATTTGCGGCATAAGCACAGGCTTGCCCGATTCCTGGGCGGCGCGTTTCGCATTTTCCAGCGGTTCCGTGTACG
>CAMHDS010000111.1 GCA_946183925.1 uncultured Fibrobacter sp. | reverse complement strand
TGCATTGGACGTTGCCGAGGTTCCAAGTTTATCCTAAATGGGTCCACCGGAAAATTATCAAGGGATTGCTGGGCGAGGACTTGACCGATGCCGACACGGTCCTTGATGCTGGACATTTGAGTGAAATTCATAAAAGAGCCCTTTACCGTCAGGTGGAAGCATACAAGCGGTCCATTGAATCCGAACTCAGGAATTATCCCAATGACTGGTACTATGACAGCGCCCAGACGGAAGTCGCCGCCACCCTCAAATACGAACGCCAGGACAGTATAGATGTCGCGTTCGATTCACAGCTGTGGACGACTTATTATATTTCGAACGCCGGGTACGATGCCGGTGCCGCCGGAGGATACAATTACGAGTATCATCGGACCTTCTCGAAGAAAGACGGGTCGTTGGTTGATTCCACTATTTTCAATCCAGAAGAAAAGGAAAAGATTGTATCGCTTCTTCGCAAATATGCGGAAAAATACGATGCCCGTCCCAATGCCATCGGCGTGGATTTCAAGCTGGAGCCTTCTTTCTTGAAGGACGGTATCGGTTTTGATGGTTCCTCTTTCGAAATCGGCGAGCACACCCACGGCAGCGTGATGATCGTGGTGCCTTACAAGGAAATTCTGCCCTATATGGAAACTTGGGCCCGCCGGGAATTCGGTCTTACTGAAGGCGGAGGTTCGTAAAATTCTTTGACTTAGGACGGCGCCTTTTTTATATAAATTTACGCCATGAATATTCTGGTGTATTTCCTTTTTGCTCTTTCGGGTTTTGCAGGACTGATTTACGAAGGTTCCTGGGCCCGTTACCTTAAACTTTTCTTGGGCCACGCCAGCTACGGCCAGGTGCTCACACTGTGCATTTACATGGGCGGCCTTGCCATCGGTAGTTTTATTGCGGGCAAGATGGTGGAATGGGTAAAGCGGCCCCTGCTTGGCTATGCGGCGGTGGAACTGGCCATCGGTATCGGCGGCCTCGTTTACCACCCGCTCTACAACCTGCTTACGGGATTTTTCTTTGACAGCGAATGGATTGCGGGCCTGGGCTTTACCGGCGCCGAGATTACCAAGGTGGTGCTGGCTACGGGCTCTACGCTCCCCATTGCCATTGCGGTGGGCATGACTTTCCCCTTTATTGCGGCGGGACTCTTGCGCAAGAGCGGCCAGGAACTTTCGCTCCCCATGCTCTACTTTACCAACAGCCTGGGTTCTGCCATCGGAATTCTGGTGACCAGCTACTTGCTGATTCCCGAACTGGGTAACCATGCCACCCTTTGCGTGGCGGCTTCTATCAACTTCTTGCTGGCGGCGATTTTCGGCTACATCGGCTTTGCCACTTCGCCTAACAAGGAAGACGATGAGGATGCGGACAATGCTGATGTTGGCGCGGAAGGTGGCGCCGAAAGTGCGAGCCGTGCCGCCGAGCCGCTGAATGTGGACTACGTGGCAGAACACAAGTTGCCCATGCCGCCCAAGAACACCTGGCTCTGGATTGCGGCCATTACGGGACTTACCTCTTTCGTTTACGAGATTGTCTGGATACGCCTGCTGAGCCTCTTGATGGGCAGTTCCAGCCACAGCTTCGATCAGATGCTTTCGGCTTTCATTTTGGGACTTGCCATCGGAAGCGCCGTCAGCGGCAAGCTTTTGAAAAAAGATTCCTTGGTCATCCTTTCTCTGGCCCAGATTTTTATGGCCTTCTTTGCCCTGTGTACGCTGTACTTCCACAAGCCCTTCTGGGGCATGATGAACGAGGCGAACCAGATTTTCAATACCACCGCCGACGGCTATATCTGTTGGAGCCTTTTCAAGTACGCCCTGTCTGTGCTGTGGATGGTGCCTACCAGTTTCTTTGCGGGCATGACACTCCCGCTCATAACGGTGATTCTCACCCGTGCCTTCAAGAGCGAAGCTCCTATCGGCAAGGTCTACGGCTGGAATACGGTGGGTTCCATTATCGGTTCTGCAGGCGGCGGCCTGATTCTCTTGCCGTTCTTGCAGTTGAAGGGCGCCTTGGTGCTTGCCGCCGTGCTGGACTTTGCCATCGGCTTTGTGCTGCTGGTGGTCTACCGTAAAAAGTTCCGCTACAGCGTGCCCTTCTACCTGGTGGCGGCCCTGATGGTGTTGCCCTCCATCTTCGTGAACTTTGACCCGCATCTGGTGACCTCCGGTGCGTTCCGTGCCTACAAGAACCTGCACCCCGACGAAAAGATTGTGGTCCGTGACGGAAAGACGGCTACCATCAGTTTCCACGAGTCCGATGTGCATTGGTATATCAAGACCAACGGCAAGGCCGACGCCAGCATGAGCAAGGACCGCAAGCACCCCATCGAAGGTGACGAGCTGACCCAGGCGGCCACGGCCTTTATGCCCATGGCTATGCGTACCGAACCTTACGACGCGGGCATGGTGGGCTTTGGCTCGGGCATGGGTGCCCATTACCTGCTGGCCGACCCGCTGCTGAAGGATTTCGACTGCGTGGAAATCGAAGAAGAAATGATGACGTTGGCTCGCGGGTTCTACCCCTGGAACGCCCGCGGCTACGACGACCCCCGCATCCACATCTACATTGACGACGCCCAGACTTTCTTCCTCACGAACCGTCGTAAGTACGATTTGCTGATCAGCGTGCCCAGTAACCCCTGGGTCAGCGGCGTGGCGAGCCTTTTCAGTCACGAGTTCTACGCCAAGATGCGCCGCTACATGAAGCCCGGTGGACTTTGGGTGCAGTGGATCCAGACTTACGAATTCAACGACCAGCTGTTCCTGAACATCTTGAAGGCGCTAGACGTGGTGTTCCCCTACGTGAGCCTCTACCGCGCTCCCGAAGAGCCCGACATCATCATTATCGCAAGCGATCAGCCGGTAATCCAGAAGAACATCGGGCGGTTCAGCACCGACCCCGTGCTGGTGGCGGAATTCGAGCGCATCCATCGGGAACCCGACTTCTTCGGCGAACAGAACTTCCTGTTTACCTCCAAGATGATCCGGCCCATGATGGAAAACATCCAGCCCAACAGCATCTTTACGCCCATCGTAGATAACAAGGCCGAAGAGGCCCGCTTCGTGCATTCCAACGCCCATATTGTGCAGGTGTTCGACAGCTGCGAAGTCTGCTGGCCCGAATACCTGGACAGTGCCGACTATGCGCTTCGCAGGCCCGCCAAGGTCAAGGCCATGATGCAGAACAGGGACACCTACCGCGAAAACGCGCTGCTTGCCTACCTTGTCCGCACGGATTCCCTGATGCGTGCCGCCGCCCAGGCCCCCGCCCCGCAGGATTCTGCTAACGTCATTCCGGCCGGAGCCAGCCCCGGACAGCGATCCGGGGAGCCGGAATCTGGCGCCCTGGCGCAAAAGCCCCGCTTTGCCGTGGCAGAAGCATCTCCCGAATGGAAAAAGTTCCGCGAAGAATACATCGAGTGGGTGAGGGGTATACCCATGGAAGCCCGCGATACCAACGCCGTCTATATGAAGGTCCGCGACCTGGTGAACGCAGGAGTGTTCCCCGCCTCCTTTGTGGACGAGTTCAACATCCTGGAGACGGCCCGTGCCAAGGACTACGTGACGGCTGCCAAGCTGGTGGCAGATTTCTACGAGAAGTACGAAATCAAGAACATGGATGAGTTCTTCCTCAGGAACGCCGTGGTTATCGCCTTCCTGGCTCGTGAACCAGAACTGGCCAACGCCCTGTACAAGGACGCCATTAGGCGCCACGAGGACATGTACGCTGTAGAGAAGCTCCTCATCGAGAAGGAGATCGTCCGCCTCCGCCGCGAACAGACCCGCAAGAACATGGGGATGTAGGGGGAAGCCTCCCCCTCGCCAAAGCCTTATCCTGCTGTCACCCTGGACCCTGGAGCGCAGCGATAGGGGATAGGGTCCAGGCCAAGTCTTTGTCTACCCCCTCTGCGGGGACACCCCGCAACGCCCCGTCCCTCTCGTCATGCCCGCACACTTTCATTGTCATCCTCGCGCAGGCGAGGATCCGCTATCATCTTGAAAGGCATCTCTTTTTTAACGAATCTTTCCCTCGATGTGTACATTCCCTATAATGACCGCTCGGCTCAAACGCATAGAAGAACCAACGAGGTCGCCTCGCTCTCGCCAACACGACTCGTTAAGACGAATCGCTTTTGGCTCACAGTCGCAGATTCACTTTGTTCGACTGTTCACTCGGGAAGCACACATCTCGGTCAAATAATAAACGATGGCTCTGGTTTGTAGATGTTTATGATGGTCGCCTCGATTCTTGCTGGTAAGATTCGTTATCACAGGCGGAAACTCTTGTGACTGTTAGTCCCTACGAGTTTCCTTCGAGAGATTTTCTCGGTGCCTAGATTCTCAGTGCGATGCCGCCGCTCATGAAGCCGCGGTAGCCTGCGCCCAGTTCAGCATACACGCTCACGTACGGAAACAGGAATTCCAGGCCCACGGGCGTCAACTGGACAGAAGGCAATCCGACACTTTCTAGTTCGTCATCAAATTCGAGTAATGCTCCGACGCCAACGCGACTGTAAGGCCTGAAATGGTCAAAAAGTGTGAACCAGTTGAACTTTCCTTCGACAGCGACATGGACCAGGTGGTGGTCTATGAAATCTCCCGTCTGGCAGTACATTTCATGGACAGAGCCTTCGCAAACGCTTTCGTAGGAACTGTAGTACTCGTAAGAAGTCGCCAAACCTGCTTCGATATGTGGAGTGAAAATGTAACGGGCACCAAGGCTTGCTACCGCGTAGTTTGTTTCGTGATCAACTTCATCGGGCGGGTCGCATTTCCCGTTATTGCAATAATCGAAATCGTCCATAGCTCCGCCCAGAACGATAAGGCTGGAGTAAGTCGCAAAACCGCCGCCCACGTCGATGACAAAATGTTCCTGGGGCTTCGCCTCTTCGGCAAACGCTGTAAGGGACAGTCCCAGAAGGACCGTTAGGGCAAACCTAATCTTCTTCATAATCCGTGAAAATACAAAAAGCGCCTGCGCGAAAGGTCAAGTGCTCGTAGAAAGTTGGTCAGGCTTTTGTCACGCCTAGAACACGAAGGTCAGGCCGAGGCTGGTGTAGAACGTGTAGAGGTGAGCCTTAGAGAGGCTGGATTCGGCGATGGCATCTTCGTTCAGCAGGTTGGTGAAGCACTGCACCACGCGGATGTCGGCAATAAGCCAGCGGTTGATGGCATAGCCCACGTTGAATACGCCGCCCAGTTCCACGCCCGAAGAGGGCAGGGTGTTCTTGCGCTTGTCCTTTTCGCCGGTTTCCTTCATCTTTTGCGTGTATTCAGAGGAACCGGTGAGCTTCAGGTCCAGATTCAGACCTAGGCCTACAAAGAAGTTGTCTTCGTCGAAGGTGTAGCGGACAATAATGGGAATCTCGAAAAGCATGTAGTCGAGGCTGGCCTCGCTCTTGCTGTATTCGTTCTTGCTTTCGTAGTTGTACTTGCGGTACACGAAATCCAGTTCAGGGACCAGGCTCACGTGGCGGATGCCGATGGGCAGGCGTACCAAGATGCCGCCGCCGGCTTGATAACCGAATCCCCAATCGTCGCTCTTTTTGCCGAAGACAGTGTTCATGCCGCCGGCGGCGCGGAGTCCGATCTGGATGGACCTGGAGAAGCCCTCTTTACGGGCGCGGTACATCTCGGCGTTTTCTTGGAGGTACCGGTCATAGGTGTCGGTTTCGTCTACCTCTACGCATTCCGTGTTGGTGGAGTCGGCCTCGGTGCAGTCTTCGTATTCGTCGGGGTTAATTGCTCCTGCAACCTTGGCAGAATCTTTCTTGGTGCTGTCAGCGGGGCTTGCGACCTTTGCGCCTGTGCTGTCCGTTGCGGAGCTATCAGCGGTAGTCTCTGCGGACTGTTCGCCTGCGTTTTCGCCTTGGTTTGCGGCTTCGCTGGAGGTGGATTCAGATGTCGCTGCAGTCTCTGTGCCGTCGCAACCGTCGCCTATGCAGGCGGGGGCGGGCTCTTCGCTGGCAGGTTCGCTTTCCAAGGCCTGTCCGCCGTTCTGGGACGCAATCCAGGCCGAATCTACATCGGCTTCGTACTCCTGGGCGAAAACGGAGGAGCCGAACAATGCCAGAAACGCCAACGGCAATGTAAACTTGGAAAGTTTCATAAACCCAATTATAACAAAAAAGGGCCTGAACGCTGTGTTTTTTCTAAATTTAACCCCGAAAAATTTAATGAGGCCGCGGCGGCATAGCTGGGGCGCTAGAGGAAAAAATGGCAAAGTACAATCCGCAAGAGATCGAAACCAAGTGGCAAGCCTACTGGGAAGAACATCAGACTTTCAAGACGGGCACCGATAAGTCCAAGCCCA
>CAMHDS010000110.1 GCA_946183925.1 uncultured Fibrobacter sp. | reverse complement strand
GCATTTCAGGAACACCTTCACGTCTTCGGGGTTGTTGGAATCCTTCACCTTGTACAAGAAATCATTGGCCATCTTCTTGGCGAATCGCTCGTACATCATCTGGATCTTGCGGGCAGATACTTCGTCCAAATCCTGCAAGGAGTGGACCAATTTTTCTGATTCCTCCCTTGCAGTGCCAATCATCTTTTCTGCCAGTCCATTAATTTCCTTGGACACGTCATCCATACGGGACCACTGCAGAAATTCCTCTATTCCCTGGTTCAAGATTTTCTTGGCAGCTTCCAATTCCACCATGCGGAGGCGACGATTCTCGGAGACAACCTTTTCCAGGTCATCCACGCAAACATATTCCACGCCGGGCAGGTCGCCAATGGATGCCTCCACGTTGCGGGGGCTCCCTAAGTCTATAATGAGACGGGGATAACGTGCTGCAGCAACAAATTTTTCCCTAGTAACAATAGGTTCTTGGCAGGCACTGCAAAGGACAACCACGTCGCATTCCGGCAAAACCTTGTAGCGGTCCTCGAAAGGTACTGGAGTCAAAACATCCACGTATTTCTGGGCATTGGCAAAAGTCTTGCTGCTGGCAAAAATCTTTGTGGTATTCTCCTGCACGTACTTGAGCATGAGCGTTCCCATCTCCCCAAGACCCACAATATAGACCGTCTTGTTTTCCAAGTCTTCGAAAGTCTTTTGCACCTGTTTCATGGCCAAGAAGGGAATGTTGCAGGAAAGTTTGCTCAGGTTTGTTTCCGTCTTTATCCGCTTGGTGGTGTGTATGGCTTCCTGGAACAGTTTGTTCAACACAAGTCCCGTAGCACCGTGCTGGTGGGCCGTCTCATAGGCACGACCAATCTGGTGCAGGATCTGATCTTCACCCATGGCCACACTGTCTAGCCCCGCGCATACGGTCATCACGTGACGGACCACATCTTCGCCTTGTTTGTAATAGAAATAGCCCGAATATTTTCCGCTGTCCTGCTCCACCAGGCCACATGTGTAGCGCACCAGGTCATCTTGTGTTAAGTTCTCTTCACTTGCCACGTAGATTTCTGTGCGATTACAAGTGGCAAGAATTAGGAGTTCATCAAAGGGAGAATTTTGCAAAGCCCGGGTCTTGATGTCCATGGGTATGTAGAATTTCTCGCGGATGGCAATTTCTGCCACCTTGTGGTTCATTCCCGCCATGTAAATCTTACGCACTTTAAACCGCCTTAAGCAAATAGGGCAAAACTTCTTTTAGAATTTGATGGTGGCTGGTATGGCCGCCATTCAAAATCTCAATGCGAATCTTGGGCAATGCGGGGAACGCAAAGGCCAAATCGCCCAACAAATCTAGAATTTTATGGAGGGCGGGTTCTTCGGCAATGCGGTAACTGGACTGTGTCACCGGGCTTTTCAGCAAAAGTCCGCAGCCTTCGTCCACTCCCGCAAGCAGGCCCTGAGCACAGGCCGCCTCGTATTCTTTTTCTGCAATAAAGGTGCGAGCCTGGAATACGCGGAAAAGGTCCTCTGGGGAATAGATGGACACATTGGCATAGGAACAGAATCCGCCAGCCACATCAGGACGTTCCAGCCGGTATTCAACCTCGAAAGTTTCCGCAGGGCAAATACGCACGTGGCCGTATGCAGGCGCATCCGGTGCATTTCGCAGATCCCAGTGGCCGGACACAGGGGCGTCATAAAAGGCAATTTCCTCGGGAGTTCCCACTTCGCGGCGCAAGGTCAAGAAAAACGGCAGGGCGGAACCATCCATCAGGGGAATTTCAGGCACGAGAGTTGCGGCATCAGACGGCATATTCCCTGCTCCATCCTTTACATTTACACAAAAACTGCGTCCCGGCCACATCAAGAATACTGGAGCCAAATGCTCCGGCGTAGAAAGCGCCAGCCCTTCATGCCTGTAAATGGTCGTGCGCCGCGACTCATATACCAGCGTATCAAAAATTTTGACCTGGTCCGTGCTGTAAAAAGGCCTGCCGCCCACATTCCAGGAAATACGGGTCGCACGGTTTGAATCCCGAGGCAAAAGCTGTACCTTGACCTTAGCGTTGTCAAAGCTCAACGAGGGCGATGAAAATTCCAAAGTCTTGCAGGCAGGCATCACTTTTTCCCGAGCTGTTTCAGACGGACCATGCAACGCCTCCACAGGTCTATTTCCAGAGCGGGGAATCCCGAAACGGTCTTGCCGTCGGGCACATTGCGGGTCACTCCCGCCTTAGCCGCCACCCGCACGTTCTTGCCGATGGTAATGTGGTCCGCCACCTTGGCGGCCCCCGCAAATTCGGAACCGTCCCCCACGGTAACGGAGCCAGCCAGCGCCGACTGCGAGGCCATGAACACGTGGCTCCCTACCTTGCAGTTGTGGGCAATCTCGACCATAGAGTCAAAATGGCTGTCGTTTCCGATGGAGGTAGGAGCCAGAAACCCTGCCGCCACCACGGTATTGGCACCAAAACTACAGCGATCCCCTATGCGGACCCCCGCCAAATGGGGAATCATGCGACGCTTGCCCTGATATTCGTAAAAACCGAAACCTCGGGAGCCTATAACCGCTCCCGCCTGAAAAATACAGCCTTCGCCAATCTTTACATGGGGGTAAATAGTCACGGAAGATTCCAGGACGCAGTTCGCGCCCAGTTCCGCACCGGCCATCACCACGCAATGGGGGCCAATACGGCAGCCTTCACCGACCAAGCCCTCCACCACCGACGTGGGGTGAATCCGGGCGGCACCGTTCATAGCATCGGCATTACATCCGTCAGCCCCATCGCAAGCAAAGCGCTTCAAGAACTCCACCATGGCATGGTGAGGATTTTCCACGGGCATTAATGCATGGACCTTCGGAAGCCGCGTCTTCAACACCGTCAAGGATTCTGAGTCTGCAACCAATGAGGCAGGCACAAACAAGAGCCCTGCCTGGACCTGTCCGAGAACGGAGTCCGAAAATCCGGGCACGTTGGTGTCGCTCTTAAAATTGTCCCCCACCCAGAAACTCACGTCAGACGCTCCCGCCATTTCCAGGGGAGCAAAACCCGTCAGTTCAAAATCTTCGCATCCGGCAAAGTCCGTACCCGAAGACGGTTGCGTCAAACCTTCGGCGCAGAGCCATTCCCGTACTGTAGAAAACAACACCGGTTTCATCAGGGGTCCAAGGCCAACATGTTCACCTGGGCGGCATACTCGATGGTCACGATTTCTCCCGCCTTGCCGCTCAAATCCTCCCCGTCCAGCTGCAGGAACTCGTCTTTATCCAGACGGAGCTCCAGGGACTTGACCTTCTTGGACTGGAGGAAATATTTCTTGTAGATAAACCCGATTAGCGGGATGTTCCCGATGGCGATGGCCATCAAAAAATTGTGCATATTGGGAACGTCCACCACTTCCAACAGGCCGTCCGCCATGTTGGACCTGAAAAAGGGATTGGCCCCGCTGGCAAAGCTGGGGATGTTTCCCACAATCACCGTCCTGTGGCCGGAAACATCCACCTGGTGTTTTTCGCCTGCGGCATCCACATAGGCCAAAGAGCCCGACTTGAGCATGTAATCTCTGTCGGCAAAGAACCGCTTCACGTAGTGGAGTTTGTTGGCCACAACGGAGTTGGAGGCGATAGCTCCCGTGGCACGGTCCAGGTTGAAATCGTGGGCAATGCGGGCATCAATTCCCGCCGAAAAATAGTTGGCCAGGGCAAACTTGCCGTTCACCTTCCAGATATCAAAAGGCCTTGCCCCCGCAAGCACCAGCCTGCGTACCAGGAACAAAAGTCCACGGTCCACATAGGGCTTGTAAAGGTTCAGCACCCGAGCCAGGTCGTTCCCTGTACCCAGGGGAATCAGGCCTATCTTCACCTTCTGGGAAAAACCACCCAGAAGCATAGTAGAAAGCACCGCAGAAACAGTTCCGTCGCCGCCTACGGCCACCAGGGTTTCCGTCGATTCCAGGGCCTGCTGGATTTGCTCCCGCATGCCTTCGGCCTGGGTAAATTCGGCCTTCCATTCCCCTTGCTTGTAATCCATGGACGCCATGATTTCGGGGAGGAATTCAAAAATGACCTTCCCCTGGCCGCCACCGCTAATAGGATTGATAAGAAAATGGAACTTGAGCATTTAGGCCTCTTCTTGTTGCAGGAGTTCGTCCTTAACGGCGAGGTAACGCTCCACTCCCTCTCGAACGTGGTGCAATTCTTCTTCGGATACGGCGCGGGAAATATGGGCCGGAGAACCCACAATCAAGGAACCCGCAGGAAACTCTCGCCCCTGGGTGACCAAAGTTCCCGCCCCCACAATACTGTTTTTCTTGATGTGGACACCGTCCATGATGATAGCCCCCATGCCCACCAACACGTCGTCATCGATGGTGCAACTGTGTATTACAGCGTTATGGCCTATGGTGACTCGGTTCCCAATCTTGACAGGAACGTCGGTGGAGACATGGATAGACACGTTGTCCTGGATATTGGTCTGTTCGCCCACCACGATGGGAGCTATGTCGCCCCGCAAGACGGCATTGTAAAAGACAGAGGAATCCTCCCCTATCTTCACATCGCCGATGAGCTTGGAACCCTCGGCAAGGAATACCTTTTCCCCCACCTCGGGTCTTTTTCCCTTATATTCGATTATGGACGCCATACTGACAATGTATAAAATTTATCGTCAGTCATCGACCCACTTGTAGTCGAACTTGAATTTATAGCCCGCATGGGGTTCAGATCCGCAATCCTTGTCGCAGCCGTCGTTTCCTGGATCGAATTCGATGCCGCGGTCACCGTAGTTGAACTTGTGCTCGACAAAATCCCGCTTGGGAACGCTCTTGTCCTTCGCGTTCGGGGTCACTTCAGACGATCCCTTCAGCACCTTGGCAAAGTTCTCATAGGGCCAGAAGATGCTGTGGTTCGGCCGGATATCGTAGTCCTTGCCAGCCGCCTTCAGCTGGAGCGTAATGCCCTGGCTGCCCATCTCGTAAGTATAGATGGTGTGATCTCCCGGTACGGAATTGTCGTCATGGTTCATGTCGCGATCCGTCCATTCCTGGTAGATAATCGTATTGCCTGCGCCTACCGAGCCACCTTCATAGAAGTAGTAGGTGTACTGGTGGATCGGAGCGTTCCTGGTGTTGGTGCCCTCATAGAAGATGGCGTCCGTCACAAAGTCCTCACGATGGGCCTTGCTGTAATGCCACAGGTATTCCGTACCGCGTCCAGTCATCTGGAACTGGAACTTGATACGGCCCACGCTCCGGGTAGCCACGTTGGAGCCATTCGAGAACACGTAGGTGTTGCCCGCCTTGGCGTAGGCATACACCCTGTAAGTGTAGTAGGGAGAACCGCCGCCCACCTTGTCGGTGAAAGTTTCTTCGCCGGGGCCAAGCACCTTCACGAGGGTGATACCGTTGCTCAGGGCATAGCCGTCCTGGGGTTTTACGGTAGTGGGCTCCATGAAATACTTGGTCAGGGAGGGGTTGTTGTAGTTCCTGCCCCCTTCGGCGCGAAGAACCACGTAACCCAGGATTCTCGGGTCAGTCTTGTTTGCCACCCAGTTCAAAATGATGGCGTTCCGATCGCTATTGCGGCCCAGCACCAAGTCCGTGGGGGCGGTAATCAGGGAACGGAGAACCAGATGGTAGGTGGTGGAATCACCCTTTTCGGAGTAAACCACCATCTTCAGGGTGTCGGCACTTGCCGCAGACAGGTTCGCCACGCTGAACTTGAACACCATGGCCACCGCATCGGCTCCCGATCCCTTGATTCCTTCGGCAGTCACGGGCACCCTGGTATTGCCGGAGTACACGTTCATGCCACCATTCACCTTCACGGGTTCCACCGTAGTGACGTTCACCGTAACGTTTGCGCCCCTGATGGAGTCAGTGACAAACAGGGAGTCCACGCAGAGCAGGCCTTCCATGCGGCAGCTCCTTGCCACAGCCACATCCTTGCCCTCGGAAATGTCGTGAACCGCGATCTTTGCGATATTGGACTTGGTAGAAACCTCACGGACATTGGGATTCGGGTCCACATTGTCCTCAAGGCCGTCGCCGTCGGTATCCTTCAGGGCAGGGTTGGTAAAGAAGGGCCCCACCTCTGCAGAATCCACAACCACCGCCACGGTATCGTAGCCCCTGATATTCTCCGGCTTGATAAACTTGATAGTGTAAGGACGGTAGCACTGGGCACCAACACTGCTAAACTCCAGGTCCCTGCAGGGCACCGAGATATCGTACTTGGCTCCCTGATGGCGATAGATAAAGCAGTATTTGTGCTTGGAGTCCACCTTGACCATCATGGTGTCCGTTGTTTCGCAAACGCCGGCCCTCAGCATGGGCACGCTCAC
>CAMHDS010000109.1 GCA_946183925.1 uncultured Fibrobacter sp. | reverse complement strand
GCTACACCGACCCCGAACTGGGCATTCCCGTCTATAGCCTGTACGGCGAACACCGGGAACCCACCCCCGAGATGCTCAGCCACGTAGATATGATGCTTGTGGATTTGCAAGATGTTGGCGCCCGCTACTACACCTTTATCTGGACGCTGTTCCTTTGTATGAAAGCCTGCGAGAAGGCCGGAATCCCCGTCATCGTGGTGGACCGCCCGAACCCCATCAACTGTATCGACGAAGAAGGCCCTGTGCTTGACCTGAATTACACCAGTTTCGTGGGTCTCCACAGCATCCGTACCCGCCACGCGAAGACCATCGGCGAACTTGCGGTGCAGTTCAAGGAAGAACGCTTCCCCAAGTGCGAACTCTATGTACTTGGTATGGAAGGTTATGACAAGAAAATGTGGTACGACCAGACGGGACTTCCGTGGATTCTGCCGAGCCCCAACATGCCTACCCTCGATACCGCTGTCGTTTACCCCGGCATGTGTCTTTTCGAGGCCACCAACGTGAGTGAGGGCCGCGGTACTACCCGCCCTTTCGAGATTTTCGGTGCGCCGTTCATCGATGCTGTCAAGCTCTGCAAGTACATGAACGGATTGAAATTGCCCGGCGTGTACTTCCGCGAGAACTACTTCCAGCCCACGTTCCACAAGGGTGCGGGCCAGATTTGCGGCGGTGCGCAGATTCATGTGTTGGACCGCGACAAGTTCCGCAGTTTCGATATGGCTGTGAAACTTTTGCAGTACATTTTCAACGAGTACCCGAAGGATTTCGCCTGGAAACAACCGCCCTACGAATACGAATTCAAGAAGTTGCCCATCGACATCCTGCTTGGCAACGGCACATTCCGCAAGGAATTTATCGAGAGCAGTATTTAAGGGCTGGGCTTGAGGTTGCTTTCCACCAGCTTTTCGAATTCATCTACCGGCATAGGCTTTGCAAAGTAGTATCCCTGGAACAGGTTGCAGCCCATTTCGTTCAGCATACAGTATTGCTCGATGGTTTCCACACCTTCGGTAAGTGAGAACAGTCCCAGTTCTTCGGAAAGCTTGATGACATTGCGGAGAATCGTTTTGGAACGCTTGTTTTCCTGCGCGCTGCTCAAGAATTTCATGTCGATCTTAAGACCGTCCAAAGGCATGTCCTTGAGCTGGTTTAGCGACGAGAAACCGCTTCCGAAATCGTCCATTTCCAGGATGAAGCCGGCCTTGCGGAATTTATCCAGGATGGCAATGCGGTTTTCTACGTCGGTCATCATGACGCTTTCGGTAATTTCTACACGGAGCCTAGAAGCGTCAATCCTGTACTCTTTTACGAGGGCCATGATTTCGGCGTAAACGTCCATGAAGTAGAAATCCTTGGGTGAAATGTTGATGGAAATGAACAGGTCGGATTTTTTCCCGGTCCAGGAGGCGATTATTTCGCAGGCGCACCGCCAGATGTACTTATCTACTTCGGCTATCATACCGTTCCGTTCAAAGACGGGGATAAACCTGATGGGCGGCATGAACCCTTCGTCTGGGTGAATCCAGCGGACTAGGGCTTCCGAGCCGATAATCTTGCCGTCTTTATCTACGATGGGCTGCAGGTAGGGCCGCAGTTGCTTTTCGGTGATGGCTTTTTCCAGCTGCGCCGAAATTTTCTGGTCCCATAGCACCTGGTCGCGCATCTGGTCGTCGTAAACGGCTACGTGCCTGTTGAACTCTCCCTTGACGGTGTTCAGGGCCACATGGGCGCGGTCGAACATTATAGAAACGTCAATGCTTGGGTCGGTGATTTTGTACAGGCCGACATGAATCAAGATGTTGTGTTCTACGGAACCGTTAGAAAGGACAAATTTTGAAATTTGCTTTTCAATCATCTTTATTCTAGGTTCAGCCGAGGTAAAGCAGATGCCAAAGGCGTCGCCGGTCAGGCGGCCATAAATCCAGTCGCTGGTAGAGTGCACGTTGAGCCACTTCGCTATTTTCTGGAGCACGAAATCGCCCATGTCTTTCCCGAAAATGTCGTTTATAATCTTGAAATCCTTGATGTCGAAATAGGCAATCCAGTAGGGGGTTTCGGATTTCTGTGAAAGCCGTTCCTTGATTTCTTCAAAAAGGGCGTCCTTGTTGAGCAGTCCCGTAAGCTTGTCGTGGGTGGCATTGTATAGCTCCTGCTGGAGCTGCTGTTCAGATTTCGTGTTGTCCTGGATACTGAAAAGCGAACCGATGGTTCTGCCCTTGAAATCGGTAAGCTCTTGCTTTTTCAGGCCATAGTATCTGGCGCTTTCGTTGGAGCCTACAACGGCCTTGGATGTCCATTCGGATTCTTTTTTGTCGAAATCTTCAAACATCTTGCTTAGAATCGCCGTCGCATTTTCGATGAATTCCGCCTTGAGCTGCACGAGCTTTAGTCCCTGCTTGTTTGCCCAGAAACAGCGGCCGTTGTTGTCGAAGAAAAACAGTGCCTCCGAAAGGGAAGATGCCACGTTGACCAGCATTCGGTCCAGGACCTTGAACGGTCGGTAAATGACGGCAAAATAGAAGAGGATGACGCCGAAAGCGCCGAGCCCCACCATGGAATGGTCAATTAAAATTCTTGAAAAAATGCAGTAGGATTGCCATGCGCCGGCAAGGAGCATTGTCAACAGGATCACGTAATACTTTTCGGCATAAATTCTTGGAACGCGGATAGTCTTTACGGCAAAAAGGCCCATAGAAATGAATAGGGTCATATAGACGGCAATACGGTGGTAGATTTGGCCCATGTAGGGAATAAGGCGGTAGTATAGGGACCCGTCCACCACGATGGATTCGATGCCGAAAGCCTGGTTCAGGAATGGATTGAGAGAAAGTTGAACGATGTCAGCCGTGAGCAGGATATAGACCAGGTGGCTTCTCCAGTTCCGTTTCCAAGAAATGTTGCAGTAGGCCATGGAAAAGTCTATCAGGGAGAATGCCATCAGGTCCATGCCGATGACATAGGTGTAGCACCCGATAGTGGAGGCGAATTCGTTTTGGGAGAGCAGAAGGATCAGGTTGCCGATAACGGGTAGTAGCAGCGAAAAGCAAAGAATGGAAACGGACTTGCCGATGGGCTTGCCAGATTTACGTGCGTAAACCGCGCAGATAAAGAGCGTTAAGATTAATAAGGCAAATATGACAGAAAAAAATATTCTCATTGCTCCAAATTCCACGCTTTTCTAGCGATTCTTATAGCAAAGATACACTTGAAAACGGGAAAAATTCATTTATTCTGAAAAATTGTGCATGAATGTGCCTAAAACGTATTCCAAGTTGGAATGATACAAGGCAAAGTAGATGAAAGATTGGCTTTTTCGACAAAAAATTGTATAATTTGGGCTAGATACAACTGTTTATAATTGAGGTTTTTATGACAAATCCTGTTAACGGAAAGTTTGAAATGCCCGCCCTCCCGTATGCCGCGGCGGACCTGGCCCCGGCCCTCAGCGCCGAAACCATCGAGTTCCACTACGGAAAGCACCTGCAGACCTACCTGAACAACCTGAACGCGGCGCTTCCGGGCAGTGCCTTCGAAGGCAAGTCCCTCGAAGACATTGTGAAAACGGCTGAAGGCGGCGTTTTCAACAACGCGGGCCAGTTCCTGAACCACTCCATGTACTTCTTACAGTTTGCCGCCCCGAAGGCCGGCAACGCCCCGACCGGTAAGATTGCCGATGCCTTCGCCCGGGACTTCGGCTCCTTCGAAAAGTTCCAGGAAGAATTCCAGGCGAAAGGTGCCGGCCTCTTCGGTTCTGGCTGGGTCTGGCTCTCCGCCGATGCAAGCGGCAAGCTCGTGATTACGCAAGAAGGCAACGCCCAGAACCCGCTCACCAAGGGTCTCAAGCCGTTGCTGACCTTCGACGTGTGGGAACACGCCTACTACATCGACTATCGCAACCGCCGTCCGGACTACCTGAAGGCGCTCTGGAGTATCGTCAACTGGGAAGTCGTCAACAAGCGCCTGGGGTAATTAGCGGGTCACGACCAGAGAGTCGCTGCCTACGCTTATTTGGGAATCTGGACCGCCAATGGAAAACCAGTAGGTCCCTTCGGGTAGTCCGTAGAGGGTGACATACCCGTTTTCTTGGTCTTCTTCGGTTACCATTTGGCAGGGGTAGAAATCGTAAGGCTCATTATCTTCTTCGAATTCCGAAGAGAACGGACCGTCAAGCAATTCCATGCAGATTCCGAAGCCGGTTTCTTCCACAAACTCCCAGGAGTATTCGTCATCGAGAACATGGATAGAATCCAGGTATAGCCTGGCGGTATAAACGGGCTCCAGCGGAATCTTTTTCAGTTCGGCAACCTGCTCGCCGTTTATTTCTACGACACTGGCTTTAGAAAAAGACGAAAAGATGTTGGCTCCAAGGCTAGAATCTGCGGAAAGTACTCGCAGCTGGAGTGACTGGTACATGGGTGTATAGGCTTTCTTCGAAGAGACTTCTTTCGCGGCGCCCTCGTAGTTTTCCATATAGGTCAAGAAGTTTACGCTGTCAATGTAGAAGAAACCGTCCTTGTCGGTGGTGTACTGGCAGCTTTTGTCGTCAAAGGCGCACCTGCCCTCGTAAACTTTTGCGCCAGCCATGGGTTTTCCCTTGGAGTTTACCACCTGGGCTCTTGCGTTTATGTACAGGTGGATGTCGTTGAATGTGCCACATTTGGGTCTTGCAAAAAAGGCCTCGTCGTCTTCCTGTGGAATAGCGGTTTTCGCTAGGGAGGATTCTTCTTCCGCTTCTTCTATGATTGGCATGGCGCAGCCGTTTCCCTCGTCGACATGCTTGCGGACCAAGGAGGTGTCCAGCATGGCGATGGGTGTTCCTGTGTCCGAATCGGCGGGGCCTGCCCCGTTGTCACCGCTGTTGTCGTCGCTACAGGCCGCCAAAAGTCCCAAGCCCAGCGCTGTTATGAGAAGTAATTCTCTTGCCTTTATCCAAGTAAACATGATTCCCCCGAAACAATCCTCTTTAAACCTAGTAAAAAATTGGTTTTAAGTCTGGATTTATTTATATTAATAGATGAATGGACAACGAACTGACACTTTTGATAGGGAAGGGCGAAAAGATCCTGTACGCAGGCAAGCCGGACAAAAGGTGCTTTATCATTGAATGCATCTTCAATCCGCTGCTCCCGTTTGCGCTTGTCTGGGGGCTTTTCGACATGTTCTTTATAGGGGCTGCTTTCTCTTCGGACAAGGCGGACGAGGCTGCCTTCTTTCTCGTCCCGTTTATGGCGCTGCACATGATGCCGGTCTGGATTTACCTGGGCGGGGCGCTACTTTCGTTCAGACGGTACCGCAATACGGCCTACATCGTTACGGACAAGGCCATTTATGCGTCCGGTGGAATTTTTGCCAGGATGTACAAGTCAAAGCCGTTCGCGGAACTTTCCCATGTGGATTTGCACCGCGGCATTTTCGACCAGTGGTTTGGCGTAGGAGATGTCATTACGACCTCTGCTCAGGCGAACCCCGCGACAATGAACGGGCGTAGAACTTCTACCAACGCGGGCATTTCCATCGACAGCATCGCCAATTACGCAGAAGTGTACAAGCTCGTGAAACAGTTGCAAGAAGACATCTACACCGACGTGATGTACCCCAACGACCTGCGGCCCTCGGAAAATCACGGGTATAAATCAAGGTATATGCGCTAAAAGGGTGGGACTCTTGAAATTGCAGTAAAAGAGTAGTTTGCTGAGGATTTTGTCTTAGCGTTTTTCTTGTTCAACCTTCTTGAGAACGCGGCAGGGGTTGCCTACGGCAACGACACCCTGCGGGATGTCCCGTGTGACCACGCTCCCCGCCCCGATAACGCATCCTGCACCGATAGTCACTCCGCCACAAATGGTCACGTTTCCTGCAATCCAGCAGTTATCTTCGATGGTAATCGGTTTTGCGTATTCCAGGTCGGTGAGGCTTCCGTCGGGCTTTTCGAACATGTTGCGTTCTTGCCAGCGAAGCGGGTGCATGGGCGTGAGTATTGAAACGTTCGGACCGATAAATACGTTGTTTCCGATGCTTACCGGGGCGCAATCCAGAACGGTAAAGTTGAAGTTTGCGTAACTCTTTTCGCCAATGCGGGTGTTGCACCCGTAATCAAAAAAGATGGGCCCCTGCAGGTAAACGCCCTTGGCGGGGGATGCCCCTAGAATCTGAGCAAGGGTGTTTTCACGGTTCTTGTCCGTTTCCAGTAAGCTGTTGTATTGTTGACATAGGGCGTGGCATGCACTTCTTCTTGATGCAAGCTCCTTGTCGCTGGGGTCGTATAGCTCGCCTGCAAGCATTTTTTCTTTTTCGGTCATAGCAACAATATATAAAAAGATTGAACCCGACTTTCTAGGGCTTGATGGTTATCGGAGTTCCGTCCTTGACGGCGCCGTAAATTTCTTCGATTTCGTCGTTCGTGACGGCGATGCAGCCGGCGGTCCAGTCTTTCC
>CAMHDS010000108.1 GCA_946183925.1 uncultured Fibrobacter sp. | reverse complement strand
CCGCTTTGATCGTACCAACAGGGATCGGGATAACAACTTCTGCCGTACCATCCGACTTGCGTACGAACTCATGCCACATATAATCGCGGGCATAAGAAGCTACAGGTATTGCGTTGGTCATTTCATAATAAGGGTTTTCGTTCAGGAAGAAGTAACCACTAATCTTTTCTCCCGTGGTCTTCAGGTGAACGAATGAGGCCTTCTCGTCCAAATCCGTAAAGGAGAACTTGATCAAACCGGTAGCCGTCGAAAACTTGAACGATCCATCTTTCTGCGCAATTCCCACCATCGGAGTATAACTATACGGATCACGGCCTTTCTCTAAATAGGTACTAGGAAGGTAGGTGTATGTCTTGCCCGATAACGTTTGAGGGAAACTTTCAGCCGGATAGAAAGCGATCGAGTTAGGACGATAGCCGTCTTTCACCTCTCCGGTAAATTCAGACGTAGCAGCCGTCGATTTTGCATAAAATTTTACGAACTCTCCAGCCGAGCCATCTGTCGTATAAACATACACAGAGTCACGGACAACCCAAGAGAAGGTCTTGCCATCAGCATAGGACGTTTTGGTATCCAAAGATCCCGTAGCGACAATCGTCACCTCATGGGTAGGGATGTTCGCATCTTCAGGAGAATTCATTTCCTTGGCGCAGGACACTGCAAAGAGACCTGCCAGTGCAAGGACACTATAAAGTACTTTCTTCATAATCTTTTCCTTTTTTTGAATCGTTTACAAAGAGCACAACATTAAGACCAGGGGTCAACGGTACCACCGTCGCCCAGGTCCTCACCGGTAGAACCGCCAATCCCCACAGTCGAAGTGAGGAAATTGGCCTCAAAGAGGGTGTCGAGATACTCGGCACCGGGAGTTAAATACACTTTTTTCATAAAAACCTATGTTTTGAAGTAATTATCAAAAACGCATTATTCGTTGCAAAGTTTTGAATTATTTCGCAGAAAAGCAACATGTAAAACGATTAAATATGAAAAAATTTTCCGCGTAGAAAAATAATGTATTGATTATCAATCGTTTAAAAATTACCTCGTTGTTGATAGGCCTGTTGAAAACCTCCTTATAAATCGAAATTAAACATCCGCCACGCCCTTCCCTATTCGGCTGAAAAAGCCGTTTTTGGGGAAATTTAACCTATTTTAATAAAAAGAAAAAAATTTTTGATGAATGCCGTACTTACATTTTATAACCTATTATTCATTTCTGCTTACAGTTTTTTGTTATTTATCGTTTTCCTGCATATTAATTCATACAATTTAAAACGTTTTCACGCAAAATAAGCCTTTTTTCGAGCCAAATCACACAGTTTGGAATATTGAAACATTTTCCCGACCTTTGCGGTTCGCGTGGAAAGACGATGTTCGCGAAACAATAAAATTGTGTAAATATAATAACGTATGGGAAAACAGAAAATCATCCTGTTACTGACCTGCCTGATTGCCTGGACGGGCCTTGCCCTGGGCCAGACGAAATCAGTCAGCGGTACGGTGGTCGATTCCAAGGGGGAACCCGTCCCCGGTGTCGCCGTCTTTGTGGAAGGGAACACTTCCGTCGGTACCATGACCGACATGGACGGTAAATACACCTTGGCCAATGTGCCGGGTTCCGCCAAGTATATCGTTGCCTCCAGCCTGGGCTTCAAGGACGCCCGGAAGCCGGTGGCGGCCACCGTCAATTTCACCCTGGCAGACGACGCCGAAGTGCTGGAAGCTGCCGTTGCAACGGGTATGCAGCAAGTGGACCGCCGGTTGATGACCGGTTCCACCGCCAAAGTCGATGCCGATAAAGCCAAGCTCAGCGGTATTGCCGATATCAGCCGTTCCCTGGAAGGCCAGGTGGCCGGCGTGTCCGTGCAGAACGTTTCCGGTACTTTCGGTACGGCCCCCAAGATCCGTGTCCGCGGCGCCACCTCCATCTACGGTTCCTCCAAACCGCTGTGGGTGGTAGATGGCGTGATCATGGAAGATGTGGTGGACGTGAGCGCCGACGACCTTTCCTCCGGTGACGCCACTACCCTGATTTCTTCCGCCATCGCCGGCTTGAACTCCGACGATATCGAATCGTTCGATATCCTGAAAGACGGATCCGCTACCTCTATATATGGCGCGCGCGCAATGGCGGGCGTTATCGTCGTTACCACGAAGAAAGGAAAGGCGGGCCAGAGCCACATCAGCTACACCGGTGAGTACACCTACCGGCTGAAGCCGATGTACTCCACCTTCAACATCATGAACTCCCAGGACCAGATGTCCATCTACCAGGAGCTCCAGCAGAAGGGTTACCTGAACTATGCCGAAACCGCCAACCGCATGAACAGCGGTATCTATGGCAAAATGTATCAGATGATTACCCAGTATGATGCGACCTCGGGCCGATTCGGTCTGCAGAACACCCCCGAAGCCATTGCGGCTTACCTCAAGGCTGCCGAATACCGCAACACCGACTGGTTCGACCTCCTGTTCAAGAGTTCCATCCAGCACAACCACTCCATTTCCACCTCCGGCGGTACCGAGAAGGCCAACTACTACGCCTCCCTGTCGGTGATGTCGGATCCGGGTTGGACCCAGCAGAGCGAGGTGCAGCGTTACACGGCTAACTTGAATACGACGTACAAGATTCTGAACAACCTGTCGCTGAACATGATTTCCAACGCATCGTACCGTAAGCAGCGCGCTCCCGGTACCCTGAGCAGTGAAATCGACCCGGTTTACGGTGAGGTTAAGCGCGACTTCGATATCAACCCGTACTCCTACGCGCTGAATACTTCCCGCGCGCTGGATCCGAACGACTTCTACGTGCGCAACTACGCCAAGTTCAACATCATGCATGAGTTGGACAACAACTATATCAACCTGAATGTAACGGACTTCCGTATTCAGGGAGAATTGAAGTACAAGGTGATTCCGGAACTGGAACTCAGTGCCATCGGTGCGGCCAAGTACACCGCATCCTCGCAGGAGCACAACATCCTGGACAATTCCAACCAGGCCATGGCTTACCGCGAAATGGGCACGTCCACCATCCGCAACTCCAACCCCTTCCTGTACACCGATCCCGACAACCCGTACGCCCTGCCGATTTCCGTCCTGCCGAACGGCGGTATCTACGAACGCACGGACAACAGCATGATCGGCTACGACTTCCGTACCACGGCCAACTTCAGCAAGACCTTCGCCGACAAGCACATCGTGAACCTGTTCGGCGGTATGGAAATCAACGACATCACCCGCCACAGCACGTGGTTCCGCGGCTGGGGCCTGCAGTACAACATGGGCGAGATTCCGAACTACGCCTACCAGGTGTTCAAGCAGGGATCCGAGCAAAACGCCAACTATTATACATATTTGTATAATTACGACCGCAGCGCCGCCTTCTTCGCCAACGGAACCTACTCGTACAAAGGCCGGTACGTTATCAACGGTACCTACCGTTACGAGGGTACGAACAAACTGGGCAAGAGCCGCAGCGCCCGCTGGCTTCCTACCTGGAACATTTCCGGTGCCTGGAACATCAGCGACGAGCCGTGGTGGAATCCCATTTCGAATACGATTTCGCACTTGAGCGTAAAGGCATCCTATTCCCTGACGGCAGACCGCGGTCCCAAGAACGTGACCAACTCCACCGTCGTGATCCGGAGCCATACCCCCTGGCGTCCTACCACCAATGTGCGTGAGACGGCGCTGGATATCAGCCAGCTGGCCAACAGCGAGCTCACCTACGAGAAGAAGCACGAGTTGAATATCGGCTTCGAGGCCGGTTTCTTCGACAACCGCATCAGCACCACCTTCGACTGGTACAAGCGTAACAACTACGACCTGATCGGTATCGTCAACACCCCGGGTGTGGGCGGCGAAGTCCAGAAGTACGGAAACGTGGCTGCCATGAAGTCCGGCGGATGGGAACTCAGCTTGACCACCCAGAACATCAAGAAGAAGAACTTCACCTGGACCACCAACTTCATCTATTCGCATTCCCACAATGAAGTGACCCAGCTGGAGAACAATGTCCGCGTGATCGACCTGATCACCGGTACCGGTTTCGCAAAACAGGGTTATCCGGTGCGCGGTATCTTCTCCATCCCGTTCATGGGACTGAACGAAGAGGGTCTGCCGACCTTCCTGGATCAGGAATCCGTGTATGATATGATGGGCGAACTGGAGAAGCCGAGCGTTTCCGTGAGCGGCATCTACTTCCAGACCTCCGAACCCGAAAAGATGAAGTTCCTGGAGTATTCCGGAAGCGCCGATCCTACGGATGTGGGCTCCCTGGGCAACGTGTTCACGTGGAAAGGCTTCCGCCTGAACGTGTTTATCACCTATTCTTTCGGCAACGTGGTGCGTCTGGACCCGGTGTTCAGCAACACCTACAACGACCTGGATTCCATGCCGAAGGAATTCAACAACCGCTGGACCGTTCCGGGCGACGAACTCAAAACGGATGTTCCGGTCATTGCCAGTGCCATCCAGAACAAAACCGACTCCCATTTGGCCTACGCGTACAACGCTTACAACTACTCGACGGCCCGTATCGCCAAGGGTGACTTCATCCGTATGAAGGAAATCTCCCTTACGTATGACTTCCCGAGGAAATGGATCGAGCCGCTGAAGATGAACAACCTGTCTCTCAAAGTGCAGGCGACCAACCTCTTCCTGATTTACGCCGACAAGAAGCTGAACGGCCAGGATCCGGAATTCTTCAACACGGGCGGTGTGGCCGTCCCGCTGCCGAAGCAGTTCACCGTAACCCTGAAGATCGGCCTTTAATGCATAGGAGGAAATGAATATGAAAAAGATTTTCTATACTTTGGTTCTCGCAACCCTCGTCCTGACCGGCTGCGACAAGTTCCTCGACAAGATGCCGGATAACCGCGCCGAGATTGATACCCCGGAAAAGATCCGGGCCCTGCTCGTGTCGGCTTATCCCAGCACCGACTATATGCTTGTGACCGAGTTCATGTCCGACAACGTGGACGACTACGGCAAGAACAACCCCAATACCGACCGTTTCATCGACCAGGTTTTCGCCTGGGATGATGTGACGGAGAGCGACAACGAAGATCCCGAATCTGTCTGGGGTTCCTGCTATGGCGCCGTTGCCTGTGCGAACGAGGCCCTCAAGGCCATCGACCTCCTGACGGAGCAAGATCCTACGCTGGACCTGCGCGCCGAGCGTGCCGAAGCCCTGCTGTGCCGTGCCTATGGTCACTTTATCCTGGTGAACGTTTTCTGCATGGCGTACAACTCGGTTACCAGTACCAAAGATGCCGGCATTCCGTACATCACCGATCCGGAAACGACCCTGAAGCCCGCCTATGAGCGTGGCAATGTGGCCGACGTGTACGAAAAGATCGGCAAAGATCTCGAGGCGGCCCTTCCCAATGTTTCGGACAAATACTACACCGTCCCGAAATACCACTTCAACCCGAAAGCAGCCTATGCCTTCGCCGCCCGCTATTACCTCTATCACGAGGAGTGGGACAAGAGTGTCGAGTATGCCACCAAATGCCTGGGTGCCGAACCGGCCTCCATGCTGCGTGATTGGGCTTACCAGGCTACCATGACGCAGAAGTACACGCCGATCGTCGAACATTACATCGATGCCAACCTGAACTGCAACCTGCTGCTCATGACCGCTTATTCCAAGATGGGCCTGGCATTCGGTCCCTATTCCGTCTATTCCCGGTACGCCCATGGCAACTACCTGGCCGAAACCGAAACCGGCCTGGCCATCGCCAACCTGTGGAACGGCGGCAACAGCACCTACTACATGCCCATGAAGATTTACTCTGCCACCAATTTGGACAAGACCATCTTCTGGAAGCTTCCCTATCTGTTCGAGTACACCGACCCGGTGGCCCGTATCGGTTACTATCGTACGGTCTATCCCGCCTTCGCGGCCGACCAGGTCCTCCTGGAGCGTGCCGAGGCCAACATCCTGCGGGGCGAAGAGCACTATCAGGAAGCCATCGACGACATGAACCTCTGGGTCAAGAACATTGCGTCCGGTGATGAGGAGAAACTTCCGCGCACCCTGGACATAACGCGTATCAACGACTGGTTCAACAACATGCGCTATGCCGTCTGGGACACTTCCCGCGTGAAGAAACACCTGAATCCGTACTTTGAGATTGGCGCAGAAGGCGGCACCAAAGAGAACATGCTCCAGGCCGTCCTCGCCCTCAAGCGAATCGAGCAACTGGGCCAGGGTCTCCGCCTGTTCGATATCAAGCGGTACGGTATCGAGATCCACCGCCGCATCATCAATGCCGCCGGCCGGCCTTACCGCCAGACGGGTACGCTTACCGCGCATGACCAGCGGCAGGCCGTCCAGATTCCAAAGAAGGTCCGTGACGCCGGTATTACGGCCAACCCGCGACTGCTGGAGACTGAAGTTACCGAAATGATCACCAATTATCATGAATAGCCTTATGAAACAGTATATC
>CAMHDS010000107.1 GCA_946183925.1 uncultured Fibrobacter sp. | reverse complement strand
TCTCTTGCTACCAACAAGGGCGTGTACAGGCCCCACTTTATGAAGGAATTGCGGGATAGCGAAGGGAACGTGGTGCGAAAGTACGAACCCGAAATTGTGCGTTCCGGAAAGATGAAGGAATCCACCCACCGTATTTTGATGGCGGCCATGGATTCTGTGGTGAACCACCCCGGAGGAACAGGTAAGCGTGGACGTGTGCCCGATATCCGCGTAGGGGCAAAGACCGGTTCTGGAGAATGGAAGAAGGGTGAAAAGACCCACGCCTGGTATGCGGCAGTGGCTCCGCTGGAAAATCCGGAAATTGCGGTAGCCGTGATTATGGAAGCTGCAGGTGGCGGTGGCGCCGTTTCGGGCCCTATTGCCCGTAAGGTGCTGATGGCTTACTTTGGGAAGGAGGACAAGAAATGAGTTCCGGTCGTTTTTTGGACAAGTCCCTGAAGGTGGACTGGTTCTTTCTTTTCTTGACCCTTTGCCTGATGGTCTGTGGTGTGTTGCTGGTTTATTCCGCCACCAACAACGAGAAGGTGGTCTTTTACGAGACTTTCTGGTTTAGGCAGATTATTTACTTTGTTTGCGGTAGCGCCATTGCGGCGGGCATTGTCTTTTTGCGTTTGGATTGGCTCAAGAGGATGGTGATACCCATGTATGTGGCGGCATTGATTCTGCTTGTAGTGGTGCTGTTTTTTGCCGGTGACGTGGTGAAGGGGGCTGGCCGCTGGATTGACCTTGGCATATTCAAGTTGCAACCTTCGGAGTTTGCAAAAATTGCCTACCTGCTGACTATTTCCTATTGGCTCTCGAGGCATCCGGTGAGCCTGTTCAAGCTGAAGAGCTTCGTGGTGCCTATGCTTTTGTTTATTGTGCCTTTTGCCCTGGTGTTGAAACAACCTGACCTGAGTACGGCCCTGGTGTTTATTGCGGTAACCTACGTGGGGTTCTTTTTTGCGGGACTCACTTTGACGGACATGTTCCTGCTGGCAAGTCCGCTCCTTTCGGTGCTGTTCTCCCATTCCCAGACGACTCTTTACCAGGTGCTCTGGGGCCTCTTGATTTGTGCGGTGGTGTTCTCCCTGGTGCGCCGTCGCTTGCCCAAGATTTTGACTGTTTTGTTTTTGGTGGTGAACATCTTTGCGGGTTATGCCAGTTCTATGGCCTGGAACATGTTGCAGCCCCACCAGCAGAAGCGGGTGAATACCTTTTTGGACCCCATGAGCGATCCCTTGGGTGATGGCTACCAGGTTTTGCAGTCCCTGACGGCTATCGGTTCTGGAGGTCTCCAGGGCAAGGGTTTTGGGCATGGTACCCAGACCAATCTGGCCTTCTTGCCCGAAGAACATACGGACTTTATCTTTAGCGTGCTGGGGGAACAGTTCGGCTTTATGGGTTGCGCCGTAATCCTTGTGCTTTATTTCTTGTTCCTCTGGCGGGCCACCTCTACCTGCAAGCTTTTCTCGGACCCCTTTATCACCCTGATTACCATGGGGGCCTCTACCATATTCCTTTTCCATATTCTTGTGAATATCGCTATGACCATAGGGCTTATGCCCGTGACGGGGCTTCCATTGCCGTTCCTTTCTTACGGAGGCTCCTTTGCCCTTACTTGTATGGTTTTGGTCGGTGCGATTCTTTGCATGAGGTTCCAGGGCCATCGCCAGTAATTATATTTACGGCATTATGGCTACTATTCCTACCCTCAAAGACAATCTGGTTATTGAAAACATTTGCCCCCAAATCGAAGGGGGGCGTTTTATGCTCAAGCGTGAGCCCGGTGATACGGTTACGCTTACGGCGGATATATTCCGCCACAGCCACGAGAAGTACGACGCTGCGATTTTTTACCGTCACGTGTCCAAGAAAAAATGGGAAAAGGCTCCCATGCACTTTGTGGATAATGACCAGTGGGAAGGTTCTTTTACCGTCAATAACATCGGTTACTACGAATACAAGATTTGCGCCTGGACCATTGAACCGAAGGATGTTCCTACCGAGTCCCCCGTGATGAAACTCCGTGTGGACCCTACCTACAGCCGTGTAGGCACTTGGTACGAGATGTGGCCCAAGAGCCAGGGCACAGACCCCAAGAAAAGTGCTACCTGGAAAGACTGCGAAAAGCAACTGGACTACATTGTGAATCTCGGCTTTGATACGGTCTATCTGGTGCCGATACATCCCATTGGCATCACCAACCGTAAGGGTGCGAACAACGCCTTGCACGCCAAGGTAGATAAGAAGGGCAAGCCCATTGAACCGGGATGCCCCTACGCCGTCGGTAACAAGAACGGTGGCCATTACGACGTGGATCCGGAACTGGGAACCATGAAGGACTTTGAGCATTTTGCAAAGACCGCCCGTGACAAGGGACTCCGCCTGGCGCTGGACATTGCCCTCAACTGCAGTCCGGACCATCCCTACGTAAAGTCCCATCCGGAATGGTTCTACCACGAACCCGACGGTTCCATCAAGTTTGCGGAAAACCCGCCTAAGAAGTACGAAGACATTTACCCCTTCGACTACTACAACGAAAACTACAAGGCCCTGTGGAAAGAAATCGAGAACATCATTCTGTTCTGGGCCGACAAGGGAATCGAGATTTTCCGTATTGACAATCCCCATACCAAGCCCTTCCCCTTCTGGGAATGGCTCATCGCCGATGTGAAGGAAAAACGCCCGGAACTGGTGTTCTTGGCCGAGGCCTTTACTCGCCCGAAAATGATGCACCGTTTGGCAAAGTCCGGCTTTGATATGAGCTATACCTACTTTGCCTGGCGGTCTGCCAAATGGGAATTCGAGCAGTACCTGAAGGAACTAACCCAGAGTGGGGCGAAGGAATACATGCGGGGCATTTTCTTCCCCACCACGCCGGACATTTTCCCGAAGTATCTGGCTTACAAGGGCCCGAATGCCTTCAAGCAGCGTTACTTCTTGGCGGCCACCCTTTCGAGCCTTACCGGCATGTACAACGGTTATGAACTGTGCGAAAACATCCCGAGTCCTATCAAGGAAGAACTGGCCGACAGCGAGAAGTACCAGTACAAGGTTCACAACTGGAGCGGTCCGGGTATCCAGGACTTTGTCCGTCGGGTAAACACCGCCCGTCAGGAACATGCCGCCCTGCAGGAATACGACAACCTGGAATTCCATTACGCGCAGAACGACCAGCTGATGGTTTACTCCAAGAAGACCGGCGACGACATTATCTTGTGCGTGTGCAACATGGACATGGACAACCCGCAAGAAGGCCTGGTGGAAATCAACATGTCAAAGCTTGGCATGGCCGAAGATGACTTCTACTTCTTGAAGGACGTGATTACCGGAGACAGTTTCGTGTGGCGTGGCAGCAAGAACTTTGTCCGCCTGGACCCGGCCCGTGCTCCCGGACACATGTTCATTGTGAAGAGGATTTAGTAGAGGTTAGGATCTAGAGACTAGGGGCTAGTGAATTCGGGTATAAAACATTATCCACTAAATCCTAGACCCTAGATCCTAGACCCTAAATCCTAGATCCTAGTCTCTAATCTCTAGTCTATTACATCGCCTGGTATATCTTGAATATGGCGAGGATCTTCCCGATGATAGCGGGGATTCCCGGACACAAGAAGCAGAGCATGACGCGGGTGACGCGGTTTTTCCACCAGTGCTTCACCTGCCAGATGTCGTCGGCGAGAGTCTCCATTTCCTGGACTCTCGGCGGGCGCATATAGACCTGGGTGAGGGCGGTAAAGAACCCGACGCCGATAAGCGGGGTAAGCCCTGTAAATGGAGCCATGACCAGCGCCACCAGAACCGTGAGGGGGTGGCCGCCAGCGATGATGGTGCCCAGCATGGCGCCGCCACCGGTAAGCATGGCCCAGTGGAGACTCAGTTCGCCGGCCTTTTCGATGCCTGCCTGGTATCCGATGTAGATGATGCTTGCCACGATGGCTACGGGGATTGCCCAGCCGATGATTTTCCAGATGGGGGAACCCTTGGGGATAACCGTGATGGATTCTTCGCTGGGGAGTTCCTTGTTTTCGCTGATGATGCTGGCGATTCCCTTCACGTGACCGGCGCCTACCACGGCCACCACCTTGTTTCCGGGGGCGGTCTTGATCTTGCTGGCCAGATACTGGTCCCGCTCGTCAATCAGGACCTGTTTCACTTCGGGGAAGGTCTTGCCGAATTCCTGCATCATGGCACTGAGGGAATCCTGTTCCTTGATTTTGGCCAGTTCTTCTTCGCTGACCTGGGTCTTGTCGAAGATGCTTGTGAAAAGTCCTCCCAGGAGGTTCAGCTTGCGGTACCAGGGGGTACATGCCCAGGCCCGCTTTAGCGTAATCTTGATGTCCCGGTCCGCAAGGACCACAGGGATTTCGTTTCCTTCGGCCTCATCTACAGCCTCTTTCAGTTCGGCTCCGGGCTTGACTCCGGTTTGGGCGCCCATGCGCTTTTGGTACGAGCCCAGCACCAGGTTGGCGATAAGGGTGGCGAGCTGCTTGTTTTTAATGACGGATTTCAGGTCGGTATTTTTCCAGCGGTCGGGATCCTTGAGGGACTGCATGCGACCGGCGTCCAATTCTACGCACACCGTATCGGGTTTTTCGGCTTCGATGGTCTCCTTGACTAGTTCCTTGGAAGCCTGGGAGATGTGGGCCGTACCTACAAGGATGATTTCCCTGTTGTCGCTAGTAGAAATTCGGTAAATGTCCGCATTTTCGCTCATAATGGGCGAAAAAATAGAAAAACGGGGGGTGGTGTCTTCGAAAAAAGCCTGAAAATGCAAAAAAAAGGTAAAAAGCGGATTTTTCAGAAAAAAATGTGTATATTTGAAAGGGATATTTTTTTTCGGAGGAAAGTCCTATGAAAAAATTCTTGATGGGTGTATCTTTTTTGGCTATGGTTTTTGCCGGTTGTGCAGGTACGGTGTCGGACGATCCTGAAAAGATTGATACCGCCCTGGTTGGTTTTACATCATGCGTGCAGGGATCCCGCTGGGGGGAAGCTTTGGATTATGTGACCGAGAGCGAAGCTAACGAAATTAGTGATGGCGATGAATTCAAGGAAGAATACAAGGTTGCCGCTCGCCGCCTACCTCTCTCGACTCTCCGCAAGGCGGGCTTGAAGGTGGATGGCAAGGGCCGCTTGATTGGCATCAAGGACGCCATGGATGAAGCCAACGAACGCTATATCGTTTCCGAAGAACAGGCCAAGGTTGGAACCAACCTGGAAGAAATGGAAAAGGAACATATCCGCCGCCGCCTAGAAGAAGGCCAGCGTGTCTTGAAGCAGGAGGAGGAAGCTGCCAACCAGGAACAGGAAGACATCGTGTATTCCAATAAATTGACGGAAGAGGAAAAGCGCAAGTATGGCAGCACTCGCGACTTGCAGGCTCCTGAAAAGTACGAAGATGAAAATACGGAAGCAGCTGAAGAAGAACTTCACGGTGACTACGAATCCGACTGATTTGGGACAAATTAAATCATCTTATTTCCCTCGACTTTTGTCGGGGGATTCTTGTAAAGAGACATGAAACGCTTATTGATTCTTTTATTTGCCCTTGCCTTGGTGCTCGTGGGTTGCGGGGACTGGGGAACTGACGGCTCGGATTATGGTTACCAGGCCAAGCTCAGCTTCCGCTACTATTATGGGCAGGATTGCTCCCGGATGGGGGCCGACTACCTTTGCGGCGATGCCTATTCCCTGTCGCCTTCTTTGATGGTGTCCGTGAAGGTGGATTGGAACGGGGACGCCACCGTCTATTATGACGGTTCCGGCCCCTACTATTTCTGGAAAGACGAGTACGACTACGCTTACGACCGGTACTATGGCGAATACTATTACCAGTTCAACCTGGACGGCAATTACAGCTTGACCGTTTACGATTCGGGCGCCGAGGTCATATACGCCGACACCTATACCGGGGTGGAACACCACTATTTATACGATGTGTGGTAAAAATTCGGATTTCGGATTTATGAATTCGGAATTGTTTCCTTGAAAAGCTCCGAATTCCGAACTCTGGATTCTGAATTAGCTATATTTGTCCCCACTTATGACCAAAAGTGGCGAGAATTTCGTGATAGCCCTGGATGGCGGTTCGGGTACCGGCAAGAGCACCACCGCTAAGATTGTGGCCAAGACTCTGGGTATCACTTATCTGGACACTGGTGCCATGTACAGGGCCGTGACATTAGCTGCCCTGGACGCAGGACTCCCTGCCGAGGACGGCCCCGCCATGGACAAGTTGCTCTCTAACCTGACTCTGGGGTTCGACTCCGAAAATCACATTTTGATTAACGGGGTGTGCCGCGAATCCGAAATCCGCGGCATGAAGGTGTCGAACAACGTGAGCATCTACTGCGCCCTGCCGTCGGTCCGGGCCGCCATGACCAGGCAGCAGCGGGAAATCGGCAAGAAGCAGAGCTGCATCCTGGATGGCCGCGACATCGGAACCGTGGTGTTCCCCGATGCCAAGTACAAGTTTTT
>CAMHDS010000106.1 GCA_946183925.1 uncultured Fibrobacter sp. | reverse complement strand
TCTAGCGTGTCTACCAGTTCCACCACATCCGCGTGGTGCACCAAATTTTGAAAAAAAAGCCCATTTTGTCAAGGGGTAAACCGATTATTTCTTGAAAGGGAACGCTTCCCGAATCCAATCCAGGTGGTGACCTTGCCAATAGCTCCAGTCGTGCTCCCCAGAGGGGTCATACCTCAGGTCGCAGTCCGCCCCCACATTCCTGCAAAAATCCTGAATCCAGGGGATTGTCTCCGACGGAGGATAAAGCCTGTCGGCACCGCCCTGCAAAAAGCGCCACCTTCCAGAGTTCATCTTAGGAGACGCCGCAACAGCGGGGGCCTCCCCCAGCAGTTTGCCATAGGAACTCACCAAAAGTCGGTTTTTCACCCGGCGTTTTCCATACATGGAATAAACCAGAACCCCAAGAGAGCCGTCAGAGACGCCCACAAGGGAGATCTCTTCTACAAATCCCCTCCGCCTCCTGGCAATGGAATCTAGGGCCGCATCCACCGCAGAAACCATCACCTCCGTCGCCCAATGGTTTTCCTTGCAGGCCGAAGCGCTCAACACCACCACATCCAGAAAAATATTCGAAAAGGCCTCCCCCGCCACCAAGCCCTTTTGACAGTTGCCGCTGGTCATGCCGCCGTGGAACCAGACCACCACATCCTTTTTCGCCGCATGTCCAGGAAACGACGCCTTGACCTTTGAATCGTATTCAGGCCACCAGATTCCAACAGGTACCCGCAACACAGTGCCGGTAGCCTTTGTCGGCAGAACCGAAACCGTCAAGGAATCCCGACTAGCCCCAAGGGCCAGGGATACGGCAAGCAACAGCACCCAAAGAGGTTTCATCGTTTGTTTCTTATAGCGAGGATAAAGAATATCAGGAAACCGACTGAACAGACCCCGATGATTCCAAGGGCTATTAGGGAGTTGACCAGCTGGTATTCCGACACCGTTTCCCAGTCCAGTTCACCGTAGGTCGAGGCCAAGGACTTGACGATATAGCGGTTGTCGGACAGCCTGACGGCACTAATTTCCAGGGGAACATCCCCCACGTTGATGGCGGCAAAGCTGAACCAATCCGACATTTCGTCCAGCATTTCTTCTGACGCGTACAGGACAAAGGTAGCGCTGTCGTCACCGTTTATCCTAAAGAAAGTCTTGTCCAAAAACGGGACATTGCTACCCCCAAAGACGCTGGGGATAGCGGCATAGGAGACCCGTCCATAAAAAAGGTGTTCTTCCTTGAAAAAGCTCTGCAATACGGGCCCTGCGTAGGACACGCACCAGACCACCGCCAACAAGAACAGCAAGGCAAAATTGAAATAGATAGAGCGTCTTGTACGGAATCGGGCCATCGAAAACTATTGCTTGGAACGGAACATGAAGAAAAATGTAGCTAAAAGAAGCACCAAGGTCAAGAAATAAAAGACCAGGGGAATCTTTGCGTTCAGGGCGATTTCGTTCAGCCGTTCCATCTGGAAAAACTGTATGAGTTCCTCGCTGTTCAGCATGGCGGCATCGTTGTCGATGCGGGCCCAGGCATGAGAAAGATCCACGTTGATGTTCAGAAGCATATCCAGCTGGTGCGCAATACTATCCGGAAGTCCAAGACCTTCGGGCCGCACCACCGGGAACCCGGCGCGAGCAGAATCCAGAAGTTCCCGGACCACGTATTCCTGGTTGTCGGGCAGGCTGTTTACCGCATAGGACAGTTGCTGCCAGGAACTCAGCCACTGGCTCCTGACCGTCAGGTAGCGTCGGGCCGTAGAAACCTTGCCCAAGACCTCCCGCTCGAAACGGCTCACCAGGGCAGAACTCGGGCGTTCAAAACCAAACCCCTGCAGCTCGTCCATCTGGCGGGCGAAGGACACCGCCATTTCCCTGAGGGTCATGGTCTCGGACAAGATTCTCATGGTGTCCAGACCGTAACCGCTACGGGCTCGTTCCATATCCTTTGAAAGCCTGGCATCCAGCAACTGAAAATCCGAAAGGGACTTGATGTACTGGGAATAAAGGACCATCTGGGGTTTCTGGGAAAGGGAAAACAGGATAGTGAGCCCTACCGTCAGGGCCACCACCATCCACACCCAGGGTGTTTTCAGCTTAGAGCGGAAAGTTTCCTTGATAGACTTGTTTTTCAATTCTTCCACAAAAAGAAATTACCTTTTTTCTACCTTGAATGCCATGAGATTCCTCCATTTTGCCACTTTTTTTTGTGTTTTCGCCTTCTTTTGCGGCTGTACCGTAGAAAGAGCCGAAGAACAGGTGGTGGAACGACACGCCAACGGGGTCAAGAAAACCTCCGTATGGGTGTATCCCGACGGCGAAATCCTGAAGCGGAACGAGTGGTACAACAACGGCATCAAGGAATTTGAAATCCCTTACAAGGACAACGTTCCCCACGGCGAAATCAAACGCTGGACCGGGCTTGGAAACGTTGTGATGGTTGGCCAGTACAAAAAGGGCAAACGCGAAGGCAAATGGACCAGTTATTACGGCGACAAGAAAGTGGAAGCGGTCCGTTATTACAAAGACGACCACCCCGTAGGGGACTGGGAAGGGTTTCATTACAACGGCAACAAGGCCTTCGAGGAACATTACAACGACAAGGGCGACACCGTAGGCGTGTGGAAAAAATGGTCCAAGAGCGGAAAACTCCAAGAAGAAAACAGCTGTCATGGCGGCGACAGTTTGGGAATCATCGTGGAGTATTACGAGAACGGAAAACGAAGACATTCCACGAGCTGCCGATACGGAATATTTAATGGTCCGCAAATCACCTACGCTGCAGACGAAAAGAATTCCTGGCTTGTTACAGAAGGCTACACGGACGGCGTGCTAGACGGCGCTCGGGAATTCTACCTCCCCTCCGAAGACGGGCTACTCCCCTACAGGCGTGAACGTTGGAAAATGGGAGCAAGAGATTCTGTATGGAGGCTGGACGATGGCCACCTACACCTTGTAATCGAAAGCGAGTTCGCAAACGGCACGGGAATCGGCTACGGCCAGTGCGAAGACAACTACGGGATAATTTGTGCCGAAACATCCTTTGTAGCGGGAGTTCCAGGCGGAACCCTGGACAGCAGCGCCATCTTGGGTCGCACCGTCAAGGGGGCTACCCTATGGTACTACAAGAAAGGCCACGACCTGCGCTACGAAGAAATATGGGAGAACGGCGAAATCGCCATAAGCCGAAGTTTCTACCCCGACAGCCTAGGCGGAAAACTTGCAAGCGAAGCCTTCTGGAAAGAAGGCAAGCGGAACGGAATTTTACGCAACTGGTACAAAAGCGGTGTCCTACGAGATAGCCTCTCCTTCGTAAACGGCGAACGCGTCGGCGAACAGTTCAGCTTTGATAGCACGGGCAAGCTTACCATCCATAAGACAGAGGCCGGCAAGAACCGGCCCGTGATCATGCACTTGCATTAATCAATTCGCAATTACATATCTTCTAGCTGTTTACCCTTGGTTTCCTTGATAAACTTTGCCACGAAGAAGATGCTGAATATGGCAAAGAAGGAATAGATGGCGTAAGTCGGGCCCACTCCGATGCCGTCTTCGCCCGTGAGCACGGGGAATGTCCAGGTGACCACGAAGTTTGCAAACCACTGGGCCAGCCCGCAAATGGCGATGGCGATAGTGCGGATACGGTTGTTGAACATTTCGCCAAGCATCACCCACATCACAGGGCCCCAGGTCGCCGCAAAGAAGGCGATGTAGAGGTTTGCCGCTATCAGGGCCACAAAAGCCGCCGAATCGGACAGGGCTGCACCACCGCTACCCATGAAGCAGATCGTAAGGGTACTCAAGGTCACCGCCATGCCAATGCTACCGATAAGCAGAAGGGGTTTACGGCCTAGCTTGTCCACAAGCAAAATGGCGGCAACGGTCATCACCAGGTTGATGGCGCTAGAAATCACGCTGGTGAGGAACGCATCGCTTTCACCAAAACCCACACTCTGCCAGAGCATGGTGCCGTAGTAGAAGATAACGTTGATGCCAACCAGCTGCTGCAAAATAGCAAGGCCCAAACCCACCCACAGAATCGGAGTAATCCGCTCCTTCTTGTTAATGACTTCCAACAGGTCGGTAAACTTGGCGGGCTTTTTATTGCTGAAGGAGCCTTGAATCTTTTCAACTTCTTCGTCAACCCCTTCGGGATTAATTTTGGCAATGACTTTCTTGGCTTCGTCCAGGAGTCCTTTGTGAATCAGGTAACGGGGCGATTCAGGAAGCTTCCAGGCGGCATAGCCGTAGATTACAGACGGGATAATTTCGACCCAGAACATCACCTGCCACGCCTTGATGTGACCGAACATCGGGTTGTTGGCCGAACCCGCAATGCGAACGATGAGGTAGTTTGAAAGGAGCGCTACAAAAATTCCTATCACGATAGCGAACTGCTGCAATGAGCCCAAGCGTCCACGCAAGTGGGCTGGCGCAGTTTCTGCAATGTAGATCGGTGCGATAATGCTTGCCATTCCAATGCCGAGCCCCCCGATGATACGCCACATGATAAAGTCCGGGATGCCAAAGGGAATGCCCGACCCGATTGCGCTCAACAGGAACAAATCCGAAGCAAAAAGCATACAACGCACGCGGCCGAAGGCGTCGGCAATCCGCCCGGCAAAAAACGCACCGATAGCAGCCCCAATAAGGGCCAGGGAGACAGACCAGGCCAGTTCATAGTCCGTCGCGTTGAAGTGTGCCTTTAACGCCCCGTTTGCCCCGTTGATGACGGAGGAGTCGAAACCGAACAGGAACCCACCAATGGCGGCGGAAAGGGTTATGAGCACTATGTGTTTCATTTGCTGATTTGCGTTGGACATCAGGCCTCCCTTGAATTGAACCATCTTCTCTAATATACCCGCTTTACGCCAGAAATGTCACACGATAGTATTATTTTTACAAAAAATGCTATTCCAAATTGGAATAATACGGGTCCCTGTGTCCCATGGATAATTTCGGGACCCGATAGCAAAGTCTTTAGCGTGTAATGCTAATCGGCCTTGCCTCACGGTAACTGCCGGAGGAAACCTTTACGATGTACATGCCCGCAGGTAGCCCAGCCAAGTCAAAGGAATACGTGTGCACTCCAGCATTCAACCGGCCCGTGATTTCTTGCGCCACAAGGGCGCCATAACCCGTAAACAGGCTGATTTTCACGTTGTCCCTCTGGGGGAGCGTGTACTGCACCGTAATCATCCCGTGCTGCCTCTTGAGTTGCATATGCGTGGGAAGCCCCTCAAGGCCATACATCAGGGCAGTCGTCGTTTCGCTTGCTCCGCTACCCTCTTCGTTGGTGATTGTCACCCGGACATTGAACAGCACCGTTTTTTTGCCATAAGAAACGCCTTGCGTAAAGCTATAGGTTTCGCCGTTAGAAACGCGATTCGGGTAGTGACCCACAGAAAGGGTTCCCTTCGACAAATCGGCTTCGCTGAACACGTAGGCGTTTTCGCCCCATTCGACAACCTTGCCATCGTTTCCAAACCAGTGCCCGGGAGCATTCGCCGTTGATCGTAGGATCTTGTTTCCATCAGGTTCCTGGGCAAAGAAGGTTACCTGGGAAAGGGTTGAAGCATTAAGGCCCAATTTCTGGGCAACTTCGTCCACATTAAAATTCGCCACAACAGGAGCATAGTTTTCATCTATCGGGAGAGTAACCTTTACCTCGTAAACTGCCGTTTCCCCCGCAGGAGCATTTGCGGAACTGCTTGACGCGGGCACGATACCGCTCGAACTTACGAGGCTTTCGCTACTTGACGATTTCGGCACGACAGAGCTGCTCGAAGCTACAGAGCTACTGGACGCAGCCGGGACATCGCCTATTTCGGGCCACTTGTAATCCAGTTTAAAGTCGTTGTAGTACTTGACGTTTGCAGCCCCTGCGCCACTCACGCCCGTTTCCAGTTTCAACTTATAATCGTAATGCAGCTTGCGAATTCCCGTATTGCCGGTGTACTGGTAATCGGTATTCACGATGACCGCGAAAACCATCGGCGTGCCATTCGTCGAAGAAGGCGTCTTGTCTAGGCGAAGCGTTGCGGAGCCTTCGCCCGTAATAGGTTCACTGTACACAGGCGAACCGTCGGTCGCGCGGTAGCACAGCAAAAAATTCATGTTCTTGTTGTTGGAATTCACTCCATTCGGGTAAAAACTCACGGTAACTTCTTTTGCGCCGTTCTGCACTTTCAGCGGCACCACGTTTGAGCCAGACCAGCCCGGAGTCGTTTCCTGATTCGGTACAAGGTAACCATTGCTTTCCGTTACCGTCTGGTAAGGCGTCATGGTCCAGGTGTAGCTTTTCCTGTTGTTGTCCCACATGTCCTGTTCCCAGTAGGTGTCGCTTCCGAAATGCTGGTTCAACAGGTTCTTGATTTCGCTAGACCATTTTTTCATGTCGAGCATCGCAAGCCTTGCGCGGAATTCGGTAATGAGCCTACGCACGCCCGCATCGCCAAGGCCCTTGTCGAGACCGTAGGTTTCGAGCAGGTATTTGGTCTTGCCGTAAGCGTTTCCGTAAATCCAGCGAACAGC
>CAMHDS010000105.1 GCA_946183925.1 uncultured Fibrobacter sp. | reverse complement strand
CCCGCAATTCCTTCATAAAGTGGGGCCTGTACACGCCCTTGTTGGTAGCAAGAGACCCCACTAGAACAGCCTGCTGTAACGGCGTTACAATCTGGCCCTGCCCAATGGACAAGTTCAGGATAAGCCCCCTGGCCCAACGCCAGCCCAGGCGCTTGTTGCGCTGGTTGAAAGAAACCGAATCCGGAAGCCACCCCGCCTTTTCACCGGGAATATCTACGCCCAGGGGCTTTTCTCCTAGGCCGAAACGCCTGCCGAATTCATTAATGCGGGTCATGTCAATATCGAGACCCGCCTGGTAAAAGAACACGTCGCAGCTGAGGCGGATGGCGTTCACCACGTTCAGGTTGCCATGGCTTCCCCAGCACTTCTGGTAACGGGCACCATACTGGAAACCTCCCGTACAAGATTTGGGATAATGCTTGAATTCCGAAAGCACGCCGTACTCTAGCCCCGCTCCAGCCGTTACCAGCTTAAAGACAGACGCCGGCGGGTAAGTTCCCGAAATGGCGCGGTTGGTCAAGGGCCGCAAGGAATCCAGGGCCACCTGGGCCCAGCCCTTATTCCGCTCCCGCTTTTTAAGAGAGAAAATATTCGGATCCAGCCTAGGCGAACTCACCATAGCAAGAATTTCTCCGTTACGGGGGTCTATGGCCACCAAGGCTCCGCGAGCCGTATCTGGAATGGCCTCTTCGGCCACCTTCTGCAATTTCAAGTCGATTGTCGATACCAGATGGAGCCCCGGTATGGGAGCTTTACTGTCCACGCCTTTCACCTGACTGATTTCACGACCGGAGGCGTTCACCTCCACCACCTTCACGCCGTTTGTTCCGCGGAACTCCTGGTCATAATACTGCTCCAGCCCCTTCTGGCCAATACGGTCCCCCTGGGAGTATTTCTCGTATTCCGGCAGCTTCAGCTGCTCTTCGGAAATTTCGCTGGTGTATCCCAATACATGAGACGCTAGAGTCCCGTAGGGGTATGCCCGTCTAGACTCGATAAGGGTCACCACCCCCGGCAACTTTTGGGAATGTTCCTCTATGATGGAGACCTGCTCCGGCGAAGCATCTTCCAAAATGCGGATGGGCCTGTTCTTTATCCAGCGGGTCCGTTGGAACGCCGTGTCCAGCGAAAGGGAATCGAACATTCTCTTTCCGTCCTTGTCCACAATCCGGAGCAATATGTTGAAAATAGTATCCCGGTCCGCCTTTTTCCGAGGCAGGTTCAGCGCCTGCAAGGCAATCTGGTAAGAGGGTCTGTTGCGCACCAGAACTTCGCCGTTCCTGTCGTAAATAAAACCGCGCTCCGCCACCAGTTCCACGCGGCGCAGACGGTTGTTCTCCGACCGCTGGAAATTCTCGTCATAGTGGGTATGCTGCAGGGAATAAAGCCGAAAAAGAAGAATGACAAACAGAACGAATACGGCGGTCATGTAGACCAGCACGTTCCAGTTCCGATTCTGAACATTCTCGTTATCGGACTTGCTAAACATGGACCTTTTTCTTTTTCCCGATGGACAGGTGGAAATAGATGGCCGCAACAAAAAGCGTGTAAGCACACTCCGGAAGCGTCTTAGAAAGGAACAGGTTGGTAATCACGTCCTTTTCGAGCCCCGTCAAGAAGTAATAAACCATGTCGCACACAAAGAATCCAAATCCGAGAACTCCCAGTTTCATGGGCAGGTTCAAGGTTAAGAATCTTTCTTCAAGCTGGCCCACCAAGAATCCAAGTACCGTCATGGAAATGGTGTTGGCGCCAAGCCATTCCGCAGGTCCGTAGACATCCTGAGTAAACCCGGCAAAAAACCCCCAGAAGCATCCCGCCGCAGGCCCGAACTTGATGGCGATGGATACAATCATGATAACGACAATATCGGGACTTGCGCCAAACAGCTGAATCCATTCAGCAACGGTCGTCTGCAAGATAAAGCAGACGATAAACACCAACAGAACTTTTATCCACTTCAAGCTATTCATCTAAAAGTTCCTGCACAACCCATTCCGGTTCCTTGCCCATCACAAAAACCTCTTCCAACGAAGAAAATTCCTGGAATGGCACCACATCCATCAATTGCATCACTTCCCAGTCAGAGGGACGAATCTGGGTCACCGTTCCCACCGGGATTCCTTTCGGGAAAATTCCGCCAAGGCCCGATGTGATCAAGGTGTCTCCCACCTTCACGCCGGCGTGGGTCGGAATCATGGCCGAAAGAGTACGACCATCTACAGATTCCAAGAATCCCACCACGCGAGTCCTGCGCTCCAGTACAGACAACTTAAGATTCGGATCCACCAAAAGCTGTACTCTAGAATGAGTAAGAGCAGCCTTGGAAACTTTTCCAACCAAGCCGTTCATGGAGAACACCGGCATGTCTTCCTTGACACCCCTCGATGTTCCACGATTGATGACAAGAGTTGTCAGGAATCGGCCGGGATTGTGGCCCACCACGCGAGCAGTCACAATAGGGTAATCCCACTTGTCGTCAAAGCGCACCAGCGCATGCAGTCGGGCAAGTTCTTGCAGGGCTTCGCTGGCATAGTACGTCTCTTGCCGGAGCCTTGCGTTTTCCTCTTTCAGCATCTCATTTTCATGAGCCACCGAGCGGAATTCATCTACCGACGAAATCACCATCTGTGCGGGATAAAACACGGAGGCGAGAGCCGCCGATATGACGCTCTTCTGCGTTGCCTCCGGGGCATGACGCATCAGGATTCCAAGCAGTAGAAAGAATGCAAAGGCGACTATGCCATGCTTCTGCGAAAACAAACCGACAATAAAGCGGAACGCTCTAAGCATCGAGGACCGTTTTCAGTTGGGCTAGTTCGACGAGGCAATCAATACGGGACGATACTTGTCCAAATCTTCAAGAATACGGGCGGCACCCTTGCAGACGCACACCAGAGCTTCATCGATAACGTTTACAGAAAGGCCCGTTTCCTTGCGGATACGTTCGTCAAAACCGCGGAGCTGAGAGCCACCGCCGGTCATGATAATGCCCTTGTCGTAAATGTCAGCAGAGAGTTCAGCCGGAGTCATGCTCAAGGCCTGCTTCACCGCTTCGATAATGGCAGTCACAGGTTCGTTCAGGGCTTCACGAATTTCCGTACTGTTGATGGTCATGGTACGGGGCATTCCCGCAATAAAGTCATGGCCACGAACTTCCATGGTCAGTTCTTCTTCCAACGGGCTTGCAGAACCAATCTGAATCTTGATTTGTTCAGCCGTACTTTCACCCACATGGAGGTTGTACATCCTACGCAGGTAGCCCACGATGGCTTCGTCCATCTCGTCACCGCCCACGCGCACAGAAGCGTTGCAGACCGTTCCGTTCAAGGCAATCACGGCAATGTCAGAAGTGCCACCGCCAATATCCACAATCATGTTACCAACAGGGTCTTCCACAGGGATTCCCATACCCACGGCAGCAGCCATAGGTTCGTGCACCAGGTGGACTTCCTTGGCACCGGCCTGCTTGGCGGCGTCAATCACCGCACGCTTTTCCACTTCGGTAATGCCGCTGGGCACACCGACCACCACACGAGGTTTTACCATCCACAGGGGGTATTTCTGCACCCGCTTGATGAATGTCTGCAAAAGGGTTTCCACCAGTTCAAAATCCGCAATCACGCCATCGCGCATAGGGCGCACGGCACGGGTTTCGCCAGGAGTACGGCCGAGCATTTTCTTGGCTTCGAAGCCGATGGCCGAAACCCTGTTGTTCTTGCTATCTACAGCAATCACGGTGGGTTCGTTAATTACAATTCCTTGACCTGCAACGTGAACCAGGGTATTGGCGGTTCCGAGGTCTATACCGATATCGCAAGAAAATAATCCAAACAAAATGTTTCCCTCTGTGTGAAGATTTTGTTGATTAATATAGTAATTAGTTGTTAGGGACTAGGATCTAGGGGCTAGGGGTCACTTCGCTTTGAGGCTCGAGGCACGAGGCTTTAACAAGTGGTAACTATTAGTTCTTCAACGAGTCAGCCCCAAAGAACAGAGCCTTGTAATAACGGTCCCATTGCCTTGCAGAAACATCGTAGCGGTACTTCCGCTTTTCATGGAGCGCCATATCCTTGTAGATAAAATAATCTACTTCGGCGTAAGCGGAATAAATCTCGGCCTCCGCTCCGGAAAACAACCTAAAGTCCTTGACCCGGTAGTAGGGAGTGTCCAACAAGGCATCCCGGCTTCCGGCCTTCATAGTCTCCGCCACCATGAACTTTAGATCCTCCTGAAGGTAGGCCTCCAGCTTTTTTTCAATGCGATCAGTTCGTTCAGAGCAACCGATAAGCAGTAATGCTAGTGCAAAGGCAAGGAATAAAAATCTCATGTTGAAAATCTAGAAAATTCGGAATTCGGAGTTCGGAATTCGGAATTATCTTCATAAACCAATTCCTAATTCTGAACTCATAAATCCGAATTAAAAAACGCCCCCGTTAATGGGAGCGTTCTCAAGTCCTGTTGCAAACAAACTAGAATTACTAGAAGGAGTACGTTGCAGAAATTCTGGAGAAGATTCTGCCTTCACCCTGGAACGGGTTGCGGAACAGCAGGTCTTCTGCAACGGTCACATCGATTTTCAGCTTTTCTTCGATGTTGATACCGAAGCCGAAGCCCACGTGGTCGTCGGCAGTACCATCGGCCAAGGGGTTCGTGCTGAAGAAGTTGCCGTCATCACGACAAATGCCATGACCAGAAGTATTCTTCTCATTCACGTCGCACTTGGTATAGAGGATTGACTTCTGTCCGCCAACGCGAATCACGAACCAATCCCACCAGATATTACGTTCAATGCCGAAGGAAATCATGCCGCCGATATCAGAACGTTTGTCCCAACGGGGATGATCTTCTCCATGGGAATCATAAACAGATTCTCCAGTCTCATAGTCGTAGTACCAATCGTGAGCCTTCAGCTTATTCCAGATGAAGTCGGCACCCATCCAGAAAAAGCCGCGGTCAAGAGCAACGTTGATACCCAGACCTGCCTGAGCGTGTTTGTCCTCGATACCTGGAGCCTGCATCAATTTCATAGAGAACGCCGGCACCAGTTCGCCATCCAGAGCGTCCAGCGTAAAGAAAGCGCGAGACTTGGCAAGGAAGGAGAAATCACCGTCATCGAAGAAATTCAGGTGTTCCGGACCGTACTGAATACGAGCCAAGCCAAAGCTGAACTCGAAATCAATATTGCTTCCGAACTGCAGGTTCAAACCACCATCGGCCTGGACTGCAGAAGCGTATGCGCCGCCTTCCACTTGGTAGTCTCCACTTTCTGTTTTATCGCCACCATCCTGGTGCGCGATATAGATATGCAAGCCCCATGCATCACCATTAGAAAGGGTGCCACCTAAGAACCCGTCGAAATTAGTCACGGTCTCAGGCACAGCAGTTGTATCACCGGTAGATTCGCCTACAACCTTCGTTGGGAAATAACGCATCAGCTCATTATTGATACGGCCAAACAAACCGCCAATGGAAAGACGAGGATCCGGATTGTTCTCATCACCCAAAGAAAGCGAGAAAATGCCACCAAAGTTCGGGTGCATCGGGTCCTGGTTCGTTCCAGTAGGCACATCCTGGGTATAAGGTCCAAATTCACCGATCAAGTAGTTTGGGTACAGGTTGACGTTTGCAGCGTTGTCAAAGATGCTAACATCATCCATAATGTAAGTGGTGTTCTTGCCCATAGACTCCACACGAGCGAAGGTTGCAAAAGCAGACCCCACGCCGAGGACGCCGAAGGAAAGACCCACTGCCGCAGCTGTTTTAAAATTCATTGTACAGGACTCCTGTTGAAATATCTGTTATAAAGTTAAATATATTCTTCAAAAAACGCAACAGGAAAATGAAAAAAGACCGCGCTTTTCGCACGGTCTTTTTTAGCGTAAAGCTAGACCCTGAATTATTCAGAGAAGGTGAACGGAATGGTTACCGTAGTGTTACCGGACTTCACCTTGCTGAACTTCCAGCGGCTCACGGCTGTCTTGATTTCGCCATCAAACTCGCCGTAACCAGTGGTGGAAGAAGCAATGGAAATGCTGATAACTTCACCGCCCGGAGCGATCGTGAACTTCAAGGTAACCTTACCCTGGAATCCCGGTTTCTTCTTCAGGAACTTGTTATAGATGTGGCGCAGACCCGGAGTACGCTGACGCACAACCTTCATGATGTCTGCAGCGGAACGAGATCCACCACCGGCACCCATGTCGATATCGCGTTCGGACGGAGTCTTGATGGAGCCCTTAGCCTTGGTAGCGATACCACCGCCACCACCGCCAAGGAGGCCAGCCAGGCCGTCACCGATACCACCGGAACCGCCTTCAGCGTAACCTTCGTTAAAGCCACCATCAGCCTTACCGCGACGGCCACCGAGAACGGTCTTACCCGTCGTCTGGAGGCCAGCCACGTCCTTCAGCACCTTGTCGATATCCTTGGAGAACTTCTGGTTCTTCATGAGGTCGTAGGCACCGGCAGAGGCATTCTTGGTCTGAGCGGTCAGGAGCTTAAGCACACCACGAGTCTGGGGAGCGTTGGGCTGACCCTTACCACGCGGCTTGCCACCACCACCAGCCTTCTTACGAGGCTTCTTGGGCTCTTCCTTCTTCTTCTCTTCCTTCTT
>CAMHDS010000104.1 GCA_946183925.1 uncultured Fibrobacter sp. | reverse complement strand
CGGCGAGGCCCGGGGTCATCAGCTTCTGGACGGAACCGGCCTGTTTTGCGCCGGCAAGGTATTCTTTAATGCTCATATTATATATCCGTGATGAGGGTTTGATTTTACGGGAGAAAAAGTAAAAATTCTAGGGAGTGGCGAATGGAGCGAACTAGTAAAAAGTGTTTACAAGCGGAACAGCCTGATTCGCCTCACCCACGGGTGACATTCATGTCATTCCCGCGACCTGTGGTGAGTGGAGTTGAACCGAGACGGGAATTCTTTAGAGATTTCTGTTTAGCTTAAATTTCAGATACCCTGCCATCTGGAGCGGGTGGCAGAAGGTGCCATCGGCCATTTTCGCCTGCAGTTCCTCGTCGGAAAGCTCCAGGGATTCGATTTCTTCGGTACTGTCAAAGTGGGTGTTCCCGCCCCTGACCACTCCGTCGATGAACAGCACATGGAAAATTCCGCGATGCCTGTCCGGGTTCACCGGGAAAGTGCCGATATATAGTTCGGAGTTGGAATTTCGGATTTCGGAATTAATCCTGGAAGGGCTGTTTTCTTTTTTTATATCACTCCGAATTCCGAATTCTGAATTCCGAATTAACGTGTACCCGCATTCCTCCTGCAGTTCGCGGAGCGCGGCCTGTTCCGGCGTTTCGCCCTTGTCGATGATTCCTGCGGGGAACTCCAGCGCGATTTTCCCAGTGCCGTGGCGGTACTGTTCCGTCATGACCCACTTGCCTTCTGCAGTGCGAGCGAGAATCAGCACCCAGTCCGGTTGCCAAAGCGTGTAAAAATCGTCGATGACCTTGCCATTCGGCAATTCGCAGGTCTCCTTCGCGACTTTCAGCCAGGGAGCATCTACCAGGTATTCCGTCTTGAGCAACTTCCAAGGTTTCATAACTTAAATATAATTCCTAAATCCGAAATCCGAATTCATAAATGGAACTACCCTTCCAGCTTGTTCTTCAGGTAATGCCTTGAAGTCCAGGCGAAGTAGAGGATATCCGCAATCACCAGCGCCACGGCGCAGGCCAAGAATACGGGCTGGTGGTTGCCGAAATGCCCCGCCATGGAGCCGCCAGCCAAAATGCCTGCCCCAATGCCGATATCCCAGCCGGAGAGGTAGGTGCTGTTGGCGGTACCCCGCTGGTCGTGGCGGGCCAGGTTCACGCACATGGTCTGATACCCCGGGAAGATGAGCCCGAGGCTCGTGCCAATCAGGAATGCCGCCACAAAGAAGGTGATGGGGGAGTGGCTGAAGGCCAAGATAAAGTAGGCCACCACGTTCAGGGTCATGCCGGTGCCCACCAGGTGAATCAGGTAGCCCTTGTCGATGAGCCGCCCCGTCATGACACGGTTCAAAATGAGGCCTGCCGCAATCAGGGCGTAGAACCAGCCAGAGCCGCCGATGCCCAGTTCCTGGGCGTAGAGCGCAATGTAGTTGGTCACGGGCCCGTAGGCAAAACCCACGAAGATAAAGTTTGCAAACTGCGGGACGGCGCGGGTCAAGAAAAACCGGTCCAGCGAAAGGGGCGCGTGGGGCTTTTTCTCCTTGCGGGGAACGTTTAAGGTCTGCACCAGAACAAGACCGATGATGCACAATGCGATGGAAATGATAAACACGATGGTGTCACCGAAGGCCTCGTACAGGAACATGCCGGTCATGGGGCCTGTGGCGAAAGCCAGGTTCACGCTGATGCCGAAGTAGCCGATACCTTCGCCGCGACGGCTCGCGGGCAGGGCGTCGATGGCCACGGTGTTGCTCGCCGTGCTGGAAATCCCGAAGAAAAGCCCGTGGGCAAAACGTACAGCGGCAAGGATGGGCAAGAAGGCCACCGTCTTGTAGCCCAGAAAGCACGCGGTAAAGGCGAAGAACGTCCAGAAGTACAGAGGCTTACGGCTGAGGGTATCCACCAAAAATCCGGCGAAGGGCCTGCAGGCGAGCGCCCCGATGGTGTAAAGGGAAATAATGAACCCTGCCGTGGCGTTGTCGGTCTGGAATTTTTCAATAATGTAGAGGGGCAGAATTGGCAACAGCTGGTAAAAACTGAAAAACAGCAGAAAGTTCGCGGCGGCCACCGTCACGAAGTTCCGGGTCCAAAGCGCGGGCTTTTGTGCTGTCGATATTTCTGCTGGCATCATTCTTCCTCAATGTGTAATGTGAAATGTGTAGTGTTTAATTTCTCATCCCACATTTCACACTTCACACTTCACACTTCACATTTTATTTCCTCTCCAGCATCACGATGGTTTCCAGGTGCGGCGTTCCGGGGAACAGGTCCAGAGGCTGTACTTCACGCACGCGGTAGCCGTAACGTTCCCATTCCTTCAGGGAGGCGGGAATCTCGTCGGTGCCGCAGAACACGTGGGCGATGCGTATTGGCTTTCGCATGGCAAGGGCGTGAATCACGCCGGGTTCGCAGCCCTTGCGGGGCGGGTCCAGCAGGATTTTTTCTGGCTCGTTCGGCACGGGTCGCGGAAGCCTTGTCTGCACGAACTCTTCGTCAATCTTTCCGGCGATAAAGCGGTAGGATTTTTTGAGGTGTCTGGCCGAAGCCTTCGCGCAGTCGATGGACGGACCTTCCCATTCCACGCCCAGAACGTCCTTGGCGGCTTCGCCCAGGGCAAAGCTGAACAGGCCGTAACCGCAGTACAGGTCCAAAAAGTGGTCTTCTTTACCGAGGCTGAGCAAGCGGCTCGCCGCCTTGATCAGGTTGTGGATCTGGCTTTCGTTAATCTGGCTGAAACCGGTTACAGGATAGCGGAGGCTGAACTTGCCGAGAGGGAGCGAAAGTTCCCGCGGGCCGTAAAGCTGCTTGAAGTTCAGGCCTTCGGTAGGGCGTTTGGATTCCAGGTAGTAATCCGATTCGGTGGTATCCACGTAGGCGTGTGCCGCCGTCACGTGGAAAGGCGATTTTTGCAGGGCGTCGGCAATCAACTTCAGCTTGCGCACGATGCTGGCGTCAACCTTCTTGATGTTGAAAATCACCACCCGGTACTGGTAGGTGCCGCGAATGATAATCCAGTTCAGGGCGTAGGCCAGGGGCTTGTAGGCCGGCGTAATCAACTTTTCAAACAGAAAGTCATAAATACGGTTGTGTTCGTCGGGCTCCAGCAGGGAATCCTGACGGTCGAACTGCAGGTTGCCCGGTTCCATGTGCACGCGTCTCTTGCTGGTGGTGCGGTAGCCGCGGGGCATGGGGCTGGCCACCACCTTCTGGGGGTTGCCGGCCAGGCGGTTCACGTCCCAGAATTCCCGGATGGCGGCATCCTTGACGCGGAGTTCGTCCTTGTAATCCAGCATGGCAAGGGATTCCCCGCGGAGGGAATCGGCTTCACGGGTGTAGTTCGGAATCTGGTGAGCAATGGCTTGTTCGAATAGCATGGGGTAGGGGCTAGGATTTAGGGGTTAGGAGCTAGGACTTCGGAACGCAAATCTAGAAAAATAAATGAATGAAAAAAAGGCGGACTTGCGTCCGCCCCGTTGAGTTACTTGGTCGTTATCTTAAGGCTATATATTATCTGGGTTCTCTGAATCAACCGCCTTGACCGTGGGGCAGGTCAAGGTTACCGAAGTGTTTTCTGCGGTGGTAACCTTGACTGTGGGGCTTGCGGTTTGGCCTTTTTCGGTGAATGTCATTGTTGCGCTGCCCGTGGTACTTGTGACCCCTGTCCATTCGTAAGATGTGATGTCTGCAAGGGCATGACATCCGCTTACAGTCCAGGTGACTGTCGAAGTTTCATCCCTTGCAACATCTGGCTGGGTACTGCTCGCCATGCAGGTGCAACCTGTCAGCGGAGCGCCAGTCACCTGCACGCTTCCGCAGTTGATGGTCTTTTCGCCCAGTTTGACCGAGGCGGAGAAGTTCCCGGTGGTTGAGTATGTTGCAGTCGCTGTCTTTCCGTCGGAACCGCACTTGCCGCTAGAAGATGCCGGGGTGGCGCCATTCAATGTCCAGTCGCAAGTGGAATTTTTAACAAAATTCTGATATTCCATCATTTCGGTTACAGAGCTTCCACTGGGCGAAACCGGCGTGAACACCCAGTTTACCGTTTCTCCCTTGTACACGCTTGTCTTGCTGGGGGCGCAAGTCCCGTCGGGAGTGTACTTGATTTTCCAGCTGTAGGTGCCTGCCCCGGAAATGTCGGTGCAGACGTACTTTTCGCCGTTATTGGCTTCGCTATCTTCATTCAGACGAGCCTTCGTGCATCCGCCCATGCCCAAGGAACAATCCTCGTAGCCGCCTTGTCGCCAGGCATCGCTGTCATATACATAGCAGGTGCTGCTGTAAACATCGCCTTGTTTGGCGTCTCCGTCTTTGCCCGCTTCCCAGCCGTAGGTATCGTATTCGATTTGCTTGGCTTCGGTCCATTCGCCGTCCTTGCAGATATACCAGGTGTTTTTAACCTTACCTACAGAATCTGCCGTAGCCTTCACGCAACCGCCCAGCACGGATTCGATTTCATCTGCGACATTCCATTTCTTGCCGTTGAACACATAGACGGTGTCCGTCACCTCGCCCTTCTTGATGTCGCCTTCGGTGGCGTCTTTCCAGCCGTAGGTGTCTTTCTCCATGGTGGAGGCTTCTTCCCAGCTGTTGTCCCTGCAAATGTACCAGCTCTTGTCGCTGCCCTTTCCGACGGTCCCTTCCTTGGCTTCGGTACAACCGCCCAGTTCCAGGCTACAGTCGGAATCGTTGGCGCTACGCCACGCGCCTTCTTCAAACACGTAGCAGTTCGTGGTGACGGAGTCGCCATAGCGGGATTCCCCTTCTTTTCCGGCTTTCCAGCTGTGGGTGTCCTTCGAGAAGTCGGTGGCTTCCATCCAGGCGCCGTCGAGGCAGATGAATTCCATGTCCTTCAGGGCGCTGGCAGAATTGCCGTTCTTCTTGACTTCGCCTTCACGCTTGCTGTTGCAGGTGCCCAGCTTGAAGTTTTCCCACCAGAAGTTGTTCACGTACTTCTCGAATGCGGGAACCTTGTCAGAAAGATCCCAATCCTCGATGTTCTTGCGGATACCGGCAAGGCCGCCCTTCAGGCTGGTTTTTGCAGCCCAGTCGGCAATGGCGGTCTGAACCTTTTCGTTGTCCCACACGCCGTCGGCTTCGATGTCGCTAGCATAGTCCGCCAATCTCTTGCTAAAGGCCCCTTCCTTCAGGTCGCTCTGCATCAGGGTGCTTATGGCAAGCAGGGCTGCACTTCCGTCGCCCGTGCCGAAGATGTTCATGTCTTCGGAATTTCCGAAGTCGCCCTCGATTCCGAAAGAGGCGAGAATTTCACTGTCGGCCTGTTCCTTTGCCTTCTTGACGGTAAGGTCGTTGTTCTTCAGCAGGTAGAGGGAGCGTTCATGCTCCAGGTGGGTGAGCAGGTTCACGTTCACCTGGCTGCGGTTGCTCAGGTCCGTAAAGGCGTAAAGCGTTACCTGGGATTCGGACTCCTTGCCGGTCACTTCGTTGAGGTAGAATCCGTTTGCCTTCAGCAGGGCGAATTGGGATTCCAGGTTGACCACATCAACGGAGAATTCCCCGCGGTCGCCCTTGATCTTGCCTTCGTAACTGCGGCCGGTCTGGGCGAGGGTCTTGCCCTCCAGTTCCTGCACGGTCACGCTGGCCCCTTCCACGAAGGGCCCCTTCTGGGATACGCCGGAAATCGTCTTGTTCTCGATGGGTACGATTTCTTCGGCAATGATTTCACCGTCCTCGACAGAGCCCCCAGCCATGCCGCCAGAGCTGCCGTCGTCTCCGCAGGCCGCAAAAATGCAGGCGGTGGAAAGGGATAATTTTAGGAGCTTGTTCATTTTCTCCTCCTTTGGTTAAAGGGGTTGTTTTAAAGGTGTCGCCATGTTGGTCAGCGGGAACAGCTGCATGTTCAGGCGGTAAACTTCTTCGGTCTTGGCGCTTTCGGTGGCAATGGCCACGATACGGCGACGGCACTCGGCCAGTTCTTCTACAATCTTGGCGTAGGCTTCGCGGGTTATACCTAGTGTCAAACCGGTAATGTTGCGGTCTTGGGCGGGGTCGTTTTTCAGGGTATCCACGGCGAGTTCCGCCATTTGCACCTGCAGGTCGTGGGCCACGGCCTTCTGGACGGTCTTGGTGCTGCGGGTGGGGCGGCTCATGCGGAGCGAACGGTCGGCCTGCCGGTAATGGCCCTGTTCGTCTTGGGTCAGGTAGCCCGCCTCCTGCAAAAAGTCCAGAATCTCCCGGACTTCGCCGGTCTTTACGCGGTAACGGGTGGCCCTGGAAATCTCTTTCGGGGTCGCGCCATCCATGGCGGGAGCGAGTTCACGGATAAGGGAATTCTTCCAGGATTTGAAAAATTGGTATTCCTCGGCGGTGACCGGTTTCACCTTGTGGATGCGGGCCAGCTCGGCGATTTCTTCCAGGATGCCCTTCTTGTCGCTTTCCTTCTTTGCGTTGTTCAGGGCCACCAGCTTGCAGAAGAAGGTGGACTCGAACCCGGCAAGACCCATGGCGCTTGCCACTTGCGGCGCGGAACGCTCCCCCAGGTTTTTCTTGCCTTCGCAAACATATTGCAAAAAGACGGGGGAAGAAAGCCCGGCGCTCTCCGCAAATGAGGCCCACGAAAAGCCCTTGCGGGCCTTTCGCTCTTCGTAATAATCCCGGATGCATTCCCGGTAGTCGATGT
>CAMHDS010000103.1 GCA_946183925.1 uncultured Fibrobacter sp. | reverse complement strand
CAATCTAAGGCCTCGTAGCTAATGTTAAACCGTCCAACTTTTGGGGGTCACATCAATTTCTGCGAGGCGTTTGGAGCGGAAAACGAGACTCGAACTATTTCTTGTAATGTGTTGATTATCAGTGATTTAAAAGAAACCGAAAAGACATCGGGTGAAACATAGGTGAAACTTTTGTGGCTTTTCAGGACGTATAGGGAAGGCGACTTGAACGGCCATCATACAGGAAACAGACGACTTCTATGGACTTCAAACACCAGGTCACTCTCTTGGAGAAGACCGACGGGTAGGTTTTAATGACGATACACTTTCGGTGTCATGCCCATATGGCGTTTGAAGAATCGGGAAAAATGAGAGGGTGCAGGGAAATTGAGCCGGTCGGATATTTCGGCCGAGGTGAGATCAGTGTGCCGGAGCAGGATTTTAGCGCGCGAAAGAAGCGCTTCGTCTATCCAGGTACTGGCTGTGCGACCGCTTGCCTTTGAGATCAGACTGCTCAGGTGTTCCCGGCTGAGACCGATTTCTCCGGCATAGAACCCCACATCATGGTGCTGGGCACAATGGACGTTGATGAGTGCGATAAACTGATTGAATATGCTGAGGCTTCTTGTCTGGCCGGCGAGGGTTCTTGACTGCTGGAAAAGGATCAGGGTCCGAAGATACTGCAGGATGGATTCACAGCAAGCGCGGATGGCTTCATCGGAGAGGGTTGCTGCGTGAAGGAGCGCCCAGAGACTGTCGGAAAGAAAAGTGAAAGCGGTCCGGTCCGCATCGGAAGGCCGGAGGGTGAAATCCTGCATCCGATGGATAAAAAGCGGCGGGACCTCTCCGTGCATGACATCGGACAGGAATGCCGGGCTCAACTGGATGATCTGCATATCGAAGTCCGGGCTGCGCCCCTGCTGCGTCATGATGCTGTCCGGAGTGATCACCATCATATCACCCGCTTCATAGTGGCGGGGGAGAAGGTTGACGCTGATGTCCACGCTACCGCTTTTGACAAGGGCGATATGCAAGTTCTTCAGTTGGAAAGGATCCCCTGAGCCGAACTGTACACTGTATCCTTCACCGACGCCACGTGTCTGGATGAGCCGCTCGCTCACATACTGGAAGCCGCTGTCGGAGCGATGGTCCTGCCAGAAACTGTCTGTAAGCTTCGTTACGCTTTGATTACCCTGTTTTGCCATCATAGGGCAAATATACGATTAATAACTTACAAAATGGTAATTCTTTCCTTTTAATCGGTAACGCAAGTGCAAAGGGATCCATCTATCTTTGCAGCAGATATGAATACAGTGAAAACGATACTTGCAGTCGGGATGACCATGATGGCCATCTCCTGCGCTGATAAAACAACGAAAGAAATGGATTTCACGACCCTTCCTCTCATCACCGTAGAGGAGCATTTTTCCGCACAAGAGATTATTGACGCCAATGCGAAATATGCTTATCTGAAGCCCAAGCCAACCGGAAAGATGGCCGAGGCGGCGCGTTTCTTCGCCGGCCGCAGGCTCATTGGCGAGGACCTTCTGGATATCGACGGCAAGCGCCTTCACCACATGGACAGCCTCGGCATCGGAATGCAGATTCTCTCATTCACTGCACCCATAGACAATGTGGTTCCGGCGGATGAGGCTGTTCAAATGGCACGCCGTGCCAATGATATCCTGGCCTCCCGCGCCTCGCAGCATCCGGACCGCTTCCGCGCCATGGCCACGCTGCCCATGGCCGATCCTGAGGCCGCCGCTGCCGAGCTGGAGCGCTGCGTCAGGGAGCTGGGAATGGTGGGCGTACTGCTGACAGGTCAGTACAACGGCCGCTTCTACGATGAGCCGGAGTTCTTTCCCATCTTCGAGAAGGCGGCCGAGCTGGACGTACCCGTTTATTGGCATCCGGACTTTGTGAAAAGCGAGATTATCGACTACTACTATATGTCCGACAGCTACAGCCCCATTGTAGGGGCGGAACTCGGCAGTGCGGGCTTCGGCTGGCACATCGATGTGGGTATCCACGTGGCCAGGATGGTGCTGAGCGGCATTTTCGACAAACTCCCGAACCTCAAGTTCGTCACCGGCCACTGGGGCGAGGACATCCCCGCCTTCCTGGAGCGGATGGACTATATGCTGGACCAGGAAAAGACCGGACTCAAGAAGAAAGTTTCTGATTATTATAAAGATAACATCTGGTACACTCCTTCCGGCATCATGTCCGAGTTGCAGCTGGACTATTTCGTGAAACTTTTCGGCGCGGAGCACATCATCTGGAGCGAGGACTACCCTTATATCCAGAACGAACCGCTGAGATTCTTCCTGGACAAGGCCGATCTGACCGCTGACCAGAAGTATGCCATCGCCCGCGGCAACGCGGAGCAAATCTTCAAACTGAAATGAGAGCGTTCCTTTTAGCCATTATGACTTTTCCTGGCAGCAGCCATCACCCGAACGTCACTTTCAGGGTGGCATTGCCTCTGAAATAAACATTTTAAAACTCATTGAATATGAATAAGTTGTCTTTAATCGTCCTCGCGACGTTGCTGGGTGCTGGAATGTGCCTGGCCCAGAACATTTCTCTTCCCGCCCCCGAGAAGACGGGGGGCAAATCTACGCTTGAGACCCTCTGGAACCGCCAGTCGGGAACGGAGTTCAGCGAGCGGATGCTCAGCGACCAGGACCTTTCCAACCTGCTTTTCGCTGCCATCGGTGTCAACCGGGAGAACGGCAAGCTGACTTCCCCTACGGCGAGCAACAAACAGGAGATCCGCGTCTTTGTCTTCACGGCAGAGGGTGTCTGCGAGTATCTGAATGCGGAAAACAGCCTGCGTCCGGTTGTCCAGGGAGACCACAGGGATCTCGTCGCCGGCCGTCAGGGCTGGGTCAAGACGGCCCCGGTCATTCTGCTGATGGTGGCCGATGAGAAGAAATTCGGCGGCAGCGACGAGCGTTCGACGGTCGTGATGGGCGTGGATGCCGGCATCGTTTCAGAGAACATCAACCTATTCTGTGCAGGTGCAGGTCTTGTCACCCGTCCCAGGATGTCGATGGATACCCAGGCCATCAAGGAACTGCTTCGTCTGGACGAGACGCAGACTCCGCTGCTGAACAATCCGGTCGGCTATGCCAGGTAAAACCCTCGCTTACGGTTGGCTTATATGGAAAGGCTGTCGTAGGCGGTACCGTATTCCTCTGCATATTCACGCTTGTGCCTGGAAATGAACTGCTGGTAGCATGTGCGGGCATCGTCCTCGTGCCCCAGGAGTTGGAGCGCCCGGATCTTGCCGGCGAGGGCTTCATCGTCCAGGGGGTCTACCAGGAAAAGGATATCGGCACACAGAATGGCATTGTTGTATTCCTTCATGCCCACCCTGCGCTTCATTTCCCTTTGCATGACCGGTTGTACTTGCCTGTCGAAGCTGTCTTTCATGTAATCAAACATCGGATCTGTCTCGCCCAGAAGGAATTTCCCGCGGGAAAGCAGACGGATGAGTGTATCCATGTCGGGTTGTTCGCTCTGCAGTATTTGCTGGAATCTCAGATAATCACAACTGAAAGGTTCCCGGTACTGAAGGATGAAATGACCGTCTTTAAACTCGATCGAGACCCCATCCATCAGGGAAAGCGCCTTCCGGAGTTTATTCATGGTTACGCCCCGAAGGTTTTTGGCATGCATTTCATCCTTGTCCGGCCAGAGCAGTGACCTCAGGTTTTTGGAACTGACCCCGTCTTTCATTCCCAGAAGGATCAGAAGCAGAAGATGGCGTATTTTTTCCGGAAATTCGGCCGAGATTTCGTTCCCTTCTGCATCATAAGCGGCAAAAACACCGAATAGGGAGAGGGAATTGGCAACAGGTTTCAAAGGCTGAAGCGCAGCGGCTGGAATACTGGCTTTGAGCCTCCGGGAATGCCGGATCTTCCGTTTTATCAGATAGAGCGTCATCCCCACAAGGAGGAGAGCGAATAGAAGCACCGTCCCCTTCCGAATCCGTTCCCGGGTCACTGTGGAGAGGTTCCGTTTCAAGGGGGGGAAAGACAGCGTATAGACCGTTACTCTTGAATCGATGTCATTCGTGGATTCTTCCAAAAGGGCGATGAGTATCTGCAACTGCGTGTCATAGTAGAGATTCGCATTGGTAAGAATCCGGTCGGAATTCATGGGAATGGCATCGGCGTACAGGGACATCTGCCCGTCTTGCAGGGAGAACCGGTATAACTGCAGTTCAGTTTCGGTATAGCTCTCCGGATACATGAGCGTATAGAAATACGAGTCCCCGGGGAGGACCATATTCCTTACCGGCACTTTGTTTATCTTCTGTTTGGGAAGTGTCCAGACTTTTTCTGCCTCAAAGGTTTCCGGGTCAATGACAAAGAAATCGTATAGATATTGACGGCCCACGATATGATCTCCGCTTTGATTCCCCATTCCGCCGAACAAGTAAATCTTGTCGTAGACCGAGTCCCATCCTGCCGAAGCGAAGTAGCGGGGCCAAACTTCGTCCCCGGTGAGTTCGGGCGCAGGATGCCAATGCCCGGAATCATCCAGGCAATAAAAACGACCGTTGTAGAGACGGTTGCCGAAACCGCCGTACAGGTAGTGGCGGTGCCTAAGCGTGTCCGAAATGAGATTATGGTGATGGAGTTGGGTCGGGAATTGTCCGGAAGACAAGATGTTCCAAGTGAGGCTGGAATCCAGAAATGCCAGTGTGGGATACTCCAGCGGGACTTCGTCGCCATAATAGGCTTCGTAACAGTAGTATCCGCCGTCCTGCGGAAAACTGGCTCCGAGGAAGGTATGAAGGGGATTCGGGGTCGAAGTCTTTTCGTGGAATTCCATCCCCTTTCCAAGAGGGATCCGATGCAGCGAATCTCGCGAAATCAGATAGATTTCGTGCCGCGAATCGTCATAGCCACAGGTCAGGAACTGCGCGCTGCTTTGGCTGAAGCGCTTCTTCCATCGGAGCCTGTCACGGTTCAGCCACTCAGGGTTGCTTATTTTTGCCTTGTACCCGGGCAGGGAACTGGATGCCGTATTGCCGGAGTCTTCCTCCAAAGGGAATGCGGCCACTTTCTGGTCCATCTTGACGGACAGGTTACGCATGTCGAAACTCGGTACATCGATCCGGTATTCATTCTTACCCAGGCAAAGAATGCTGTTTACCGTTCCTTGCAAGTCCATAGTACCGCCCACGCCATGCCGACCGATCTGCAAATAAACGCTGTCCTTTTTCGGCGTCAAAACGAATCGAACGGGCAGCCATTCGCCTTCAACCACGTCTGATCTGGAGATAGACATGTCGGATATGAAACGATGCCCTTCCCAAATGACCCTGAATTGGTACTCTTCTCCCATGCTGTCCATGAAAAGGCAAATTCCCCCGATATTGTTTTCATCGGGAATGCGTCCTATCCTGAAAATGTATCCATTTTCCCTTTCCCGGGAAAAAGCGATGTCGAAACGAATCACCAATGAGTCGGCAAATGCTTTTCGCAGGGGAATATTCATGCTTGTGCGTTCTTCTATGGGATATTCGGAACCGCGGAAATGGAGTCCCTGCCCGACAGCCGTCCAGCATGAAATGAACGCAAGGATAACAAGAATGGCTTTTATCTTCATGGTGGACAAAGGTATTATTTTTCAATGGTTAACCCAAAATATTTTTTAAATAATGGTTAATTAACCCTATTCTTAACAGTCTCCCGCTATATTTGCAGTCAACACGAAACGATAACCATGATCCGTCCGGTTTACAGAAAAGTCCACCTGCTTGTGTCCGCCAGTTTACTGACGGCTTGCGTTACTTGTACAAAGGAAAACGGAACAGACGAGTTGGTTCCTCCCTCCAAGGCCGATGCTGTCGTGTACACGGATATCCACGATCCTATTGGAGATGAAGGACAGTTTTTCATGCCCGAGGACTCCCGCATTCCCGAGCGTTATTGGGTTTGCGTGGACATGTTTGACGGCGGCCTGCCCTACCAGCTGCTTTGCGAATCCGTGTCAGGCCTCGTGAACGGCGCCTTCCAGGAAGGCCGGTCGGATGTGGCGGTCTGGCTGGACGTCAACTCGGATTCCTACAACCGTGCCAGGGCTTTCCTGGGCAGGGAGGTGGGACGCCAGACGGCGTTCGAACTCTGTTTCAACGAATACGGCCCCTTTGACGGAGCCCCGGTCCAGGTGAAAGACCTCTTTTCCGGCGGGTATGTCCTCTGCGACGTGGCCACCAACCCGGAGAGTTCGGTCGTCGCCTCGGTGGCCGCCCACGTGTACCAGGCGGTCATCGTGGATGTCTCCCTGGAGGAGCGTTTCATCGAGGCCGGTTACACGATGCGTTACGATGCGCGCAGGAAGACCACCCGGGACGCCTGGGAGGAATTCCGGGATGCGTGCCGGAACGACGCCCTGGTCCTCATGCCCGTGAACACGGCGGAACTCCGCAACTTTTCCATCTGCCACCACTTATTCGTGTTGAACCTGTGCCGCGAACGGGACAGTGTGGAGGGCGGCATGAACAGCGGATTGATGGATGAAGTCCTGGCCTGGCTTCAGCCCGATTCCCCCGTCCTCGGCTGGGAGGGCGGACCTTTCGGGGAAGACGAGTTCGTGGGAAAAATCTCCCGGTACGGGCACCTGATGCTGGCCGCCGACTGGAGTTACAACCACTCCCTTACCAGCGCCGGCGCCCG
>CAMHDS010000102.1 GCA_946183925.1 uncultured Fibrobacter sp. | reverse complement strand
GGTTTCCGAAGCCTACCTGGTTCAGGGTTACTGCTACTTCATCAAGAAGGACTACGACAAGGCCGTGAAGTCTCTGGAACAGGCCGAAAAGCGTACGGAACAGCCGGTTGTGTCTGTAGCCGCACGTGACAGCGCCCGTCAGGCTTACGAAGCCATGCAGAACGATTTCGATTCTGTTCAGGTCAAGGCTCTTGACCTTGCCCGTCAGTTGCCCACGCCTCGTGTGGAAAGCAAGCGTGAAGCTTTGAAGCCTGATTTCGATAAGGCCAACAAGGCTATCGAAGATTATGCTGAGTTCACCCAGAGGTCCATTCAGAGCGACCGCTTTGAATCTAACCGTAAGCGCATTTTGGACGACGCTGGCTTTACTTTGGCTACCGTCAAGACCAAGATGGCTGGTGGTGCCGGTGGTTCTGGCGCTGCTCAGGAACTGGAGGAATTGGATGACCTGGAGTAATCCGGGTTCGTCCCTTTTATAGAAATTATAGGTGGATAGAGAATAATGAAACGTATCTTACTCTTAACGGCAATGGTCCTTTCCCTGGTGGGAACCTCCTTTGCCGCTTCCGATCCCTGTAAGGATAAAACCGAAGAAGCCAAGAAACTCTACGCAAAGTGCAAGTCCATGGAAAAGGGCTCTGCAAAGTACAAGGACTGCGCCAACTCTTACAAGCTCCTTAAGAACCAGGCTGCTCAGGCTTGCCGTTCTGGTGGTCTTGACGAAGAAGGCATGCGCTCTGCTATCAAGCAGTGGGAAAAGCAGGTGAACAACTGTAAGGGTAAGCAGAATGCCCGTTGCGCATCTGCCTTGCAGCAGTTGGGTCACTACCAGTTCCAGTTAGAAGAAAAGCTCTTCCTGGATAAGCAAGCCCAGTACGAAGAAGACGTGGCATGGTGTGCCGACCGCGACAACAAGCCCGCCAAGTGCGCAAACATCGACCAGTTCCCCAAGGCAGACCACCAGAAGTCTCTGGGATATTTCTTGGAATACATCGACAAGTATCCCAAGGAAAGCAAGACTCCCATGGTGCTGTATCAGGCTGCTGCCGTGCAAGAAGCCAGTGGCGAAGACGAGAAGGCCTTCCGCCTCCGTGAACGCCTGGTCCGCAACTTCCCTGATAACGGTCTTGTTCCCAAGGCATGGCTCCGTATTGCTGAATACCACTTCATGAACCGTAAGTTCCGCGACGCTATCGACGCCTACAAGAAGGTGACTGGTTTCGAGAATTTGACGGGTAAGGAAGCTGCTCTCGCCATGTACCACTTGGCAGAATCTTACTACAATATTGCCGAATACGAAACTGCAGCTGTTAAGTATTACGACTACATCATCGGTGCTGATAAGGGTAAATACCCCAACGACCTTCGTGCTGAAGCTATGGACTTCATGGCAGCCTCCTTCTCTGACTTGGAAGGTGGTGGTGTCGCCGAAGCCGAAGCCTTCTTGAAAGATAAGAAGGTACCCTTCAAGGATTCTGTGTACTATCGTATCGGTATGAAGAACAAGGACCATGACCGTAACGAAGAAGCGGTGCAGTCCTTCAAGCGCTTGATGTCCATCAACCCTGATTACATCGACGCTCCTCTGGCCGATATCGCGATGATTGAAATCCTCATCATCCAGCAGAAGTTCGAAGAAGCTCAGCAACACCGCTACACCGTGGTGAAGCGCTACGACCGCAACTCTTCTTGGTACAAGAAAAATCAAAAATATCCTGAATCTGTGAAGAATGCCGAAACGGCCATTCGTGGCGCTATGCTGGACATTCCGCAGTACCACCATGCTCGTGCAGCCAAGCTCACTAAGGAAGGTGACTTGGAAGCTGGTAAGAAACAGTATACTGAAGCCATTAAGGCTTATGAAGCATTCCTCAAACGCTATGCCAAGGAACCTTCTTGGGATGAGTACAGGGTCCACATTAACTTGGCTCTGGTCTACCAGGAAATGCAGCAGTTTGCAAACGCTGCCAAAATGTTCAACTGGATTGTGGATTCCGACACCACCCGTTACGGACGTCGTCCCATGGGTGACAAGGAACTCCTGAAGAAAGAAGAAGCGGCTTACAACGCTGTGCTCATGATGGATCAGTCACGTGAAGCTGCCAAGACCAAGAAGTATGGCGGTGATGCCACCAAGGCCTATAAGGGTGAAGAAACCAAGGCCTACTTCGCACAGGTGGACAAGTACATGGCCAAGTTTGGTCAGAACAAGGAAGCTGCAGAACTTGCCTATAACGCAGCCATTGTCCATTACGAAGCTAAGCAGTACAAGACTGCTGTGACAGTGCTCCGCGATCTGGTGCAGCGTTATCCGGATCACCAGTACATTTTGCTGATTCGTCGTATGCTCGCCCAGTCCTTGCTGGAATCTGACCAGTTGGACGAAGCTTTGGTGGAATTCGAATGGTTGTACAAGCAGTACCACGATGTGAAGGCTACCAAGAACGACTCCATGGCCAAGGAAATCGAGAAGGCTATCGCGGCCGTGCTCTTCCAGAAGGCCGAAAAGTCTGTGAAGAACAAGCAGTACGAAGAAGGTGCTCAGGCATACTTGGCATTGGTTAAGCGTTACCCGCTGGTTTCCTTTGCCGACAAGGCTGTGTTTGAAGCCGCTGTTGCTTATGAACAGGCCAATAAGCATGAACAGGCTGCCGAAACGTTCATGATGCTTCCCAGACAGTATGCAAGTTCTTCTTTGACTATCAGGGGTATCCTGCGTGCGGCAAGCAACTACAAGAAGGCTGGTAATCCTCGCCAGGCAGCTCAGACATTCCTGTTCATTACGGATAACTTCCCGCAAGACTCCATGGCCTTCCAGGCGATTGGTTTTGCTGCCCAGACTTTCGACTCCATTCCGGACAAGAAGCAGGCCGCTGTGACATACGAATTGGCTTACAAGCGTTACCCCAAGGATGAGCGCACCCCGAGCTTCCTGTATAGCGCCTGCTTGAGCTACGATGAAGCCCAGATGACCGACGAAGCCATCCGTTGCTCTAAGGACCTGGTCCATGACTATCCCAAGAGTACGTACGCTTTGGATGCTGCATTCAGCATTCCTGTGGCCTACGCCAATGCCAAGAAATGGGACGATGCTGCCAAGGAATATCACTTCTTTATTAAGAACTACACCGAAGACAAGGAAAAGCTGATTGCTGCCTACATCGGTGCTGCTCGTGCTTACATGGAACTTAAGGAAGAAGAAAAGGCCGTTGCTGATTACGACCAGACCCTTAAGAACTACGACAAGTACGGTCTGCAAATCAAGAATGCCGATCCGGGCGTTCCTGCTGAAGCAGCTTTCTACTTGGGCGAACATGAATACAACAAGATGGAACCCTATGTGTTGAAGGGCAAGGAAAAGGAAAAGGCCGCGACCATCAAGAAGTTGGTGGAAATCCTGCAGGCCGCCATGGGTCACTACTCCAAGTCTGCGTCTTACGCTTCTGAAAAGTGGACCTTCCGCGCCACCAACAAGATGGGTATGCTCTTCGTGGTCATGGCCACCAAGGTTCGCGAACAGGAAAAGAGTGCCAAGGGCGAAGAAGAAATGTTTGCTGAACGTATCACTATCGTGCAGCAGCTGCCTCCTTACTACGACCAGGCTCGTCCTATCTTCCAGAAGAACATTGACCTTGCTCGTGACCAGGGCTTCTACAACCAGGATGTGGTCCAGGCCGAAGAGGGCTATATTGAAATGTACTACCAGCAGTGCGCCGTGTTTGCCGAAGTGGCTGACGCCTTTGCCAACGCTCCGCTGCCGGACTCCGCAGCCATCGTAAAGGAATATGTGGAATACGAAGGTGCTGTGAAGGAAGACGCTATCGAAATGGCTCACGAAGACTTGGAAGCCTATCGTGAAGAACTGAACAACAAGTCCGACGCCGCAAAGCAGGCTGCAGTGCCTGTGTGCGCTACCGGTATTAAGGCTTCTGCCCACTACGGTATCGACAACCAGTGGACGGCCAAGTTGTTCGAACTCTTGAAGCAGATGGACGAAACAAACGAGACGTTGAACACCAAGATTGAAAAGTTCGACCCGTCTACCTTGTTTGCTGACCCGGCCTACTTCAAGACCAAGGCTCGTATCGAGCAGATTTCCAAGTCCGAAGTCATGACTCCGGAAGAAAAGCTCGCTACCTACCGCGACATTATCAAGGAAGCCAAGGCCGAAAACGAAAAGTTGAAGAAGGAATTGGCTGAACTGAAGGCTCAGATGGCTCCGGCTCCCTCCGCTGCCGGTGCTGCAGGTGCAGAAGTAGGCGCTTCTGAATCTGGTGCTGAACCCGAAGCCGCCCCCGCTGCTGCTCCTGCCCCGAAAAAGAAGGGAAAGAAGAAAAAGTAGTGCGGTAAAAACAATTTTACGGGAACCTTGTTCATAGGGTTCCCTCGCCTTTTAGAGCCTTTGGGGCCGATTCTTGTGCTGTAAATAAAGTTTTACAGCCTTGACAGCCCTAAAACGCTTTAAAAAAAATAAATATGAACGCAGGAATTACAAAAAACAAACCAAAAACAACTCTAAAGGAGTACACTAATGTCTAAAATGCTTCAATCCTTCAGCCCTGAATCTGATGGTTACCAGTTCATGTGGATCATCCTCGTGGTGTTCATGATCGGTCTGGGCTTTTCTATCGAACGTATCGTCTACATCATGGTGAAGAGCTCCAAGGGCCGCGCCAAGTTCCTGGCCGACTTCGGTAAGCTCATCAGCTCTCAGCAGTTTGACGAAGCCCTTACCTTGGCCAATAAGACCAACCTTCCCATTGCCCGTATCATGGCTTCCATCGTTTCCACCCGTGCCGGTGGCCGCGAACAGATGCAGGCCGCATGCGACGCCGTGTTCCTGACCGAAGCTCCTCGTCTTACCCGTTATATCAGCATTATCCAGGTTATGGCTTCTATCTCCACCTTGCTCGGACTGATGGGTACGATTTACGGTCTGATCTTCACATTCGATGCCGTGGCTAACAAACCCGCTTCTGAACGTGCTAAGGCCCTTTCTGACGGTATCGCTATCGCTATGGGTACGACGCTCCTTGGACTTCTCTCCGCCGTGCCTCTTCTGGTCATTGTGGGTCTTCTCAACATGAACTCCGAACGCCTGATCCAGGAAATGGAAGAAAAGGGCCTCAAGATTATCAACTCCCTCTCCTAATTTCAACTGAGAGTTTTAATTTAACGGAGTTATAAAACATGGCAAAAGAATTAAAGAAACCAGCCAAGCCTGAAGAACCGGACCTGTTGCCGGCCATGGGCTTGTTTACTATTCTGATTCCTATGCTTTTGTCTATGACCGCTTTCTCCAAGCTGGCTATTGTTGAAGTCAATCTGCCTGAACGTTCTATGATGCAGATGGACAACGACACTCCTCCGGAGCCCGACCAGCAGGCATTGAACCTTTCCCTCGCGATTACCAGCGATTATCTCGTGATCGGTGCTCGTGGTGGTTTCCAGCCCAACGTCTATTTCAAGGAAATGTGGACGTTCCGCTGCAAGTCCGATGCTAAACTGATTACCTACGCCGTTGACGACGTCAAGGCAACAGTGGAAAGTGGACACGGACCCAAGTGCAAAGATGGTTCTGAGATGGATAAAGAAAAATATCTTTACGAAATCGAGAACATCGAACTCTGGGCAATCCAGAAGGAATCTGAAGAAGATCCCGGTAAGGTTATCTGGGCACTCTACACCAACGGTGGCTCTGCCGAAGAACCCCTTGCCGATAGCGCCTATGTCGATGGGAACAACAGCTTCCTCGCACTCCCTGGCGAAGGCACCTTGGGACTTACTCCGCCACCGGCTTTGAAGAAGCCCGGTGCAGGCGTGACCCTTGCAACCCTTACGCCTAACTCTGCTCGTACGCTTAAACCGGACGTGGCCGCCAAGACCATGATTTACCCGCTTTCTGCCTACGACCTGATTGCGAAGGACCTGATTGCAATTCATACGCAGTTTATTGACCTCGAAGACGTGGATAACATTATCATCGTGGCAAACGACGATACTCAATTTGACAAGATTATTCAGCTCATGGACCGCTCTAAGGAAGCCGGTTTTGTGAAGATTCAACTTGCTAAGTTGGGAGGTTAATCATGGCTAGAAGAACTCGTAAATTTAGTGAAGACGTACCTTTCTCCCTCACGTCCATGATGGACATGATGACCATCATTCTGGTGTTCATGATTAAGAACCTGGACGCTGAAGGTCAGCTTTTGACTCAGGCCGAAAACCTGATTCTTCCGATCTCTACCTCCAAGGTCCAGCCTACGGAAGTGTCCTTGACAGTGGTGGTCGATAATGCGTACGTTATCGTGGATAATGAAAAGGTGGTTCCCACTCCCGATGTCCTCAGTCAGGAAGAACTCCTGGTCGAAAAAGTGAATGACGTTTTGAAAGACCGTCGCGCTATCGAACAGGAACACAACCTGAAGATGGGCCTCCCGGCTGATGAAGCTGGCCATATCATTGTTCAGATTGACAAGAACATCCCGTACGATGCCATGTATAAGGTGATGGCCACTTGTGGCTTTGCCGGTTACACCAACATCGCGTTTGCCGTGATGGAAAAGAACGGCGGGGAGGAATAACTATGGCTAAGAAAAAAGCTCCTATAGATCCGTTAGTAGCGTCTCTGATGCCGGAATCCGACAAGAAGATGGGCGCTATCGCCGGTATCTCCTTGATCGTTGCTCTTGCTTTCTCCCTGTGGGCTTCCATGTACGAAGCTGTGGTTGACGAAGTGATCTTCGAAGAATCTGCAGCTGCCGACCTTTCCGCTTCCATGGTGATGGACGAAAAGAAGGAAGAAAAGAAGGAAGAGAAGAAGAAGGAAGAGCCCAAGAAGCCTCGTAAGAAGGCTGGTG
>CAMHDS010000101.1 GCA_946183925.1 uncultured Fibrobacter sp. | reverse complement strand
TGCAGAAGATGTACGAACACAAGATCGTCGACGTTCTTGGTTCCAACAACAAGCTGTAATCTACAGCGGCGTAAGCCGCACAAATGACAAGCTGAAAAACCGCAAGGCCTTTGCCGAGCGGTTTTTTCATTATTAATTTTTAGTTCCGAACTCTACATTCCGAACTCTGAATTCCGAAATCCGAACTACCATGCTCTGTCCTCAATGCCATTCCGAACTCAAAGACAACGCCACGTTCTGCCCCCATTGCGGGAGCGACGCCGACACCGGCTGGAAGGATGGCGCGGAATTTACCGACCTGGAAACGCCGGACTATGATGAAATTGTCGAAAATGAATTCGGGACGGACGAATACGGCAACAAGAAGAAAAAGGCGAACCCGCTCGCCATTGCAGCTGCGGTGATTGTAGCCCTCGCCTTTATTGCGGCATTTGTCTTGCACTAAGCAAGGGTCTTTTCCAGCTCCTTGATGGTCTCCCCCGCTTCCGTGAAGTCGTAGTCTACAATCTGGTCTTTCAACTTCTTGAGCAGAGCCTCTTGAGCAGAGCTGAACGCAATATCCTTGATGGGTTCAAAGTCCCGCTTGCACATAGTGGCAGAGCAGGCATCCACATGCAGCTTCAGATTTTCCAGAACGCCCTTCAGTTTTTCTGCAGCCTGGGGGTCGGTCTTCTTAGAACTCGTATCTTCCTTTTCGGAATTCATGTCGGCAAGAACCTTCGACAGAGCCTCTACCAACTTTTTAAGGGCTTCTTCAAAGGCAATGAGTTCGTTAAAGTTCTTCTGCTTATTCAGTAACGAATTTTCTAACGCAAGCCCCAGTTTCTGGACATTGGCAGCTCCGATAGTACCGGACAAGCCCTTGATGGTGTGGGCGATTCTTGCGGCGTCTTCGTACTTGGAGGCTTCTACGAACCTTCGTAGGTCCTGAGCCTTGCTTCCGTAATCGTTGACAAAGCCCTGTACAATCCTGAGATACAGTGTACGGTTGTTATTGGCGTGATAGAGGCCCGCAGATATGTCAAAGTCCGGAATCTTCTGGAACCTGGCGGCAAAGTCCTTGTCGTCAGAAGAAAGCTGTACAGAATCTGAAGACACCACCGTAGTGGTCGTCTGGGTCTCGGCCGTTTCGGAAGCAATCGGCAGGAACTTCGCCATCTCTTCGTAAAGAACAGTGGGGTCAATGGGCTTCACGATATGGACGTTCATACCCGCTTCGAAACATTCTTCCTTGTCTTTCTGGAAGGCTCGGGCGCTCATGGCAAGAATCGGGACCTTCTGGAAATACTCTTCCTTCTTTTCACGAATCTGCTTGGTGGCCGTCAAACCGTCCATAATGGGCATCTGGATATCCATCAGCACCAGGTCAAAGGAATTGGGTTTCAAGAGCTCAATCGCTTCTTTACCGTTGTTGGCAATCATGGCGGTAAGACCCACGCTGCTCAACAGGGAAACGGCCAGTTCCTGGTTCATCTTGTTGTCTTCGACAAGCAGCACCTTGGCATCCTTGAAGTAAATTTTGCGTTTTTCTTTCTTAACGGCCTTCTGGTAAACCGGTTTTTCACCGACAGCCTCCTGCATTGCCGTTAATAGCGAACTGATCTGGATGGGCTTGGCCAGGCAACTGTTAAATCCGATTTCCTCGGCATGAATACGATTGCTTTCTTCGAAATGCAAGGGGTGCATCAGAATCTTTGGAATTGACAGCATGTTTGCCGGCAGACCCTTTACAAAATTGAAGCCATCCGAAATGGGCATCTGGTAATCCACGATGAAGATATCGTAGGGGGCCTCCCCTGCCGATTCATGTGCCTGAATCAGGTCGATAGCCTCGTCAACAGAGCAAGCCTCTTCCACAACGCAGTGGAACTTTTCTAAGGTGTGACGTAGCACGGAACGAAGGTTTGCACAATCGTCCACAAGCAGAATGTTCTTGTTCTGGAAGGAGTGAACCGACTTCCACTTGGGAGCGCCCACCTTGGGCGCAATGGGAAGCGTAATGGTAAAGTAGAATCTAGACCCAACGCCGGAGGTGCTTTCCACCTTGAGCTGACCGCCCATTAGTTCCACCAAGGACTTGGAAATTACAAGACCAAGGCCCGTACCGCCATATTTACGCGTGGTAGAACCGTCGGCTTGCGTGAAGGCATTGAACAGACGTTTCAATTGTTCCGGAGTCATGCCGATGCCCGTATCCTTGACGCTAAAGGCCAGCTGGACATGAGTATCAGTCATCTTTTCCATCTGCACTTGAAGGGTAATATCGCCTTTTTCCGTAAACTTCGTCGCATTGTTCACCAGGTTGGTGAAAATCTGGGAAAGTCGAAGGGGGTCACCCATCAGGGTTTCTGGAATTTCGGGGTCCACATCTACAATCAGCTCGATAGGACGCCCTGTAATACGGACTTCGGCCAGGGCCGCCACCTCGCTGATGGTATCTTGCAGCACGAACTGAATGACTTCCAGTTCCTGCTTCTTGGCCTCGATTTTCGAGAAGTCCAGAATGTTGTTGATAATACCCAGCAGGGACTTTGCGGCACTGCTGATACGGTCCACAAAGCTGTGCTGCCGCTCGGAAAGTTCTGTTTCTGAAATCAGGTGGGCCATACCGATGATGGCATTCATGGGCGTACGGATTTCGTGGCTCATGTTGGCCAGGAACTCGCTCTTGGCCTGTGTGGCCTGTTCCGCAATCTCGCGGGCCTCCACCACTTCGGAAATGTCCACCATGGAAAGCATATAGCCCACCACAGATTCCTGGACCTTCAAGGTCACCGCCTCGCCACGGAACCAGATTTCGCCCTTGCCGTCCTGTGAATTCAGCGAGAAGGAGTCTTTCCAGATTTCTTGCTTGGTAAACGAATTACCGATCGATTTTACGATATCTTCGGGCAAACCACACGAAATCAAATCATCAAGGGAATATCCAATAAGTTTACGCCATTCCTGATCAAAGACATCGGCCAGCTGCTTGGACATATACTTGATGTGGCGAGTCCTGTCGAAGATAATCAGCAGGGAACGGTCCGCCGACAGCATGATGGTATCCAAGATAGTATCCTTCTGGATGCCGCTGGTCTCATCAGTAATCATGAACAGGTAGCGGATACTTCCGTCGTCTTCCACCAGCAACTGAAAGAATACATTCCACCAGGATTCTTCCCCGTTTGGGCTGGTAACCTTCACAATGGTCTTGCGTTCGCTGGGGTGTAGTTCTCCGCCCATGGCCACCTTGCGGGCGAACTTTTCGAATTCCTCGCCCGGGAAAAATTTCCAAAGGATTTCACCCTTGATATCATCACCATTGTTCAAGAAATCAATAATGTTGGCACTGGCGTGGAGAATATCGAAGGAATCGTTGGTCAGAATCAAACTGAAATTGGGTGTAGCCAGCAAGGTGTCGAACAAGGTACTGGAACTGACGCTCTCGTTCAGGTCCTTTTCGATAAGCCACTTGAAAAGAAGATGCCCGGCAACGGAGGCAATAATCATCATGAAAAGAACGGCCAATGTCACAAGGAGCATGATGGCATTCAGGTCTTCACGGAGCTTGGACACCACCTTGTTCTGCTGGATAACGTGTATGGCATACATGGGAGCCTTGGTCATGGGGGTCACCATGAACACGTAGTTTTGGTGACGAGAATTGGCCCGTTCAAAGCGGAACACCTTTCCGTAGTTCAAAGAGTCGGTATTAAAACCTTCTAAAGCAAGGTCACGAAGTTCCTGGATCGTGTCGAGCTCAATTTTTTTGACATTGGTCTCGTAGGGGAAATAGGTATATACCGTTTCGTTGTCGTTTCCTACAAGGATGGTGACACCACCCTCTTCCCTTGCAATGCTGGAAATCAGAGAACGAATCTTTTGCAGGTCGATATCTTCGGCCACGACTCCGCGAATCTGCTTGTCCTTGTCCCAAAGCGGAGCAGAAATAGACAAAACGTTTTTCTTGAGAGCAGGCTTGATATACGGGCCCGTCAAGGCAATGCCCTTGTTGCGGGAGGCCTCTAGATACCAGGACTTTGTGCGGACTTCGGAAACGGTTTTTTCCAGTTTTTCACCAAGGGCGCTCATGTATTCGCCGTTGGAGAATCCGTAATAGACGTCGGAGATGTCTTCGTCTTCTTGCTGTTGCTTTGCAAGAACGGAGCGCAAGGACGCTTTTCCCGTCTGTTGAACCTTCTTCTGGAACTTGCTGAAGTCCTCCTGTTTTTCTTGCAGGTACAGTTCGCATTGCCTAATGTTTTTCTTGAAGCTGTTTTCGGTACTGCTGTAGGCCGAAGAAATCAGGGTGGACTTGATATAGAAAAAGAATATGAGGATAAGGGCCACCGTGGCAATGAGCACGGGAACCATATAGACAAGGGAAATTCGCCAGTTCAGTTGACGGCGCTTATCATTTAGCGAATTATTACTCAAATTCCTTCATCCTTGAATTTCTGGTACAGGTCCGGCAGGCTGTCGGCAATTCCGGCAAAAGCCTCCACCACATCGGGGTCAAACTGCTTTCCCTTGCCCTTGAGAACTTCTGCAACCGCAACTTCGTGAGGCAGAGGTTCTTTGTAGGGGCGCTTGGAAACGAGGGCGTCATAGACGTCGGCTACGGCCATAATCCTTGCACAAAGGGGAATTTCGTCGCCCTTGAGCTTGCGAGGGTAACCGTTGCCGTCGTAATATTCATGGTGACACCAGGCAATATCGGCCGCAATCAAAATCATGGTCTTGTCTTCGAGACCCTTGGCGGCATCCACCAACACGTTGTAACCCATCGCGGCGTGTTCCCGCATAATGGCACGCTCTTCTTCGTTGAGCTTGCCCGGCTTGCGGAGAATCTCGTCCTGGATGCCCACCTTGCCGATGTCGTGCAAGGGCGCTGCCGTCGCAAAATAGTCCACATATTCTCTATTGGGAATGTCCTTTGCGAATTTCGGATTTTTCATCAGGATTTCGGCCAGTTTCTGCACTACGAACTGGGTCCTCTTGATGTGACCGCCGGTTTCCGGATCACGGTATTCGGCCAGAGCGCCGAGGCTGGTGAGCATGACCTTCAGGGTGTTTCTCAGGTCCTGGGTCTTTTCGATGACCAGCTCGTTGAGGTGGTCACGCTGGCGCTTGTATTCCAGCTGGTTCTTGATGCGGAGCAGCACCAGGTCCGGAGAGAATGGCTTGCCGATATAATCAACGGCTCCCAAATTCAGGCCAGTCTGTTCGCTCTTGGAATCGGACTTTGCCGTTAAAAAGATGACAGGCGTGCCGCCCAGGATATTCCGGGCCTTCATCTGGCGGAGGGTTTCGTATCCGTCCATCTCGGGCATCATTACATCCAAAAGAATCAGGTCGGGCTTGACCCTCTCGGTGAGCATAAGGGCCTTGTGACCGTCAAGGGCTACAAAAACATCGTAATCGTTTGAAAGAATTCCTTCGAGAACTTCGATATTGGTCTTGGTGTCATCTACCACCAAAATTTTCGCGCGCGTTGCTTCCATATTCCAAATATATGTATAAAAAGTTGAAATAACACAAATTGTCTTATTCCAAATTGGATTATGTTAACGCGTTATTACGCAAAAACTTACAAAAAACTTTTATGGACGCAATTGGGCGTTGCCGAGGGAGCGGTTCAGCTTGATGAAGGCGTTCACCGGGTCGGCGTAGTTCCAGACGCCGCCCAGGACGGCGATTCCTGACGGGTCGAAGGGGCGGACTGACGGTAAGGTTTCTTCGTCCAGGCCACCCGAAAGAATAAGCGGGATATTCGAGGGATTGAAGCCTTCCCTATCGGTTTCCAGCCGTGACAGGTCCACGCAGGAGACTGGCTCTACCGCAAAGGCTGGCTGAAAAACAGGCCCGAGAAGGGCTCCGGCTACCCAGGGAGGCAGTTTCGTGATTTCTTCTACGCTCTTGCAGGCGGCGACGGTATTTATCCTGTACCAGGAGGGCGGAATATCGCCGGCGAGGCGACCCGTGTCGCAGAGGCAGCCCCGGACTTCAAGTCGCTCCGCCATATCCGGCGTGCCCCGGACCCAGATGCGGTCCCGGCATTCCATGGGGAGCCCTAGAAGCCAGCGTTCGTATTCGCTTTCGGAGGCGTAGGGAGCGCCGTTCCTCCCCCGCTTCTGGAGGATCAGGCGGGAAAGGCCCCGGGAAAACATCTGCTCGATGTCGTCGAATTCGGCGGAAAAGTCGTCGGGAGCGGTGATGAGCCACAGATGGAGCATGGGGAGAATATAGTAATTAGGGGCTAGGGGTTAGGATCTAGGATCTAGGGGCTAGGGGCTAGGATTTAGTAAGGCTGGTCTCAAGAGGTATCATCCTCGCGAAGGCGAGGATCCGCTTGAGTAGGAACGTATGAGGTGTGAGGTGTGAGATGTAGAACGGAAAATGTAAAGCGGAATTTACACGGTCGGCGGGTATTTTTTCAGAAAACCCTTGCGTACGGGGTTTTAGGGGCGGGCCCCACCTTGGTGGCCATGCGCACTAAGGGGCAAAGCCCCTAAGTGCTGTCCGCCCTAGGCAAGGGGGTAGCGGATGCCGAAGGGAGATCCCCGCCTGCGCGGGGATGACATTGGGCAGGAGCGAGGGGGACAACAGTCCCAAGGCGAGAGTTCTGGCAAACGAAGTTTGGCATAACCGAGCCGGTCTGTTGGGGCTTGAGCGTAGCGAAAGACCATTTTTCCCCATCTAAAAAAAACCTTATATTAATGTCAATTTTCAAATTTTTTTCCCCCCACCCCTTCAATGTTTATATTTTTCATCTTGGATTTTTCGCTTTTGGCTCCAAATGGGCCGGAAGCGCACTTAAATCAGATTTTTTCGAAAAAACCTAAAAATTGGAGACACACATGGCAAAAAAGATGATTGCGTGTGATGG
>CAMHDS010000100.1 GCA_946183925.1 uncultured Fibrobacter sp. | reverse complement strand
GACCAGTTTCTTTAGGGTCATACTGCTACGTTTCTCCAATCATAGAACACATAAATTCGTTTAACTTTATCATTTGCCATAACTGACAAACATAAACTCAAAAGGGAATATACCTCAAAAATCGAGTTTAGTCAAACCAATTTCACGAAAAAAGCCGATTTTTCGCAGAAAATTGGCCTGATGTCTGTCTTATGCAAAGCAAATATTACGATTCAGGAGCCTGGGACTCTTTCCCTTCCTCCTTCTTCGCCCCCTGGATGGACACGCGAATTTCCTGGCAGGTCTTCTTGATGTCCTGCAGGACTTTGCGGGCACGGGTGCCGGCGGACTTGTTTCCGCGCTCGAACTTTTCGTACTCGCGCTTGAAGTTTTCGACTTCCAGTTCAAGGTCGTTTACTAAGCTCATAATAGAACTCCCATAAAAAAGATGCTTTACGGGAAAATAAATAAAGTTTTTGCTAAAAATTCGCCATTTTGTAAATTTTACATTACATTAACGAATTATTACAAGTTTTTTTGTTGTATAAACAGATTATTAACACTTTGTCAACATCCAGAGTTTATCCAAAGCAACTTTACCTTTTTCTCCAATTGACTCAGAAAAGTCATTTACGAACATTTTTATGTGAGATTCTATAACATTTTTTTCTTCGATTTGCGCCTTTTCCTGGATAAAAGGAGACACCATTTCGCTCCTCGTCCACGCCATTTTTAGACTCTTTCGAATTTCCGACTCTACGTTTTCGATTATTTCACGAGAAAATCCCTTGCGAATAACCGCTATCCCCAGAGGAATTGGAGCACCCGTTTCCTGTTCCCAAAAGGCTCCCAAATCCTGCAGCAGATGAAGCCCATCCCGTTTCCAGGTGAAACGGTGTTCGTGGATAGTCACGCCCTGAGCCACCGAACCCGCGAGCAATCCACGATAGACCTCATCAAAGAAAGCATAACCGAGGCGGGGCAAACCCTCAAACTTTTTCTTGTACCAAAATTTGAACAAGAGCGCCGCCGTGGTATTTTTTCCAGGCAAGGTAGTGTCGCTACCAGGATCAAAAAAATCCCCCTTACTTGATAGCAAAAGCGGGCCACAGCCGTAACCGATGGCGCCACCGCAGCCAAGCACCCGGTAATTCTCGCGTACTTGCGGGTATATCTGGGCGCTGACTTTCGCCACATCTAACTTGCCTGCTATGACCATCTCGTTCAAAGTCTGGACATCGGCATAATGGACATTCCATTCAAAGGGGGAATCCTTTAGGCCTGCGATGAGGTTTTCGTAGATGAAAGTGTCGTTTGGACAGGTGGAGATGCCAAGGGAAAGACGCATTGAGGTTCGGGGTGTGAGGTGTGAGATTAATTAGGAATTCGGATTTCGGATTTCGGAATTAGTTTTTTTAGAGAACGATTCTGAATTAGAAAAGTTGATCAAGAACGGATTGTTTCAAAGCGGAAAGTGCACGAGGAATATCCCAGGAGGATTCGTCACGGTCAGAGGCCATGTTGCTTACGGCGCGGAACTGGTAGCCGGAAACACCAAAATTTTTACATACGGCAAAAAAGGCCGCACCTTCCATGCTTTCCACCTGAATCTGAAAAAGGGATTCCCGACGGTTGCCCAAATACTGAGTTCCTGTGCAGCAGTTGACAGTTCCCCCAGCAACCCCAGGAACATCTAAAAGGCATAAGGGCAAATCACGTATAGACGCTCCCTTGTAGATAGATTCCTTTGAAACCAGGGTATCCCATGGGATAAAATGCCCCTCTCTGTTCTGCGCTCCCATATCGGCAATGACTTCCGTATCGATACGGACAACACTCCCCACCTGAAGTCCACTATTCGGGTAAGCGCCACAAATGCCTAACAAAAAAGTCCGCTCGTATTTCTTTAGACTTAAAAAACGCGCCAAATTCGCTGAGAAATCTACGATTCCCACACCAGCTATTGCTACGTCAACAAACGGATTGAGCATTGCCGGCGTGGAAGAAGCCACCACCGCCGAGATGTTCTTGAAAAAAAACTGGAATTCCTGTTTGGACGCAAAGACTAACAGAGTTCCTGCCATAAGGCCTCCGCAAAAACTATTCCAGCTTTTCGATAGCGTCCTTGAATTCCGCTTCCAGTTCGCTTACGCGAGCAAGGTCCAAGTCCCAGGGCTTGTCCACCTCGCAACGAGAAACGGCTACTGCCGTCGCCTTGACCAGGCATTCCTCGAAGCTCATGCCCTCGCCATCAGCGTAGAGCCAGCCAGCAAAGAAAGAATCTCCAGCACCGATATTGTTTTTCATGGTGATGGTGGGGGGTTGCAGCTGCATACCCTGGAATTTCTTTTCCACAAAGCGGAAGGCGCGGACCGGCGAATCGCCGTCAGTTACCACCAGATTCTTGATAGGGAGACGCTCCAGCACGGCAGTGGCCGTCATTTTCCAGAACTGTGGGCTAGAAGTGACCTGCGGGATTCCAAGACGAGTCAAGAGCTTGCAGTATTCCTGCATGTTGATTTTCAGGAGCTCTACGCCCTTAGAAAGCCAGGTGTCAATACCTTCAATAGCGTCAACAAACACGCGCTTGCCCGTAAAATCCAAGGCGTTTATCTTTTCTACATCAAAAGATTGGGGGAACGACCCGCATAGAGCGACGCATTGGGTAGATGTCCAGTGCTCGTTCAACGTCTGGAGAAAATCTTCGTTCTCATTACCAGACAAAACAGGCGACGGCTCTATCAGCTCTGTGGTATTTCCACCACTTACAATTGTAGTGCAAATTCGGGTGGGTTCCTTAATCCACACGGGAGCCTGCTGGATTCCGCAAGCGGACAGTTCATCAAAAATCTTCGAGCCATTCTCGGCGCCCAAGAAATGCATTAACAGGGGAATTCCACCCAGATGCTGCAAAACACGACCGCAATTCACCCCCTTCCCCGAAGCATACTCCTCGACCTTACCGATACGATGGACTTCGCCAGGGATAAACCTGTCCAGAAAGAACAAGCGCTGCCAGGCGGGATTGAGACCGAGGATAAGGATTTCTTGAGCCATAACAAACCTAGAAGTTCACCTTGTAGAACTTACGCTTACCCACCTGGACGACCAGTTGGTCTGCGCCCTTGATTTCAACTTGGGACTGCGGATCGGCTAGCTTTTCACCCGCAATCTTCACGCCGCCGTTCTGGACCATGCGACGGGCTTCGCCTTTGCTTGCAAAGGCTTTGATTTCTACGAGCAGGTCCAGGGCACCGTAGGTGCCGGCCGCCACGCTGCACTCGGCAGCATCGCTGGGGATGGCGTTCCCGCTGTGGATTTCACGCTCCTTGGCAGCGGCGGCCTCGGCGGCGTCTGCACCGTAATACTGCGTCACGATGTCGATGGCCAGACGGTGCTTGGCATCGTTGGGGTTCATACGCCCTGCGGCAATGTCCGCCATCATCTGCTTGATTTCTGCAAGCGGGATGTTGGTCAGCAGTTCGAACCAGTTCTCCACAATGCTGTCGGCCAAGCTGTAAATCTTGTGGTACATCACATCGGCAGGCTCGTTCAGGCCCACATAGTTGCCGATGGACTTACTCATCTTGACCTTGCCATCGGTACCGAGAAGGATGGGCATAAAGAGTCCTATCTGCGGTTCCATGCCTTCAAAAAGCTGCAAGTCGCGACCGCGAAGCACGTTGAACTTCTGGTCGGTGCCGCCCAGTTCCACGTCGCTCTGGATGGCCACAGAATCATAGCCCTGCATCATCGGGTACATGAACTCGTGGAGGCTAATCGGCGTATTTGCGGTGTAGCGGTTGTGGAAGTCCTCGCGTTCAAGCATCTGGGCCACGGTAAACTGGCCCATGAGTTCAGTCACCTTGCTGAAGGGGAGCTTGGAGAACCATTCGCCGTTGTAGTGGATTTCCACCTGGTCGCGACGGACCACCTTAAAGAACTGTTCCTGGTATTCCTTCGCGTTTTCCAGCACCTGTTCGTGACTGAGGCGGGGGCGGGCCTTGTTGCGGCCGCTGGGGTCGCCAATCTGGGCAGTGTAGTCACCCACGATGAGCACCACAGTGTGACCCAAATCCTGGAACTGGCGGAGCTTGCGCATCACCACCGTATGGCCGAAGTGCACGTCCGGAGCCGTGGGATCCACGCCCATCTTGATACGGAGGGGCTTGCCCGTTTCATAGGACTTCTGGAGTTTCTTTTCAAGTTCATCCTGCGGCACAATATCGACTACGCCGCGCATCAAAATTTCAAGTTGTTCTTTAACAGGACGGAATTGCATTTTAGGATTTAGAGGCTAGGATCTAGGGGTTAGGGTTATTTTCAATGGCAAAATATAGAATTAGTAACGATTCAGGTTTATTCCACAACACGGAGGATATCGTATTTTCCACCATAAAGACCGCTAGCGCTTTCTTCTCGAAGGGCATAGAAGCTCCCTTTTGAATCTGCAATCACGCTAACATAGTTTTCCTTTGCCCCGCAGGCTTCCTGGGCCTCGAAATCCTTTCCATTCTTCGAGATATAAACATGCCCATAGGCGCCTACTACAACTAAAACCCCATTTGACACCGCCATCGAACCGCGTATCACTTCTTTGCTCTTTAAACTTGTTTGAGTCCAATTCCTTAGATCCTTGGAATAGTAAAGGGATCCTGCACCACCCCACCCCGCATTCAAAACATACACCTCTCCTAACCGAGCCAAAGAATATGCAATCGGCCCCATGACATATGTGGTATCCCAAGAGACCATATCTTTGGAATGTAGCAAAGCAATCTGCCAGGACCACTCTGGATTTTGGGAAGCATTGTAAGTAACGACAATAAAACGCGCCGTATCGTTAGCAAAAGCAGTATATACGGAATGAATTCCCTCAGAAAAATGGAAATCAATGGCAGTCCAGTTTGTAGCATCCTCGGAATAATAAAGGTTATCGTATTCACTCTTGTAGAAATACTTATCATCACAGGTCAACCAAAAATCGCGATAAATATCGCCATCAATAGGATCACATGTCCAATTTCGGGCATCTTCTGAACGGCACAACTCTCGGCCTACGTTAGGCGCATTACCACCAGAGCGAATCAACGCCAGCCTTTTCCCTACAATGCAAAGCTTGTTACCTTCCTGCTCGTACATGTAATGCTTAAAAGCGTCAAGTTTCTGCCACGAAGTAGCCCCGCCCTCTTTGACATAGAAGGTGTCTATGGCAGGATCACTTTCATGGCCGTAGAGCCCACAATTATTGGGATGACGGGGGATGGCAATCAAGTCATCGCCATAAAAACCAAAACTTTTGATAAAGTACGAAGTATCCAGCTTGGGCGAAGACTCAAATTGCAGACCTTTTACCAGCTCGCAAGATAGCGCAGGCGGTTCAACATACTCAACTAAAGTATCCACAGCAGCAGCCGAACTTTCTGGATTTGTAGAAATTTCGGCACTAGAGCCGCCCCCATCGGAGCCATTGACGCTAGAGCCACTGGAAGAATCGTCGGAACAAGCGCAAAGATTCAGCAACGCGACAAAAAACAGAAAGAAACTGATTGCTTTATTCACCATATGTACCACACTCACAAAGATAAAAAACATTATCAAAAAATGACATATCTTGATTACATTGATTGGGTATTTTATATTTGGGTGAAATTTTATACAAGGAGAAAACGATGAAAAAAATTTTGATTCTCATTTCAATGGTGGCCACTCTTTGCTTTGCAGAATCAGCACCCCATACCCACGATGGATTCTTTTTAAACCTGGCACTGGGTTTCGGCTATCAAAGTTTTGAGTACAGTGGCAATACAGCCCTTGTTCCGGATCTTGAAGCAAAAGGTGTTGCAAGTGAATTCGACATCAAGCTTGGCGGACGAATCGCACCCAATACCCTTTTGCACGCTACCCTTGCAGGCGTAAGCAACGGCGAAGATTTAGAAGTATCTTCTACACGCGGAAGCTATTCTACATCTGAAAAAAGCGAGAGCATGTCATTTCTTGGAATCGGGTTAACATATTATCTGCCTATAAATGTCTTTCTCAGCGGTTCCATTGGTCTTGCAAGTTTCAATCTTCAAGACAATGGGGACGATGGCAACATAGAAGGTTCAACAGAGGAAGGCCTTGGATTCCAAGTTGCTGTCGGAAAGGAATGGTGGGTCAGCGACAACTGGGGTCTTGGCGTATCAGCCGCCTTCACCTATGGAAGTGCGGAAGACAAGCATGATGCAGGCGACGCATCAGCATATGGAATCAACATAATGTTCTCCGCAACATTCAATTAATCTAAAGACGACAGCCTCACAAAGGCTATTTTCCAAAACCAGCGAGGTCTATGCCAAGCTGGTTTATTTTATATGTAAGAATGCGCGGTGTGGTGGAAAGGCTACGGGCCGCTGCGGCCACCTTTCCCTTGCTGCTCTTGAGGGCATCGCAGATGATGTCTTTCTCGTAGGCCTCCACCATGAGTTTCAGGTTGCCGTTCACAGGAGTACCGCTCGTTTCCGCCGTCTGGAGCGTGGTCGGGAAATGGTGCGGGTAGATGACGTCTTCGTCGGCAACGAGGACGGCGCGCTCGATTCCGTTTTCCAGTTCGCGCACGTTTCCGGGCCACGGGTAACTCATGAGCATGTTGATGGTGGTGCGGGCAAGACGGCGCACGTTCTTACCCACGATGCGGCAGTAATGCTCCACAAAGTGGTCCGCCAGGAGCACTATATCCGTCTTGCGGTTCCTGAGCGGCGGCACGTAAATCGGGAAAATGTGAAGTTGGTAGTAAAGGTCTTCGCGGAAGGTTCCTTCTTCCACCATCTGCTGCAGGTTCTTGGTGGTGGCCGCAATCACGCGCACGTTCACCTTCTTGGGAATGCGGGCGCCAATGCGTTCCACCTCGCCGTTCTGTAACAGGCGCAAGAGTTTCACCTGCAAGTTCGGAGAAAGTTCGCCCACTTCGTCGAGGAACAGCGTGCCGTCGACCGCCTGTTCTACGCGGCCGGGAGTCTCGGCGAACACACCCACGAGGGCACCACGCACGCTGCCGAACAGTTCGCGGTCTAGTACCGATTCGGGCATGGAGGCGCAATGGACGCGGACGAACGGGCCCATGTTGCGGTCGGAACGGTAATGGATGGCTT
>CAMHDS010000099.1 GCA_946183925.1 uncultured Fibrobacter sp. | reverse complement strand
TCGCCCTCAGCCACACCTACAACGAACAGCAGTGGGCATGGTTCAAGGCGGGTTCGGCCCTCAACCTCATCCGCGCGAATAACAAGTGACGATAAGGCGTAAGCCATATCGTCATCCTGAGTGACCGTTAGGGAGCGAAGGATCCAGGAAAAAATTAGAGTGTCGGTCGCGAGGCCGACATTTTCTTTTCTTGCCTTTTTCTAAATTTGGCGCCGAAAAAGGACTTTGCGATGAACTTCAACAATTGGCAAGACATATACCAGAATATGACTCCCGAAATGAGGGAGCAGGCCATGAACATGGTCAAAGCCAAAGTCAAAGAAAAGGTGATGCACTGGATTTCACAGCCGGTGCTCATCGTGGTGGCCCTTGTCCTCGGGGCCATCGTCGGGGCCCTCTGCGCCTTTTTCGGGTCTATCCTGCAGAATGTCAGCGATATCCGCGACGCCCACCCGCTTTACTGGATTCCTGGGCTAGCCCTTGCAGGCCTTGCCATCGTGTTCACCTACAAAAAACTTGGCAACGGCTCCGAACGAGGCATGGGAATCATCTTTGACGTAGCCCACGGGAAAGAAAAAGAAATTCCCCTGCGCCTGATCCCGCTTATTATGGCAACCACTTGGGTCACTCACCTCTTTGGCGGAAGTTCCGGCCGCGAAGGCGTGGCCATGCAAATCGGGGCGACCCTCGGACATAACATGAGTTCCAAGATTCATGTAGAAAACGCTCCCCGTATTCTGCTTGTGGCGGGTATGGCGGCCGGATTTGCAGGGCTTTTCCAGACCCCTATGGCGGCCGTCGCCCTTTCCCTCGAAATCCTGCTGGCCGGTCATCTCGAGATGGCGGCGCTGCTCCCGGCGGTGGCGGCGGCGGTCAGCGCCTACAAGGTTTCCGAGATGATCGGCTACGAAAAGTTCACTGTGAGCCTGAACAGTTTTTCGCCGGACTGGACCGTGTCAAGCCTGTTTTACGGAGAAAACGGGCTTGACATCTACTTTATCCTGAGGCTCGCCCTGCTGGGCGTTCTCTTTGGGCTTGTAGGCGGCGGTTTTGCGAAATTGCTCAAGTTTTCCAGAAAGTTCTTTGCAGAAAAGTTCCCGAACCCTCTCAAGCGAGTCGCCATCATGGGTATCGTGCTGAGCGCTTTGCTGCTCTTGCTCTGGCAAGGCCGTTACTCCGGCCTGGGCACGAACCTCACCGACATCTGCTTCGGCAATCCGGGAGCGGCTACAGCCAGCGCCGCGGGAATTTTCGGGTGGGATTGGCTCTTCAAGATGGTACTCACCATCGTGACACTTTCGGTGGGTTTTCAGGGCGGCGAGGTCACCCCGCTGTTCACCATCGGAGCCACCTTCGGAGCGGTAATCGCCACCATCGTGGGCGTGCCCTTCCCCCTTGCGGCGGCTCTCGGATACGCGGCGGTCTTTGGCGGAGCCACCAACACGCTTTTTGCCCCCATCCTGGTTGGGGCAGAAATTTTCGGATTCGACACCCTCCCCGCCTTCTTTATCGTGTGTACGCTGGCCTATGCCTGCAACGGCGGGCAGTCCATCTACGCCCAAAAGAAAATCCGGCTCAAGTAAGCCGGACTTTCAAACACCAGAAATCTAAAGCAAGCCTTAGTTCTTTTCTTCTGTCATGACATCGCTAGCTTCAGGTACTTTGGAATTGTCCTGCTTAACAAAGTGTTCGCCTTGCACATCCATCGCACCGTCTACAATGGTAATTTCCATGCCGCCTGAAATGGAAGCCTTGCCATCCTCAAAGTTGCCCTCCAGCATTTCCCAGGAACCAGAGAACTCGATTTCCCTGTATTCGCGTCCATCTGACCTAACTTTATGCTTGGTCACAACCAGCGAATTATCATCAAACAGGAAAACGGCCATAATCTTCACCTGATCAGCACTTCTCTCCGCTTCAGCAATATACCATGCAGCAACGGTCTTCTTGGCATATTCCGTAGGCAAAAAGCCTTCAACATCCTCGTTTTCTACAGAACCTTCGTCACCGGAGGGGCCACCGTTATCGCCAGAGTGACCGCCATTGTCGTCGGAATTTTCCGTCGGCTTAGAAGCAGCAGGAACCTTGCTGTTGTCCTGCTTGGTCATCTCGTTCTCCAGGAAATTTGATGTCATGACGCCATCGTTTATATCAACAGCCATCTTTGAACCACCCATAATCACGCTGACCTTGCCCGTGGTATAGTCACCAGAATCTAGAGTGTACTCAAATTCTCCTTCATTCTTCTTGAATTCTGTTCCATCAGATTTAAGCTTATACATAGTGGCAACACCCGTACCGTCAGAGAAGCAGAAGATTGCCGTCACACGCTGCGTACCGTCTTTCTGAGTTTCCTTGTACATGTACCAGGCTTCAACTTTTTTATCTGCGAAATCATTGGGTAAAAAGGCCGTTACGGAGCCATTTTTCTCGGAATTTTCACCACTTGGGTCGGTAGACGTCGGATTGTTGCCACTGCTGCTGTCATCACCACAAGCAGCAAAGAACATTGCCATCAAGGCAATCAATATCGTAAAGAAAGAGGCTCGTTTCATGTTGGCTCCTTGTGAGTTGATGTTTTCTTTATTTGTAAATATACCCTAAAAAGAAGTGGGTGTACCCTTTCGTGCGTAAACTTTTGTTTACTTAGTGTATAAAACTAGATCCCCGCCGGAGTTTACCCCGGACTTGGTTCCGGGGCGGGGATGACGAATGTGCACTTACTTACCGGTCGCGAAGGTTTCCAGTATTTTAGAAGCCGACAACTTGGAAATAGCCTTCACGTGAGCGGTTTCGGCATCGCGGCCCACGCCCTGGGGCTGTTCCACCAGCTCTTTGCTTGCACTGCTAAACTTCACCGTCGCCCGTGAGGTGGTAAGGGTCTTTGCGGAATTGTCCTTGTCACTGAATTCCAGCGTAACGGAAAGTTCCGGTAGCCCGGCCTGGTCGGCAATGGTAAGACCCGCATCCGTCAAAAATTTCTGAAGGGCCCCACATTCGGCGGCAGTTCCCTTGCAAGAGAGGCGGTAAGCCACACCTGTCTTTTTTGCGCCATAGGTCACGTTCACGTTCTGGAGTGCCGACTGCCGCACAAACTTGAAGTTCATGTCGGCATGGACAGTCACATCGCCGCTGGGCTTAAGATTCTTGATTTTTTTCAAGTTGAAATTCACCACACCCTTGGCATCCGTCTTGGCCACAGCCACATTCTTGCCATCCTGGGTCAAGGCCACTGGGAAATTGGCGATAGGACCTGCAAAATCGGTCACTATTACACGCAAGTTGCCGTCTTTTTCTCCGGTTTCAAGTTTCACGGTCTGCATGGACGAAATCAAGAATTCCGTCAGCTCTCCCATGGTGGTTTCCAGTTGCAACTCCTTAGGAACGGCCTGCACAAAGGAAAGGGCTTCCAACTGGTCGTTATACTGACCCGCCAGCTTTTCCAGTTGGATCATGTCCGCTTCCATCTTGCGGTAATCACGGTCCAGCATGTCCAGGCGAATCAGGGAATCCTTGGACTTCATCTGGACCTTTATCTGGTTCAAGTCCAACAAAATCTTGGAGGCCAACTGGTCCAAATCCACCGTCACCGTGGACTGGAACATGCCATTCTGCTTAGGACCCGGTTGAATTTTGGCTCCCTTCAGCAGAACATTCGTAGAAACGGCCTTTTTGCTGTCCGTGGTCTTTTCGATGGAACCATCCGCTTTTTCCGAGACGCGTGTTTCCATCTTGGAATCCACCTTGGCCCCAATCTGCATGGCCGCCCCTTCCAGGGCCTTCTTGTCGGCATCCTTCTGAGACACGTTAGAGGTGGCGGTATAGGTGACCAGGTTAGCGGCAAGGGAAAGAGTGGCCGCCAGCATTACTGCAAAAAGAAATTTCGTCATATTCATATACAATTTCCGAATTCCGAAATCCGAATTCCGAATTTACTACTGGATTTCCATAATAATCAGCTTCTTGGTGATGTTCTGCTTTCGGACCTTGGCAAGGCCCGAAAGGGATTCCACGAATTCCCCATAGACCATCTGGGCGTCCTCGTACTTGTCGGGGTCCACATAGACCATCAGGTCGTAGGTGTTACGGCTCATGGAAACCACCTGCATCTTGTTGAATTTTTTGCGGACCTGCAGGGAGACGATGTTGGAGATTTCTTCGGCCTGATCGTCGGTGAATTCCCCGGTCAGGTGGGCCACCACCTTGTATTGCACGCCCTTTTCCAGTTCAGCAGCAATGCGGTCGCGGACCTTGTTTTCGAGAGATACAATGGCCTGTTCCATGGCCTTTTGCACCAAGGCCCGCTGGGAATCGTCGCCATTGTTCGGCAAGCGCACAGATTCGCTGGCCAACAGGTTCGCCGTAGAGGCCTCGCTGGCATTCAGGTCGATAACGATGTCCTTTTCCTGGATGCTCCCGGCATAAGTAATGTTGATGTCCGCACCTACAGAGAGCCCCGCCACATAGGAAAGGTCTTCGTCATTTCCGGCGATGTCGTTCTGGAGTTGAACCACCTCGTCCAACTGGGCCTGACTTTCAAGACTTACAACGGTATAGCCCCGGCTGGTCAGGTAGGCGTTAATCACTTCCATGGCAGTTTTTGCCAGAGGATTCCGTCGAATCACGTCAATGGAACCGACCATCTTTCCCGAAATAGCCGGTGACACAAGCACAGTGGGCGTTGTCTTGAAGGTCGCGTTGGAAACCTGAATGGAAGGTGCAGCTGCAGGTTCTGCCACCGCTGTCCCTGCAGAAGCGGAGGACTTGGGATAGTTTGCCGCTTCCTGATTCAAGTCCGCATAGCCCTCTTTGGCGCGGGCACGTGCCGGGTCATTATCTACAGGAGGGTTGCTGGCGCAGGCCGCAAGGAGTGCCGCAGAAATCGAAATGAACAACCGTTTTTTCATATTCTCGTTCCTTCTTTTTAAACTTTTCCAGATCCTTCGACTACGTGCTTCGCACTTCGCTCAGGATGACACAGGGAGGATTACTCATGGGTGATGCCTCCGCTCTGTTTTAGGCGTTCATATTCCTGGTCAGGCGGCACAATGGAATTTCTGGCCTTTCCACCGGGGTGGTTAGCCACCATGCAGTAAACTTCGTAGGTCTTTTTCGCCCTGAAATTCTTGCCGTTCTTGAGGGTCGCTACCACCTCGAAATCTGCGATCTTGTTACGTTCGATGGTCACAGGCACCTCGTAGGCAAGGCTAGTCAGGTCGTTTGCATCAAATGTCTTGAAAGGCTTACCGTTGCGCAGCACCACCAGGGACTTGAGCTGTCCCAGATCACCCGCCGTAATACCGGCCAAGTTAAACTTCAAATTGGTAGAGAGCTCCGTTGCGGGCAAGTCCAAATGGACCCGCTCATTGCGACCGCCAGCCACAGAAACCTTGAGATTCAGGTTCTTGCCCTCGACTGCACCGTTCGTGTCATTTTCGGCAGACTTGGCCGCCGTTGTATCCTGGGCCTCCGCTGACGCTTCAGGACCGAGCGCAGGCATAGGAGCGTATTCCGTGACCCACATGAAGCAGGGCAGTTCCACGTCGCCGTCGCTACAGCCCACCAAAAACCTCTTGGTACCGTAGGCGGAATCCCCCCAGGTGAGGGTTTTCTGGTAAATGCCGTTTTCGGGAACGGTATCGCGCTCACCCCACACCGTAACGATGGTTCCTGGAGTCACACGTGCCTGCAATGTCACGCTGGGCACAAAGACACTGTCGCCAATGACCGTTGCCTTGAACTGTAGATTCTTTTCGAAGTTCCGCTGGCGTTCACCATAGGACTTGTCGAAGGTGTTCATGGACTTTTCAAGAATTTCCGTATTCAGGGCGGCACCGCCGTCTTCGGCCTTGGCGATGGAATCGATGGCTACTGCCAGGGCTTCCGTACCCGAAGATTCCAACTTCAGCACCTTGGAATCCCCTTGGTCATCCACCAAAATCGTCTGGTTCTTGACGATGGATGTCGCTTTACCCTTGGGAGTTGTCACTTCCACCTTACCCTCTTTCAAGGAGGCCACCGTCTTGCCCTGGACCTCCCCCACAAAACCAGCCGTACCGCGAATGGCTACCGTAGCCGTCCCCGTCTTGAAGTAGATTTCCGCCTGTTCCTGTTTCTGGATGTCGAAATGGACCTTGCCCGAATGGATGTCCAGGAATATGAGCTTCTTCACGTTGTCCTGGAGTTCCGCCTGGAAAGTGACATTGGAGCTCTCGGGCACACGGAGGACAGAACCGTCGGTCATGTTCACAATCAGTTCCGATTCCAGGGCCGTTCGCACGTGATCGTTTTCCACCACAGTTTTACCAACCCTGAGTTGCGTCCAGGAATCAGACTTTTCCCGTTCAACCGTGCCGATGACACTACGGACCTTTGCCTTCAAGAGAGCGTTTTCGGGAACGGCTTCTTCGGCAGGAGCGCCCGCCGCCACGTCCTTGGGAGCGGGCTTCGGAGCCGACTCATCCTTACAGGCTGTAAGGGCTAGAGCCGCAAGCAAAAAAGCAAATAAAGACTTTATCCCTTTCATCATGCCCATCAATTCAAAAATTTATGTTTACACATCAATTCACAGAAACTAGTCTAGGGTTAGATTATGATTCCTGACACAACGCACGGGTAAACCATGTTTTTTTTGTTCCGTTGACACTTCAACATAATCTTTTCTAGCATCTATAACTTTTCCTCTTGATGCGATATCATCCGATTCATTCGATGACCACCACCCAATCCAATGCGATTCATCCGGCATAGACAAATCATTCGCATCAAAATAATAATACCCACCTACGTAAAGAGCGTTGAAGCCAAAATCATTGGAGCCATCCCAATATACAGCCTGTTTTGGTATAATATGTGACCACACTGGATAGCTACCCACATTATAATTCTCGGAACAATCAGTCGCTTTAGAATTCAAATAATACATCGTTCTACTCCATTCAGTCTCAGTCGGCACATGCCATCCTTCCGGACACACACCTTTATGTTGCTCATCTACCAAATGAGCATTTGCTGCCATGCCGTTATTCCATTTGTCATTTATATTCATAGCGGCGGCCCATGTATAAAAACGCCCACTCTTTAGACAGTTCAAGGAATCATTTTTATAGCAAGCATTATGTCCT